>NZ_JAMBPS010000001.1:0-445493 GCF_024206515.1 Paraburkholderia sp. CNPSo 3281 | reverse complement strand
TCAATCTGAGCCAGGATCAAACTCTTCAGTTCAATACCTGTTACTGTTTTCGGTTTCTCTCGAAACCGGTCGCTCACTCAAAGCTGACAGGTTCTGAATAAATTCAAAAACCTGACTTACTTTAGTGTGAGACTCTTGATACTTTTGCTGCTCCCGGCTTCATTCCGAAGAACAAGACCGGGTCGCCACCGCATCAAGCGCCCACACTTATCGGCTGTAAATTTTTAAAGATCGATCGCGAAGTTGCCGTTAAAACACCTAACTACCGGCTTCTTTCTGCGTTGCTGCGTCAGCAGCAGAGAAATGAGATTATGAAGAATCTTTTTCGCTTCGTCAACCCCTTTTTTTCGCTCACCGCTTAAAAAAGCTGCCGACTCCTGCGTCCGCCGGTTTCCGCGGCGGCCCTCGCTGCCCTGATGTCTGAGACATCGAACTGCGAAGGGGGCGAATCTTATCGCCTCGATCGCGAGTCCGCAAGCCCTTTTCCATCGACTCAATTGAAAAGAGGCGCAACGCGCCTCTTTCAATGAGCGGCATTCGCGCTCATGACTTCGGATCGACCATCGTCGGCGGGTCGAACATCGCCTTGCACGGCGGCGAGAGCTCATCGTAGTGCTGCTTCAGGCACGCCGCGATCTTCTCCTTGTTGGGAATCGCACGCGCGCAGAAGTGGAACGCATCGCCGCGGCACGCGTGTTCCTGCTCGTTGCGCGATTCGCCGCTGCTCGCCATCGCGAAGATCAGGCCGACCAGCAATGCGCCCGCTTTCGTCGTGCGATCGAACGGTTCCCTCATGGCGTTCTCCTCGTGATGCGTGGTCCGACGCGACCTTGCAAGGGCTATTCCCGGCACGCCGCTTGCAGCGCAGCCCTCACCTGCCACGATGAGGCGCTGCTCTCACGCAGCGGAACACCATGAACCCACCGATCATCCGGATCCTCGCGCTTTGCTCGGCGATTGTCATACCAGGCATCCCCCTGGCCGCTCATGCGGACGACAGCGCAAGCCCTTGCGCGGCGCTAAAGCGCATCGTCGCGGCGGCGCCCCAGCATTTCGCGTCACTGAGTCCTGACGACGGACGCGCCGTCGCGCAACCCTATGGCGACGACGCGCAGTGCGCAACGAGCGGCGGGAGTTTTCAGTGCGTCTGGAGTGCGCGCGACGCAGGATCGGGGACGAACGCGCTCGAAGGGGTAGGCGCCGACATTGCCTCGTGCCTGCCCGACGCAACGCACGACGTAAACTCGCCTGGACGCCAGCACTTCTATCTGGGGCAGCGCGGCAGCCGGACCGAGATCACCGCGCAGACCGATGGCTCGACGCGCGTAAAACTGATCGTTTCACATCAATAGGCACGCCATCAGCCAAACGCGTTTGGAAACCGGCAGCTCGAGACGTCATCCATCAAGAGCCCGCGGCCGCACGCCGCCGCGTCGCGCCCGCGGCTCGCGCCGCGCCATGCCGGCGCCCGGTGAGCACGGTCTGCACGATCACCGCAGCAAGCAGGAATGCGCCGCTCGCCAGGTTCTGATAGTAAGGGCTCAGCGTGCCGACCTGATTGATCACATTGTCGATGACACCGAGAAGCAGCACGCCGGCCAGCGGCCCGGCCATCGTTCCCACTCCGCCCGTGAGCAACACGCCGCCGATCACGGCCGCGGCGATCGACTGCAGTTCGTAGCCGGTCCCCGCCCCCGACAACCCCGAGTCCAGATGCGACGCCAGCAGCGCCCCCGAGAGACCGGCGAGCGCACCGGACAATCCATAGGCGAGTATCTTCACGCGCTCCACGCGCACGCCCAGCATGCGCGCCGCCTCTTCGTTGCCGCCGATCGCAAAGATCGCCGCGCCAAAGCGCGTGTGATTGAGCAGCGCGCCGCCGAGCGCATAGACGACCACGAGCACCCAAATGAGATTGTTGACGCCAAACACCGAGCCATTGGCGATGCGCGCGAAGAAACCCGGATTGGCAATCAGCAGATCCTGGCTCGCGAGCACGAGCGCGAGCCCCTTGAGCCCAAGCAGCGCCGCAAGCGTGACGATGAACGGTGCCATGCGCGCACGGGCGATCAGCACGCCGTTCACCAGCCCGATGACGAAACCCGCCGCCACGGGCGCGAGCATCGCGGCGCCCCAGCCATACGGCGCGGCATAGGCGGCCAGCACCGTGCCGAGTCCGACCATCGACCCGACCGAAAGATCGAATCCGCCCAGGACGATGACGATGCTCTGCCCCACGGCGACGAGCCCGAGAAACGCGCCGTTCGACGCGATGTCCGCGAGGTTCGCCGGGCGCAGGTAGTCGGGAAACACCATGCCGGCCACGAGCGCGACGACCACGAGCATCGCGATCGCCCCCCGCGACTGCACGAGCGCGATCACTTGCGCGCGCCGGCTGGCACCCGGTGCGTCGGCGGATTGAGCGTCCGCTGGTTTGGCCTTGTGCATTGTGTCAGGCTCCCGAGCGTTGCAGATACAGCGCGACGACGATGAACACCACCTTGAGGATCTGCGCGTAGGTGAAGCTGATGTTGTTCATGATGAAGCTCGCGTCGAGCACCTGCAGAAGCAGCACGCCGAACACCGCGCCGACAATCGAAATGCGCCCGCCCGACAGCGGCGTGCCCCCGATGACCGAAGCGGCAATCGCATCGAGTTCGAAGTTCACACCCACATAGTTGGGATCCGCCGCGCCAAGCCGCGACGACGCGAACACGCCGGCGAGTCCGGCAAGCGTGCCGCTCACCGCATAGACGAGAAAGAGCGTGCGCCGCACCGGAATGCCCGCGAGAAACGCGGCGCCGCGGCTCGCGCCCACGAGAATCGCATAGCGCCCGAAGGTCGTGCGCCGCACCACGAACGCCACCACCACCGCGAGCCCAAGCGCGATCAGCATGACGATCGGCAGCGGGCCGAGCGGGCCGGCGCCGAGCAGATCGAATGCGGGCGTGTCGGGCAGATTCACGCGCGAGCCGCCCAGCAGCGCCTGCGCGAGCCCGCGCGCGGCGACCAGCAAGGCGAGGCTCGAGATCAGCGGATCGATGGCGAGCAGCGCCACGAGGAACCCGTTGCACAAGCCGACTACGGCGCCCACCGCGACCGCACCCACGAGCGCCGGGCCCACGCCATACGGCAGGAACACGGCAATCGACGCGCTGGCGAGCGCCATCACCGAAGAGATCGATACCGCGCGTCGCGATCGCGAGATTCTGGCCCAGCGCGATCAACACGATCGGCGCTGCCTCGAACAGCAGGCTGCGCGCCGCGAACGGATTCGAGAAGCCGGGCGTGACCGCGAGATTGAACGCCACGAGCGCGGCGAGCGCGAAGTACACGCTCTGCTCGCGCAGCACGGTGCGCCAGGTCTGCGCGCGCGCCGCGGTGCCGGACACAGGCGAGACGGAACGGTTCGAGGAATTCGAAGGATTCGAGGGGCTCAAGCTTGCCTCGTTCACAATCCACGACAACCGCTCCGATGGCGACCAACCTTGAATCGAAGGCCGGCTCACTCACAGGCTGGCCGTTTCGCTACGAAGCGCGCCAGCACCTCACGCTCGACGCCAGCGGCCTCACCGTGCGCATGTGGGCTCGCAACCTCGCCGCGCGGCCCATGCCGTTCGGGCTGGGCCATCACCCGTATTACCCGCGCCCGCCCGGCACGCACATCGCCGCGCGCGTGCGCGCCATGTGGGAAATCGACACGGAAGTCCTGCCGGTCTCGCTCAGCGCCCACCCGGCCGTCGACGCCCTGCAGGCCGGCCTGATCGTCGACGACTTCGATCTCGACAACAACTTCTCCGGATGGCGCCGCGAGGCGGTCATCGAGTGGCCGCACGAAGGCCGTCGTCTCGCGCTGCGCGCAAGCACGCCACTCGACTTCTTCGTGGTCTTCTGCCCGCCCGGCCTGCCGTACTTCTGCGCGGAACTGGTCAGCAACACGACGGACTGGCTCAATCTGCGTCACGAAGGAACCGTGCAGCGCATCGACGTGGGCGGCACCGTGCTCGCTCCCGGCGAAACGCTCGAAGCCCAGCTGGCCTGGCAACCTGAGCGGACCTGAAGCGGCCAGTCGCTCACATGCCCGCGCCGCTATGCCCACCCGAGCGCACGCCCGCCAACGGGGCGCCGTAGCCGCCCGCCTCGGCGTTATTCGGGTGACCGTTCGCGAGTTGCCCGCGCGGATCGGTAGGACCGACCGGCATCTCGCCGGCCTGGCGATTGCCGTGGGTCGGGTACTCGCTGCCGGGCTGGGCGCCCGGCATGAGCGCGAGGCTATTTTGCGGCGCGCGCAGGTCGTCATTCGGCGCGAGCTGGGCAAAAACCTGGCCGGGCGCACCTGCCAGCATTGCGCTTGCCATGAGGCACGGCATGCCCGCGTGGGCGAAGAAAGGCTTCATTGGGAACTCCTTGTCGCGCAACGCGACACGCCTGCAGCACGCGCGTGCTCGCCGTGCTGCTTTCAGGCTAGCAGACGGCCGCCTGCCGCGCCCGATGACGATCCCCAGCAAACCCCGCGCTGCGGTTACTATTCCAGGTTGTAAGGCAAACCAGAAAAAGCGGCACGCCACGGCGGGCCGATACAACGACAACCTCGGTCGACAGGAGACAAAACCATGGACCAGCCGCGTGCCGTCGACGTCCAGACCTTCATCAACGAACATCCGTTTTCGCCGTTCCAGTGGTTCATTTTCGCGATGTGCTTCGTCATCGTCCTGCTAGACGGTTTCGACACCGCCGCGATCGGCTTCATCGCGCCTTCGCTGCTCGGCGAATGGGGCATCCCCAAGCCCGCGCTCGCGCCCGTGCTGAGTGCGGCGCTCTTCGGCCTCGCCTGCGGCGCACTCGCGTCAGGACCGCTGTCCGACCGCCTCGGGCGCCGCGGCATGCTGGTCGGCTCGGTGCTGCTGTTCGGCGTGACCTGCCTCGTTTCGGCGTTCTCCACCAGCATCGGCGAGCTCACGTGGCTGCGCTTCATTACAGGTGTGGGTCTCGGCGCCGCCATGCCGAACGCGGTCACGATGATGGGCGAGTTCTGTCCCGACCGGAACCGCGCCACCGTGATCAACCTGATGTTCTGCGGCTTTCCGCTCGGCGCGGCCTGCGGCGGCTTTCTCGCGGCGTGGATGATTCCGCATTTCGGCTGGCGCAGCGTGCTCATGCTCGGCGGCGTGACGCCGCTCGTGCTCGCCGTGCCGCTTTTCCTGCGCATGCCGGAATCGGTGCGCTACATGGTGGCGAATCAGCGGCCCGTCGAGCGTATTCGCGCCGCGCTCGCCCGCATCTCGCCCGACGCCGCCAAGGCGCAGGTGTTCACGATGACGGAGCACGCCCCGCAAACGGAAAGCCAGGGTCTCGGCGTCGTGCTCTCGCCGATGTACCTCGTCGGCTCGGTGATGCTGTGGGTCGCGTATTTCATGGGGCTCGTGATCTTTTACGCCTCGATCAACTGGATGCCGCTGCTGCTCAAGGACTCCGGTCTCACGGCCTCGAGCGCCACGCTGATTTCGGCGCTCTTCCCGCTCGGCGGCGTGGGCGCGGTGCTGAGCGGCATGCTGATGGACCGCTTCAACGCGAACCGCATCATCGCCGTGTGCTACGTGCTCACCGCGATTTCGGTCTGGCTCATCGGCCAGGCGGCCGGCAACGTGGCCCTGCTCGTGCTCGTGGTGTTCGTGGCCGGCGTGCTGATGAACACGGCGCAATCGTCGATGCCCGCGCTCGCCGCCGCGTTCTATCCCACCCAGGGACGCGGCACCGGCGTGGCCTGGATGCTCGGCATCGGGCGCTTCGGCGGCATTGCGGGCTCGTTCCTCGTGGCCGAACTCGCGCGCCGGCACTTCACGTTTGCAGGCATCTTTGCGACGGTTGCCGTCGCCGGTCTCGTTGCCGGCGCGGCGCTGCTCATCAAGCAGGCCGCGCGGCCGCAGCCGGGCGGATCGTCGGCGGCAAAAACGGAGTCGTTTGGGCACTGAGGCCCGCTGGCGTGTCGAGGATTGCGCCGTGCCGCAGGCTACAGGACGGCGCAATCCGCAGAATGGTCAGCCGCCGAGCGCGCCGAGATTGAGCGTGTGCGAATGGCCGATCCACACGGCGCCGTCGCGATGATCACGCAGGGCATCGGTGGTGTTCGGATGCACGAACACGTCGAGTGCGCCGTGATTGAGCGTGAGCCATTCGACGACTGTCGTGAAATGCTCTCGCGCGATGGCGAGCTGATACGACCACATCGGATGCGGCCCGACCGGGCGTTCGTGAAAGCGCCCGATCTGCACGATCTCGCCGAAGCGGGCTTCGATCGCCTCGCGCAAGGTCCATGCGGCGTCGCGTGTCGCCGCGTCGAAATAGACGTGGGCGTGCCAGCTCGTGATATCGGCGGGATCGAGGTAGTTCATGGCGGAAGCAGGAATGCGGTCAAGGTTCGAGCCGACATTGTCCATCGAATGCCCGCACCGCGCAGGCGAACGCACCGCGTCAGGTTTCAGTGCGCGCCGTTCGAATACGTGTCGCCTACCATCAGCCGAACGATCTCGTCGCCATCGGTGTCGATCACGCGCCGCTCGCCCGCCACTTCGCCGCGCCGCAGCACGACGATGCGCTCGGCCACGGCGAAAATATCGTGCAGGTTGTGCGAGATGAGAATCACGGCCACGCCCTGCGCCTTGAGCCCGCGAATCAACTCCATCACCTTGCGTTGCTCGGGCACACCGAGCGCCGCCGTGGGCTCGTCCATGATGAGCACGCGCGCGTTCCAGTAAATCGCGCGGCCTATCGCAATCGCCTGGCGCTGGCCGCCCGAGAGCATTTTCACGGGGCCCGTGAGCTTGCGCGGCGGGATCACGATATCGAGCCGCTCGAGCACTTCGCGCGCCACCCGCGCCATATGCGGCCGGTCGATCACCTGGAAGCCGAATAGCCGTCTCACGGGCTCGCGGCCGAGGAAGATGTTGCTGCCCACGTCGAGATTGTCGGCCAGCGCGAGATCCTGATAGATGGTTTCGATGCCCTGCGAGCGCGCATCCTGCGGATCGCGCAGTTGGAGCGGACGCCCTTCGAAATGCAGATCGCCCGCATCGGCGCGATACACGCCCGAGAGGATCTTGATGAGCGTGGATTTGCCTGCGCCGTTGTCGCCGGCGAGCGCCAGCACTTCGCCGGGCATGAGCCGCAACGACACGCGCTTGAGCGCCTCCACACCACCGAACCGGATCGAGACGTCGCGCGCCTCCAGAATCGGCGTGTCGCTCGCGCCGCTCATTGCGCGCCTCCGAGCCGATCCTTGTACTGGTCGATCAGCACCGAGAGAATGATGACGATGCCGACCACGATGAATTGCCAGAACGCGTTGACGTCGATGAACACAAGCCCGAATTCGATCACGGCGATGATGAGCGCGCCGATCAGCGTGCCGATGACATTGCCGGTGCCGCCAAAGAGACTCGCGCCGCCGATCACGACCGCCGCGATCGAATCGAGCAGCATGGGCTCACCCGCATTGGCCGCGCCCGCCGCGAAGCGCGCCGTGTAGACGATGCCGCCCACCGCCGCGAACGCCGCCGCAATCAGATAGATTGCGAACAGATGACGGCGCACGTTGATGCCCGCGCGCACCGCCGACTGCGGATTGCCGCCTATCGCATAGGTGTACTGGCCGAAGCGCGTTTGCGAGAGCACGAAGTGCATGATGGCGAGCAGCACGGCCGTGAGAATCACGGGCGTCCAGCCGCTGCCGAGCCACGCGAGCCCAGGATTGTTGACGGAAACGGTCATGCCGCTGCCCGCAGCGAGAAAGCCCACGCCCCGCGCGACCCCATACATGCCGAGCGTGCCGATGAAGGCAGGCACGCCGAGGCGCGCGATCAATACTCCGTTCACGAAGCCTGGAATCAGGCACACGAGCACCGTGAGAGGAATCGACATCAGCAAGATCCACGGCGATTCGCCGCCGGGAATCGTGAACTGCGCGACGCACACCGCCGCGAGCCCCATCACGAAGCCCACCGAAAGATCGATGCCCGCGGTGATGATCACAAAGGTCTGACCGATCGCCAGCAACAGCGGCGCGCTCGCCGCAAGTCCGATCGACTGCAGGTTGTACGCGTTGAACACGAACGACCGATGCGCCGAGATGCGCGCCCACGCCTCGAAGAAGACGAGCAGCGTGCCGAGAAAGAGCCACGGCCAGACCTTGCTGACGAGCGCGAGCCTGTCGAGTCGTTTGTCGTTCATGTGGCTCTGTTCGCGTGGCTTAGTTCGAGTAGATGTACTGCTTCATCTCCGGCTTGTCGATGTTCGACTTGTCCAGCACCACGAAGCCCGTGCCCTTGTAAGTGGGAATCTTCTTGCCGTGGATGGCGTCGGCCGCGAATTTCACGGCGTCATAGCCCATCTCGTCGGGAAGCTGCGCAATGGCGATATCGACGAGGCCGCTTCTGATCTGCTCGTCGATGCCCGGCACGGCGTCGAACACGACGATCTTCACTGCGCCCTGCTTGCCCGCGTTCTTCACGCCTTGCGCCGCGCCCGCGCCCGAAAACGTGTTGGCGCCGAACACGCCCGCGAGGTCGGGATTGCGCGCGAGCACCGCCGCCACGTGCGAGGCGGCGCGATTGGCGTCGTCCTCGTTGTACTGCGTCTCCAGCACCTTGATGTTGGGGTGCTTCTTCATCTCTTCCATGAAACCTTGCGCACGCGCGTCAGTGCTGGAGATACCCGGCTTGTTGTTCTCGCAATAGACGGTGCCCTTGTCGCCGATCGCCTTGGCGAGTGCGCGCGCCGCTACGCGGCCGCCTTCCAGGTTGTCCGAAGCGATATAGGAGAGCGGGAAGTCGGCGTCGCCCTTGCCGGTTTGGTAGCGGCCGTCGCCGATATAGGTGTCGACGGTGATGACCTTGATGCCGGCGTCGGCGGCTTCCTTGAGCGGGCCGATGAGCTGCTGCTTGTCGACGGGCGAGACGAGCAGCACGTCGGGATGCTTGGCGATGAACGCCTTGAGGATCGGCACCTGTTCCGTGGTGTTCCAGGCCTTCGGAACCTGGAACAGCAACTGGATGTTTTCTTCCTTCGCTGCGCGCTCGGCGCCGCGATGCATCGTGAAGTAGAAAGGATCGGTGACGCCGGGCAGCAGCGCGACGACGGGATGCGCCGCATCCGCTTGCGCCACGCCGGGCAGCGCGCCGGCGACGATCGTGGAAAGAACCATCAGACAGCCAAGAGCGATCCGCAACATGTTTGTCTTCCTCCAGGTGAGTCCGACGCACGGCGCCCAATCTTCCCGAGGCGACCACGCCCGGCAGCAGTGGCTCAGTATACTGACGCGCACTGCTGCCGGGCCTGGTGTTTTCCTGCACTCTTTCTGCTCTTTATGCGCTTCAGATGCAGGCGTCCCGATTGGTGGGACGCCTGACTATTTTCATTGCAGGAACAACCGATACGCCGGATTGCTCGTCTCTTCCCAGTGCGGATAACCGAGCGTGGCAAGGAAGCGGCGGAACTCGGCGTCTTCGGCGGCGGGCACCTGGATGCCCACCAGAATCGAGCTGTAGTCGGCGCCCTGGTTGCGGTAGTGGAACAGGCTGATGTTCCAGTTCGGCGCCATCGACGAAAGAAAGCGCATGAGCGCGCCCGGGCGCTCCGGAAACTCGAAGCGAAACAGGCGTTCGTCGTGCGCGAGCGGCGAGCGCCCGCCCACCATGTAGCGGATGTGCTGCTTGGACAGCTCGTCGCCGGTCAGATCGACGCTTGGAAAGCCGTGATCGACGAAGGTCTTCGCGATCTGCTGCGACTCGCCGCGGTTGCGGATCTGCACGCCCACGAAGATGTGCGCGCGCTCGGCGTCGTCGATGCGGTAGTTGAACTCGGTCACGCTGCGCGTGCCGACCAGCTCGCAGAAGCGCTTGAAGCTGCCGCGCTCCTCGGGGATCGTCACGGCGAACACCGCTTCGCGCGCCTCGCCCACCTCGGCGCGCTCGGCCACGAAGCGCATGCGGTCGAAATTCATGTTCGCGCCCGAGGTGATCGCCACCAGCGTTTGCCCCTCGATGCCCTCGCGCTCCGCGTACTGCTTCGTGCCCGCCACGGCCAGTGCGCCGGCGGGTTCGAGCACGCTGCGCGTGTCCTGGAAGACGTCCTTGATCGCGGCGCACAGCGCGTCGGTATCGACGGTGAGCACTTCGTCGAGATAGTGCTGGCACAGGCGGAAGGTTTCCTCGCCCACGAGCTTGACGGCCGTGCCGTCCGAGAACAGTCCGACTTCGGTGAGTTCCACGCGCTGGCCCGCCTCGATCGACTGCGCCATCGCGCAGGAATCATCGGTCTGCACGCCGATCACCTTGATCTCGGGGCGCACGGCCTTTACGTACGCCGCCACACCCGCAGCCAGCCCGCCGCCGCCGATCGGCACGAAGATCGCATGAATCGGGGCCTGATGCTGGCTCAGCACTTCCATCGCCACGGTGCCCTGGCCGGCGATCACGTAGGGATCGTCGAACGGATGCACGAAGGTCAGGCCGCGTTCTTCCTGCAGGCGCACGGCGTGGGCGTAGGTGTCGCTGTACGATTCGCCGGCCTGCACGACCTCGACGGTCGCGCCACCGTGGGCGCGCACGGCGTCGACCTTCACCTGCGGCGTGGTCACCGGCACGCAGATCACGGCCTTCACGCCGAGCTTCGCCGCCGAAAGCGCCACGCCCTGCGCGTGATTGCCCGCCGAGGCGGTGATCACGCCGCGCTCGAGTTGCGCGGGCGAGAGATGCGCCATCTTGTTGTACGCGCCGCGCAGCTTGAAGGAGAACACCGGCTGGTTGTCCTCGCGCTTGAGGAACACGGCGTTGCGCAGGCGCGCCGAGAGGTTCGGGGCGCGCTCGAGTTCGGTCTCGCGGGCAACATCGTAGACGCGGGCGGTGAGGATTTTCTTCAGGTAATCGTCGTGAGAGGCCATGCGAGGGCGCGCCGGGCGCGGTTTCAGGGCGGGAAAGCGTAAATGATAGCGCCAACGGCTCCCGCGCTGGCGGCGCGGGCAGGCGGCTGGCGCTCGATGCGGCAGCGCTATTCACCGACCGGCCGGAAGGCAAATCATCGTCAAAGCGCGCGCAATCCGGCGCGAGTCGTCCGTCAACGCAAGTGAATCTTGTGTGTTCACCAGCTTCCTACGCCGCGTCAGCGCGGGTGCGGATCATGCGGTAAAATCCTTTTTCGAAACAAGGATCGGATGATGCACTGGCAACCTCGGAGAGCCCATTTGATGCCCGCACGGCGCGTGACCCGCCCGGCGGCGCAGCGGCACGCCCGCCACGCACGATCGTGTCGCTAAATCCGAGCGCCGGGGAACCATCGGCGTGAGCGTTGCCGCCATGTGCCTCCCCACCCCTTTCGTCCGTAGCCTGCCACAGGCGGACACGATTTCAGAATAGCGCCCCACGCGCCCCGTCAGCATCCGTCGCAGCGGCCGCGAGCCGTGCGCGGGACTGGCCCAAAGAGTCGTCCAACCATGAACGCACCTCAAGTTTTCGATCCTCACGGCGCCGCCACCGCCGTGGCCGCCGACATCGAACCGCGCCTGCGCGAGATTCCCTATAACTACACGTCCTTTTCGGACCGCGAAATCGTCATCCGCCTGCTCGGCGAAGACGCTTGGAACGCGCTCGCCGTGCTGCGCGCGGAGCGCCGCACCGGCCGCTCGGCGCGCATGCTCTACGAGGTGCTGGGCGACATCTGGGTCGTGCGCCGCAATCCGTATCTGCAAGACGATTTGCTCGACAATCCGAAACGCCGCGCGCTCCTGATCGAGGCGTTGAACCACCGCCTCGCCGAAATCGAGAAGCGCCGCCGCGCCGACCTGCAGGAGCATGCAGACAAAGAAGGCGTGGACCGCGCCGCGCGCGTGGAAAAACTGGTCAGCGCCACGCGCCGCGCCATCGACGCCTTCGCGGGCGAGTTCGAGAAGGTGGCCGACCTGCGCCGCCGCTCGACGAAGGTGCTCGGCAAGCGCACGGCCAAGGACAACATCCGTTTCGACGGCCTCGCGCGCGTCTCGCACGTGACCGACGCGACCGACTGGCGCGTTGAATATCCGTTTGTCGTCCTCACGCCCGATACCGAAGCCGAAATCGCCGGCCTCATCAAGGCCTGTTTCGAACTGGGGCTCACCGTGATTCCGCGCGGAGGCGGCACGGGCTACACGGGTGGTGCGGTGCCGCTCACCCCGTTCTCGGCCGTCATCAACACCGAAAAGCTCGAGCAGCTTGGTCCCGTCGAAATGACCGAGCTGCCGGGCGTGAACCGCAAGGTGGCGACGATTTTCTCGGGCGCGGGCGTGGTCACGCGCCGCGTGACCGAGGCCGCCGACGCCGCGGGCTTCGTCTTCGCAGTCGATCCGACTTCGCTCGATGCGTCGTGCATCGGCGGCAACGTCGCGATGAACGCGGGCGGCAAGAAGGCGGTGCTGTGGGGCACGGCGCTCGACAATCTCGCCTGGTGGCGCATGGTCGACCCGCAGGGCAACTGGCTGGAAGTCACGCGCCTCGACCACAACATGGGCAAGATCCACGACATTCCCGTGGCGCGCTTCGAGTTGAAGTGGTTCGACGGCGAATACGCGCCGGGCGAAAAGCTGCTGCGCTCCGAATCGCTCGATATCGAAGGCAAGCGCTTCCGCAAGGAAGGCCTCGGCAAGGACGTCACCGACAAGTTCCTCGCCGGCCTGCCGGGCGTGCAGAAGGAAGGCTGCGACGGGCTCATCACGTCCGCGCGCTGGGTGCTGCACAAGATGCCCGCGCATACGCGCACGGTGTGTCTGGAGTTCTTCGGCCAGGCGCGCGAGGCGATTCCGAGCATCGTCGAGATCAAGGACTACCTGTTCGAAACGTCGAAACAGGGCGGCGCGATTCTCGCGGGCCTCGAACATCTCGACGAGCGCTATCTGCGCGCTGTGGGCTACGCGACCAAGAGCAAGCGCAACGCGTTTCCGAAGATGGTGCTGATCGGCGATATCGTCGGTGACAACGCCGATGCCGTGGCTACCGCGACTTCGGAAGTCATCCGCATGGCGAACGGCAAGAGCGGCGAAGGTTTTGTCGCGGTATCCGCCGAGGCGCGCAAGCGCTTCTGGCTCGACCGCAGCCGCACGGCCGCGATCGCAAAGCACACCAACGCGTTCAAGATCAACGAAGACGTCGTGATCCCGCTCGACCGCATGGGCGAGTACACGGACGGCATCGAGCGCATCAACATCGAGTTGTCGCTCAAGAACAAGCTGCAACTGGTCGACGCGCTCGAAGCGTTCTTCAAGGCGGGCAAGCTGCCGCTCGGCAAGACGGACGACGCGAACGAGATTCCGTCCGCGGAACTCCTCGAAGACCGCGTGCAGCAGGCGCTCGACCTGCTCAAACGCGTGCGTGAGCGCTGGACCTTCGTGGGCGAGAAGCTCGATCTGTCGCTGCGCGAGGCGCAGCACTATCTCGTGCAACTGGGCTACGAGGCGCTGGCGGAGAAGTTTGCCGACCGCGTGGATGCGCAGCCGGACGCGAACGTCTTCCACGTGACCCAGGACCGCACGGTACGAATCTCGTGGAAGCAGGAGATCCGCGCGGAACTGCGCAAGATCTTCAACGGCGGCGAATTCAAGCCGATCCTCGACGAGGCCCAGGCGATACACAAGAAGGTGCTGCGCGGCCGCGTGTTCGTGGCGCTGCACATGCACGCCGGCGACGGCAACGTGCACACGAACCTGCCGGTCAACTCCGACAACTACGAGATGCTGCAGGACGCGCATGTCGCGGTGGCGCGCATCATGAAGCTCGCGCGTTCGCTCGACGGCGTGATCTCGGGCGAGCACGGCATCGGCATCACGAAGCTCGAATTCCTCACGGACGACGAGATCGCCGAGTTCCGCGCCTACAAGCAGCGCGTTGATCCGCAAGGCCGCTTCAACGCGGGTAAGCTGCTCGAAGGCGCCGACCTGCGCAACGCCTACACGCCGTCGTTCGGCCTGATGGGCTACGAGTCGCTCATCATGCAGCAGTCCGACATTGGCGCAATCGCCGATTCGGTGAAGGACTGCCTGCGCTGCGGCAAGTGCAAGCCGGTGTGCGCGACCCACGTGCCGCGCGCGAACCTGCTCTACAGCCCGCGCAACAAGATTCTCGCGACCTCCCTGCTGGTCGAGGCGTTCCTGTACGAAGAGCAGACGCGCCGCGGCGTGTCGATCAAGCACTGGGACGAGTTCAACGACGTGGCCGACCACTGCACGGTCTGCCACAAGTGCGTGACGCCGTGTCCGGTCAAGATCGACTTCGGCGACGTGACCATGAACATGCGCAATCTGCTGCGCAAGATGGGCAAGAAGAAGTTCAACGCGGGCAACGCGGCCGGCATGTTCTTCCTGAACGCCACGAACCCGCAGACCATCAATCTCGCGCGTACCGCGATGATGGGCGTGGGCTACAAGGCGCAGCGCCTTGGCAACGACTTGCTCAAGAAGGTCGTGAAGAAGCAGACGGCGCATCCGCCCGCATCCACGGGCAAGCCGGCCGTGGTCGAGCAGGTGATCCACTTCGTCAACAAGAAGATGCCGGGCAACCTGCCGAAGAAGACAGCGCGCGCGTTGCTCGACATCGAAGACAACAAGATCGTGCCGATCATCCGCAACCCGAAGACGACGAACGTCGATTCGGAAGCGGTGTTCTACTTCCCCGGCTGCGGCTCGGAGCGTCTGTTCTCGCAGGTGGGTCTCGCCACCCAGGCCATGCTCTGGGAAGCGGGCGTGCAGACGGTGCTGCCGCCGGGCTACCTGTGCTGCGGCTATCCGCAGCGCGGCTCGGGCCAGTACGACAAGGCCGAGAAGATCGTTACCGACAACCGCGTGCTGTTCCATCGCGTCGCGAACACGCTGAACTACCTCGACATCAAGACCGTCGTGGTGTCGTGCGGGACGTGCTATGACCAGCTCGCGGGCTATGAATTCGACAAGATTTTCCCGGGATGCCGCATCATCGACATCCACGAGTTCCTGCTGGAGAAGGGCATCAAGCTCGACGGCGTGACGGGCACGCGCTACATGTACCACGACCCGTGCCACACGCCGATCAAGACGATCGATCCGGTCAAGCTCGTCAACGAGCTGATGGGCTCTGAACACGACGGCTACAAGATCGAGAAGAACGATCGCTGCTGCGGCGAATCGGGCACGCTGGCCGTGACGCGCCCGGACATTTCGACGCAGGTGCGTTTCCGCAAGGAAGAGGAAATCCGCAAGGGCGCGGCGAAGCTGCGCGGCATTCCGATCGTGGGCAACGGCGCGAACGGGGTGCAGCCGGCGACGCAGCAGGAAGCGGGCGGGCAGGGTACGACGCAGGACGTCAAGATTCTGACGAGCTGCCCGTCGTGCCTCCAGGGTCTGTCGCGGTACAACGAAGACGCCAACATTGAAGCCGACTACATCGTGGTGGAAATCGCCCGACACCTGCTTGGCGAAAACTGGATGGCGGACTACGTTCAGAACGCGAACAATGGCGGAATCGAGCGCGTGCTGGTCTAATGGCAGCGCTCAATTTTCGGTGAACGGGTTCGAGGACGACGATGACATGCGTATTCTGCAGTGAGGAAGGCGGCGATGTGCTGTGGCAGGACGAGCGCATGCGTGTCGTGCTCGCGACTGCCGAGGCCGACTATCCCGGCTTTTGCCGGGTCATCTGGAATGCGCACGTCGCCGAATTCTCGGACCTGGGCGCGGCCGACCGGGAACATCTGATGCGCGCGGTCTACGCCGTCGAGCGTGCGCTGCGACGTGTCATGCAGCCTTCGAAGGTGAATCTGGCGAGCCTCGGCAACCAGGTGCCGCACGTGCACTGGCACGTCATTCCGCGCTTCACGAACGACGCCCATTTCCCGCTGCCCGTCTGGGCGCCGCGCCAGCGCACGGTGTCCGAGGCGATGCTGGGCCAGCGTCGCGCGCAGGCCACGCTGCTGCGCGACGCGGTGCGACAGGAAATGGAGCACGCTTAAGGCCTCAGCGGGCGGGGGCGGTGAGCGTCCAATGCGCGTCCATCGCGCGTCCAACAGCGGGAACGATCATGAGTGGACTGAAATCCGATACGCCGGTGCCAACCGGCGTCGTGGTGCACGCCGTCTCGCGCGTGCTGGAACTCCAGTATGCGAACGGGGAGAGCTATCGCGTGCCCTTCGAGCTGATGCGCGTGTATTCGCCCTCGGCGGAGGTGCGCGGGCACGGCCCCGGCCAGGAAACGCTGCAGACCGGCAAGCGCGAGGTGACGATTACGGCGCTTGAAGGTGTCGGCAACTACGCGCTGCAGCCCACGTTCTCCGACGGCCACAACACCGGCATTTACTCGTGGGACCAGCTCTACGAGCTCGCCACGCGCCAGGACGAACTCTGGGCGGAATATTTCGCCAGCCTGAAGGCGGCGGGCGTCGAGCGCGACGCGCCCATGGCGGCGCCCCCTGCCGCGCATGGCCACTGCCACTGACGCTTCCTGTTACGATCCAGCCCCGCCGCTTCTGTGACAGAAGCGGCGCAGCACCCCAATAGAACACCCTTCCGCGAAAGGACGAGCGCGATGAGCAAAACCCACTTCGGCTATCAGACAGTCGACGAACAGGACAAGGCGAAGAAGGTGGCCGGCGTGTTTCACTCGGTCGCCTCGAACTACGACCTGATGAACGATCTGATGTCGGGCGGGCTGCACCGCGCGTGGAAGGCGTTCACGATTGCGCAGGCGAACATCCGGCCCGGCGCGAAGGTGCTCGACATTGCCGGCGGCACCGGTGACCTTTCCATGGCGTTCGCGAAGAAAGCGGGCCCGACGGGCGAGGTCTGGCACACCGACATCAACGAGTCGATGCTGCGCGTGGGGCGCGACCGCCTCATCGACAATGGCGTGATCACGCCGGCGCTACTTTGCGACGCCGAGAAAATTCCCTTTCCGGACAACTACTTCGACGTGGTGACCGTGGCTTTCGGGCTGCGCAACATGACGCACAAGGACGCCGCGCTCGCCGAGATGCGCCGCGTGCTCAAGCCGGGCGGCCGTGTGCTCGTGCTCGAATTCTCGAAGGTCTGGGAGCCGCTCAAGAAGGCGTATGACGTGTATTCGTTCAAGGTGCTGCCGTGGCTTGGCCGGCGCTTTGCACAGGACGCGGACAGCTACCAGTACCTCGCGGAATCGATCCGCATGCATCCGGACCAGGAAACACTCAAGACGATGATGGAACAAGTCGGCCTCGAAGCCGTCAAATATTACAATTTGTCAGCTGGCGTGGTAGCCTTACACGTCGGCACAAAGTATTAGTGTTCCCAACTTACTGTCTTTAAAGGAATTTTCACCATGTCTGAGCCCCGAACCGATGCTTACAAAAAGCTTTCATCGTCATGGGCCAGACGAATCGGCGTCCTGGCTCTCGCCGGCGTGATGATTGCCGGCAGCCTCGCGTCGTTCGATGCGGAGGCTCGCCGTATGGGTGGCGGCCGCAGTTTCGGCAAGCAGTCGTCGGTGGCCTCGCAGCGCAGCACCACGCCGCCGCCTGCCCAGCCCAGCCCCACGAATCCCGCGCAGCAGGCCGGGGCCCAGCGCGCTCCCGGCACGCCGGCTCCCACGCCTGCGCCCGCACCGGCGCGCAATCGCTGGCTTGGGCCGATCGCGGGCCTCGCGGCCGGTCTCGGCATCGCCGCGCTGCTTTCGCACTTCGGTCTTGGCGAGGCGTTTGCCGGCATGATGGCCAACATGATCGTGATCGCGATCATCGCCTTTATCGCCGTCTGGCTGATCCGCAAGTTCATGAGCCGCCGCCGTGCCGCGGAACCCGCGTACCAGGGCGGGTACTCGTCGAACAGCCTGAACTCGTCGTCGGGCGGATATCAGCCGCAGGAGCCGCGCTACACCGCGCCGCCCACGGGGCAGTACCTCGCGCCTGAAGCCAATCCGCTGAGCACGCCGCACATCGACACGCCTGCTGCTGACGTCGCGTCAATTCCGGCCGGCTTCGACACGGAAGCCTTCGTGCGTAACGCGAAGGTCTACTTCGTGCGCCTGCAGGCCGCGTGGGACGCCGGCAACATGGACGACATCCGCGAATTCACGACGCCCGAGATGTTCGCCGAAATCCGCGTCGATCTCGCGGGGCGCGGCGCGCAGTCCAACCAGACCGACGTCGTGCAGCTCAACGCGGACCTGCTCGGCGTGGAAGAGCGCGGCAGCGAGTACCTGGCGAGCGTGCGCTTCTCCGGCCTGATTCGCGAAGCCATGGGCGAGCCGGCCGCACCGTTCGTCGAGGTGTGGAATCTCTCGAAGTCGCGTACGTCGGGCGAAGGCTGGCTGCTCGCGGGCATCCAGCAGGTCGAATCTCACTGAGCCAGCACTGGGGCCGCGCGTCTCGTGATTTGATTCAGATCACGGAGTGTCGCGCCTTCGAGCGGCCGCGCGGCATTGGACAGGGCAGGATGGCGGCGCGATCCTGTGGCTCGAACGTTACAATAGGAACCCGCCCGGGCTTGTGCCCGAGCGGGTTTTCTTATTCCATGCCGATGACTCTTGCCGCCAAGCCCTTCGCCGCTGCCGTCAATCACCTGCTCGCCCGCGAAACGTGGGCCCGTGAGCGTCTCGCCCCCTATGCCGGCAAGACGGCCCGCCTCACGTGCCCGCCCGTCGTGCTCACGCTGCTCGTGCAGCCGGACGGCTATCTGGGTGCGGTCGAGGACCACGATGCAGGCGACGTCGATGTGACGCTGTCGCTGCCCGCAGGCGCGCTCTCGTCGTTCGTGCAGGGCGGCCAGGCGGCCGTGATGAAACACGTGAAGATCGAGGGCGATGCCGAATTTGCCCAGGTCATCGGCAAGCTCGCCGAGCATCTGCGCTGGGAGCCCGAAGAGGACCTCGCGAAGCTGATTGGCGACGCGCCGGCTTCACGCATCGCCACGCTCGCGCGCGCCGCGGGCGAGCAGGCCCTGCGCACCGGGCGCAACGTGTTCGGCTCGGTCACGGAATATCTGCTCGACGAAAATCCGCAGCTCGTGCGGCGCGCCGAACTCGACGGCTTCAATGAAGAACTGTCGCGCGCACGCGATGCGCTGGCACGCGTGGAAAAGCGCATCGAGCGGCTCGAACAAAAATCACTGGCCAGCGGCGGGAGCCAAAGCGCTGCGCCGCGCGGCTCGCGCTAGTCAACAGGCCCCCCAGACATGCGTTTTCTGCGTTTCCTCAAGATTTTCTTCACCGTCATCCGCTTCGGCCTGGACGAGATGATGTTGAGCCGGATCAACGACCGGCGTGTGGCGCTGCTCCTGCGCATCACCACGATCGGCCGTCGCTTCGACGACCCGCCCGGCTTGCGTCTGCGTCTCGCGCTGGAAAGTCTCGGCCCGATCTTCGTGAAATTCGGCCAGGTGCTGTCTACGCGCCGCGACCTGCTGCCGCCCGACATCGCCAACGAACTTGCGAAGCTGCAGGACCAGGTGCCCCCGTTCGATTCGAACGTGGCGATCGGCCTGATCGAGAAGTCGCTGGGCGCGCCGGTCGACACGATCTTCGACGATTTCGAACGCGTGCCGGTGGCGAGCGCGTCGATTGCCCAGGTGCACTTCGCCAAAGTGAAGTCGGGCCAGCACGCGGGCAAGCCGGTGGCGGTGAAGGTGCTGCGCCCGAACATGCGTCCGGTGATCGATTCCGACCTCGCGCTGCTGCGCGACATCGCCGTATGGGCCGAGCGCCTGTGGGCCGACGGCAAGCGCCTGAAGCCGCGCGAAGTGGTGGCCGAATTCGACAAGTACCTGCACGACGAGCTCGACCTCATGCGCGAGGCCGCCAACGGCAGCCAGTTGCGCCGCAATTTCGCGGGCCTCGACTTGCTGCTCGTGCCGGAAATGTACTGGGAATTCAGCACGGCCAACGTGCTCGTGATGGAGCGCATGGTCGGCGTGCCGATCAGCCAGGTGGACAAGCTGCGGGCGGCGGGCGTGGACATTCCGAAGCTCGCGCGCGAGGGCGTGGAGATCTTCTTCACGCAGGTGTTCCGCGATGGCTTCTTTCACGCCGACATGCATCCCGGCAACATACAGGTGAGTCTCGATCCCGCGCATTTCGGCCGCTATATCGCGCTCGATTTCGGCATCGTCGGCGCGCTGTCGGACTTCGACAAGAACTACCTCGCGCAGAACTTTCTCGCGTTCTTCAAGCGCGACTATCACCGCGTGGCGACGCTGCATATCGAATCGGGCTGGGTGCCACCCCATACGCGCGTGGAAGAGCTGGAAAGCGCGATTCGCGCCGTGTGCGAACCGTATTTCGACCGGGCGTTGAAGGACATCTCGCTTGGCCAGGTGCTGCTGCGCCTCTTCCAGACCTCGCGGCGCTTCAACGTGGAAATCCAGCCACAGCTCGTGCTGCTGCAAAAGACCATGCTCAACGTCGAGGGCCTCGGGCGCTCGCTCGATCCGGAGCTCGATCTCTGGAAAACGGCGAAGCCTTATCTCGAGCGCTGGATGACCGAGCAGATCGGTCTGCGCGGCTGGTACGAGCGCTTCAAGATCGAAGCGCCGCAATGGAGCAAGACGCTGCCACAATTGCCGCGCCTCGTGCACCAGGCGCTGCTGCACCGCCAGGAGCCGGGCGGTTTCGCGAACGACGAGACGATCCGCGCGATGCTCGCCGAGCAACGCCGCACGAACCGCCTGCTGCAGGGCCTGCTCGTGTTCGGCGTGGCCGTGGGCGTGGGCATGGTGGCCGCGCGCGTGTGGCTCGCGTTCGCCTACGGCGGCTGACGGACCACGAGAACAAGGAGTGAGACGATGAGCGACCCGACCCTGCCGCCGCAACCGGGCGAAGTGCCCGAGTTCGAAACCCGCGACCCGGCGTCGCCCTCGTTCTGGGACGAGCGCTTCGCGCGCGGCTTCACGCCGTGGGATCAGGCGGGCGTGCAGCGCCAGTTCGAAGCTTTCGCCACGGCGCACCCTGAGGCCGCCGTGCTGATTCCGGGCTGTGGCAACGCCTGGGAGGCACGCTGGCTCGCCGAGCGCGGCCGCACGGTGCGCGCCATCGACTTCGCGCCAGCCGCGGTCGCGAGCGCGCGTACGGCGCTGGGGCAGTACGCGGGTGTCGTCGAAGAGGCGGACTTCTACGCCTACACGCCGTCGTTCACGCCGGCCTGGGTGTTCGAGCGCGCGTTCCTGTGCGCGTTGCCCAAAGCGCAGCGCGCGAGCTACGCCACCCGCATGGCCCAGCTGTTGCAGCCCGGCGCGTTGCTCGCGGGCTACTTCTTCATCGGCGAGACGCCCAAGGGGCCGCCGTTCGCCATCGCGCGCGACGAACTCGACGCCTTGCTCACGCCGTACTTCTCGTTGGCCGACGATCAGCCCGTGGCCGACTCGCTGTCCGTGTTCGTCGGGCGCGAGCGCTGGCTCGTGTGGCGCCGCAACGACGTCGCGCCGTCGCACGTTTGAGCTGTCTTTAGGCAGGCACGCCATGGGCTCGCCGCCTTGCATGGCCGCGCGCTCTCTTGATGTGCACGCAACCTGCCCTCATCTGAGGTGTGGCGGCCGCAACCCTCCGATCCTCCCCGCTGGGCACGCAACCCCGGTAAATGCCAGGGACGATCCTGGTTTGCGGCTATAATTCAAGGCTTTGCAAGCAATTATCAGATTTTCATCAGGATAGAGATCATGCCGATCTACGCTTATCGCTGCGAGTCGTGCGGCTTCGACAAGGACGTGCTCCAAAAGATGAGCGATGCGCCCCTGACGCAGTGCCCGAGTTGCGGCGCGGACACATTTCGCAAGCAGGTCACCGCAGCGGGCTTCCAGCTGAAGGGTTCGGGCTGGTACGTCACCGATTTCCGCGGCGGCAACGGCGGCAAGAGCGGCGCGGCGACCGGCGCGAAGGAGGCTGGCGAAAACGCGCCGTCGCCGGAGGCCAGCAAGCCGGCCGGCGAGGGCGCCGCGAGCGCTTCCAGTGATTCGAGCGCAGCGGCGCCTGCCGCGAGCACCCCAGCGAGCACGCCCAGCCCGGCAGCCTCGACCTGAAAACCTGCGGCGCGATTCCTGCAATCCCAGGGAGAGGCGCCGCGCTTGGCGGTGTACATGACGATCAAGAAAGCGACGTTCAAATCGGTATTCCTGACCGGCCTGCTGGTGCTGGTGCCGCTGGCCATCACGCTGTGGGTGCTGAACCTCGTCATCGGCACGATGGATCAGACGCTGCTGCTGCTGCCCGAATCGTGGCGGCCGGAGCGCATGTTCGGTGTGCGCCTGCCGGGACTCGGCGCGGTGCTTACGCTCGCGTTCATCTTCGGGGTCGGTCTGCTCACGCACAACTTCATCGGCCAGAAGCTGGTGGAGTGGTGGAACGCGCTGGTGCGCCGCATTCCGATCATCGGACCGCTGTACGGCAGCATCCAGCAGGTTTCCGATACACTGCTTTCGAGCAACGGCAATGCATTTCGCAAAGCGCTCCTGATCGAGTACCCGCGCAAGGGTTCGTGGACGATCGCGTTTCTCACCGGCATCCCCGGCGGCGACGTGGTCAACCACCTGCAGGAAGATCACGTGAGCGTGTATGTCCCGACTACGCCGAATCCGACGTCGGGCTTTTTCCTGATGGTGCCAAAGAGCGAGGTGGTCGAGCTGGACATGACCGTCGACGCCGCGCTCAAGTATATTGTTTCGATGGGCGTGGTCGCGCCGGCAACCTCACCACGCCGCCCCATCGATCCTCCGCTTTAATACCGGACGACGCGCTGCTGCGCGCCGCTCCCGTTCATTCATGCATAACGAAAGACGAACATCATGTCGATGAGATCTGAATACTGCGGTCTGGTGACCGAACAGCTGCTGGGCCAAACTGTTTCGCTGTGTGGATGGGTGCAGCGCCGCCGCGACCATGGCGGCGTCATCTTCATCGACCTGCGCGACCGCGAGGGCCTCGTTCAGGTCGTCTGCGATCCGGACCGCGCGGAAATGTTCAAGATCGCCGAAGGCGTGCGCAACGAGTTCTGCGTGCAGGTAAAGGGTCTCGTTCGCAATCGTCCGGAAGGCACGGTCAACGCCAACCTCACGAGCGGCAAGATCGAAGTGCTGTGCCACGAAATCGTGGTGCTCAACGCGTCGGTCACGCCGCCGTTCCAGCTCGACGACGACAACCTCTCGGAAACCACGCGCCTCACGCATCGTGTGCTCGACCTGCGCCGTCCGCAGATGCAGCACAACCTGCGTCTGCGCTACCGCGTGACGATGGCCGTGCGCAAGTATCTCGACGCGCTCGGCTTCGTCGACATCGAAACGCCGATGCTCACGAAGAGCACGCCGGAAGGCGCGCGCGACTACCTCGTGCCGTCGCGCGTGAACGCGGGCCAGTTCTTCGCGCTGCCGCAGTCGCCGCAGCTCTTCAAGCAGCTCTTGATGGTCGCGAACTTCGATCGCTACTACCAGATCGTCAAGTGCTTCCGCGACGAAGACCTGCGCGCCGACCGTCAGCCCGAATTCACGCAGATCGACTGCGAAACGTCGTTCCTCGGCGAGCAGGAAATCCGCGACCTGTTCGAGGACATGGCGCGTCACGTGTTCAAGGAAACGATCGGCGTCGAGCTCGATGCGAAGTTCCCGGTCATGCCGTACTCGGAAGCCATGAGCCGCTTCGGTTCGGACAAGCCGGACCTGCGCGTGAAGCTCGAATTCACCGAGTTGACCGATGCCATGAAGGACGTCGACTTCAAGGTGTTCAGCACACCGGCCAACACGAAGGACGGCCGCGTCGCGGCGCTGCGCGTGCCGAAGGGCGGCGAGCTTTCGCGCGGCGACATCGACGGCTACACGGAATTCGTGCGTATTTACGGCGCGAAGGGTCTCGCGTGGATCAAGGTCAACGAAGCGGCGAAGGGCCGTGACGGTCTGCAAAGCCCGATCGTCAAGAACCTGCACGACGCCGCGATTGCCGCGATCCTCGAGCGTACCGGCGCGCAAGACGGCGACATCATCTTCTTCGCGGCAGATCGCGCGAAGGTCGTGAACGACAGCCTGGGCGCACTGCGCCTGAAGATCGGCCACTCGGAGTTCGGCAAGGCCAACGGCCTCGTCGAGAAGGGCTGGAAGCCGCTGTGGGTCGTCGACTTCCCGATGTTCGAGTACGACGAGGAAGAAAACCGCTACGTGGCCGCGCACCACCCGTTCACGAGCCCGAAGGACGAGCACCTGGAATACCTCGAAACGGATCCGGGCCGCTGCCTCGCCAAGGCTTACGACATGGTGCTGAACGGCTGGGAGATCGGCGGCGGCTCGGTGCGTATCTATCAGGAAGACGTGCAGAGCAAGGTGTTCCGCGCGCTCAAGATCAATGCGGAAGAAGCGCGCGCGAAGTTCGGCTTCCTGCTCGACGCGCTGCAGTACGGCGCGCCGCCGCATGGCGGTATCGCGTTCGGTCTGGACCGCATCGTCACGATGATGGCCGGCGCCGATTCGATTCGCGACGTGATCGCGTTCCCGAAGACGCAACGCGCGCAGGATCTGCTCACGCAGGCGCCGAGCCCGGTGGACGAGCGTCAACTGCGCGAACTGCACATCCGTCTGCGTCAGCCCGAGCAGAAGACGGCGCAGTAAGCGGCACTCCTGCTGCGAAGGCCCATCAGGGCTTTTGCATCGCAACAACAAAAAAGGCGCATCGTGCGCCTTTTTTGCTTTTTGCGTTAAATTACCTTTAGACGCGCCGCAAGCGCGCAGCGCGCGTTCCTCCCCACGCTCCAACACCATGCAGAAGCCGCCGAAGATTCCGGAATCCGTACTCGTCGTCATCCATACGCCGCAACTGGAGGTCCTGATCATCGAACGCGCCGACCGCCCGGGTTTCTGGCAGTCGGTCACCGGCTCGAAAGATCGCCCAGGCGAGCCGTTCGCCGAAACCGCCGTGCGCGAGGTGGGCGAGGAGACGGGTATTGCCGTCGGCGCGGTGGGCGTTCCGCAGGCGGCGCTGCTCGACTGGCACCACGAGATCGAGTACGAAATCTATCCTGTCTGGCGCCATCGCTATGCGCCCGGCGTCACGCGCAATACCGAGCACTGGTTCAGCCTGGAAGTGCCCACGGGCACAGTCGTCACGCTCGCGCCGCGCGAGCATACGGCTTATGTGTGGCTGCCCTACGAGCAGGCGGCGGCGAAGTGCTTCTCGTGGTCGAACCGCGAGGCCATATTGCAACTGCCCGAGCGGTTGCGTGGAGCAAGCAAGTGAGCGAGACCCAGCGCGAGCGCCCCGATCCCTTCGCGGACGAGAACGGCCGCGAAGTCGAGCCGCACCGCCTGGTTCGGTTGCGCGAGGCGCTGCTTGGCCGGCGTTATCGTTCGCGCTATCGCTTTACGAGCGGCAACGACGTGCGGCTTTTCCAGTCGGGCACGGCTCTCTTCTCGGCGATGATCGAGCGCATCGACGCGGCCCAGCGCGATGTCGCGCTCGAAACCTACATCTTTTGCCATGACGATACCGGCCAGGCCGTGTCCGACGCGCTCGTGCGCGCGGCGGGGCGCGGTGTGCGCGTACGCGTGATCACCGACGGCGTGGGCACCGAGAGGCTGGATCTTTTCAACGAATGGCCTGCCGCCGGCGTCGAGCATCGTATCTACAACCCGCATATCTTTGGGCGCTTCGGCTTCTCGCGAACGCACCGCAAGCTGGTTGTCGTCGACGATCTTTACGCGTACTGCGGCGGCATCAACGTCGTCGACGACATGTTGAACGACGGCAAGCCGCTGCCGTTTCCGCGCTGGGATTTCGCGGTAGAGCTGACGGGCCCGGTCGTCGTGGATGTGCGTGAGGCCGTCGAACTTCAATGGCGGCGTATCCGGCTCGGCTATCGGCCGCCGCTTGCCGCGCCGGGGTCGCCAACCTCGCTTTCGCCGGGCGTCCCCGCGAGTGCCGGCTATCTCGCGCCGCATCCAACAGGGCACACCATCGGCCGGCCAACCAAGGCCGTCAATGAAATGCTGCGCGAACTCGCGCCCGTCATGCGCACGGGCCGTGCGCGGCGCATTGTCGAGCGTTTGCGCGAGCGCCTGCGCGCGGGCGTGCCCGATCCGCGCACGGCGCACGTGCCTTGCGTGGCGTTCGTGGCGCGCGACAACGTCGTGAACCGCCGCGCGATCGAGAAGGCCTACCTCGAAGCCATCGGCGAGGCGCGCAAGGAAGTGCTGCTCGCCAATCCGTATTTCATGCCGGGGCGGCGGCTGCGGCGCGCGCTCGTCGAGGCGGCCACGCGCGGCGTCGACGTGAAGCTTTTGATCGGACGAAAAGAATTCAAGGTGCTCGACTACGGCACCCCCTTCCTTTATCACCAGTTGCTCAGCGCGGGCGTTCAGATTGCTGAGTACGAGAAGACCATGCTGCACGGGAAGGTGGCCGTGGTCGATTGCCTGTGGGGCACGGTCGGTTCGTCGAACCTCGACGCGCTTAGCCTGGTGCTCAACAACGAGGCCAACGTCCTGCTCGTGAGCCATGCGCAGATCGAGGAGCTGCGCGACGCCATCCTCGCCGCGTTCGAGGAGTCGCCCGAGATCGACCGCGCACGTTACGAATCGCGCCCGTGGCACGTGCGAGCGGTGAGCTGGTTCGCTTTTTCGCTGTACCGTGCGGTCATGAAACTCATCACCATCGGCGGCTACGACTAGCATCGCTCGCGGGCTGCCGCGCGGCATGTCTGCCATACGCCCCCCCGCACGTGCAATCGAGAGAATGTCGGCTTGCGCGCGGCGCACGAACCCCGAAAATTAGAGTGCCGGTTAGAAATCGGTTTCTAATAAAGTCCTTGTTTCGCGGACGGCTGTCCTCAACAATAGTACGGCCGTTCGATTTAATTCGGGCCCAGATGTAAGCAGTTAATGAGCAGTTGACAGCGACATCGCGGCCACATCGTTACGGTAAAGAAAGCTATGCGAAAAGGCGAACAGACACGAGCCGCCATTCTGGACGCAGCACTCGACCTGGCAGGTCGCGATGGCCTTGAAGGCCTGACCATCGGCCTGCTCGCCGAGCGCATGCAGATGAGCAAGAGTGGCGTCTTCGCTCACTTCGGGTCTCGGGAAGACCTGCAGGTCGAGGTGGTGCGCGAGTACCACCGTCGATTCGAGGAAGAAGTCTTCTTTCCGAGTTTGCGCGAGCCACGCGGTTTGCCGCGTCTGCGTGCGATGCTGTCGCGATGGTTCGAGAAGCGCATTCACGAAGTCACGACTGGCTGCATCTACATCAGTGGCGCCGTCGAGTACGACGACCGCGCCGACAGCCAGGTGCGCGAGACCTTGGTCGCGAGCGTGTCGATGTGGCGTGCTGCGCTCCTGAGGGCCATTTCGCAGGCAATTGAAGAAGGCCATTTGCGCAAGGAGACCGATCCCGCGCTGATGCTCTTCGAACTGTATAGCGTGACGCTCGGCCTGCATCATGACGGCCGCTTCCTGCATCTGCCGGACGCGGTCGAGCATACGTGGGCCGCGTTCGAGAAGCTGATTGTTTCGTATCAGAGCGAGACCCAGTAGCGCCCAGGCCGCAACATCGAAGTCGCGGCGGCGCGCGAGGGACCCGAAGCTCAAATTTTGGAGAGAAGACATGGGACAGTACACCGCGCCGCTGCGCGACATGCAGTTCGTTCTGCACGAACTGCTGAACGTGGAAGGCGAAGTGAAGCAGATGCCGAAGCACGCCGACCTCGACGCCGACACCATCAACCAGGTGCTCGAGGAAGCCGGCAAATTCTGCTCCGAGGTGCTGTTTCCGCTGAACCAGGTCGGCGACCGTGAAGGCTGCACCTACGCCGGCGACGGCGTCGTCACCACGCCTGCTGGTTTCAAGGAAGCGTACAGGCAATACGTCGAAGCCGGCTGGCCCGCGCTCGGCTGCGATCCCGACTACGGCGGCCAGGGCCTGCCTGCGTTCGTGAACAACGCGCTCTACGAGATGCTGAACTCGGCGAACCAGGCGTGGACCATGTACCCGGGTCTTTCGCATGGCGCCTACGAGTGTTTGCATGCGCACGGCACGCCCGAACTCCAGAAGGCCTATCTACCGAAGCTGGTCGAAGGCGTGTGGACCGGCACGATGTGCCTGACCGAGCCGCACTGCGGCACCGACCTCGGCATCCTGCGCACGAAGGCCGAGCCGAACGGCGACGGCTCGTACGCGATCACCGGCACGAAGATCTTCATCTCGAGCGGTGAGCACGACATGGCCGAGAACATCATCCACCTCGTGCTCGCGCGTCTGCCTGATGCGCCGCCGGGAACCAAGGGCATTTCGCTCTTCGTCGTGCCGAAGTTCATTCCCACGGCAACGGGCGAAGTGGGCGAGCGCAATGGCATCAAGTGCGGCTCGATCGAGCACAAGATGGGCATTCACGGCAACGCGACCTGCGTGATGAATCTCGACGGCGCAAAGGGCTGGCTCGTCGGCGAGCCGAACAAGGGCTTGAACGCCATGTTCGTGATGATGAACGCGGCGCGTCTGGGCGTTGGCATGCAGGGCCTCGGTCTCACCGAAGTCGCTTACCAGAACTCCCTCACGTATGCGAAGGAGCGTCTGCAGATGCGCGCGCTGACCGGCCCGAAGGCGCCTGAAAAGGCCGCTGACCCGATCATCGTGCATCCGGACGTGCGCCGCATGCTGCTCACGCAGAAGGCCTGGGCCGAAGGCGCGCGCGCCTTCACGTACTGGTCGGCGCTGCAGATCGACAAGGAGCTCTCGCACGGCGACGAAAGCGAGCGCAAGGAAGCCGGCGACCTCGTCGCGCTGCTCACGCCGATCATCAAGGCCTTCCTCACCGATAACGCATTCGAGAGCACCAACCTCGGCATGCAGGTGTACGGCGGCCACGGTTTCATCGCCGAGTGGGGCATGGAGCAGTACGTGCGCGACGCGCGTATCAACCAGATTTACGAAGGCACGAACACGATCCAGTCGCTCGACCTGCTGGGCCGCAAGGTGCTGGGCGACATGGGCGCGAAGCTCAAGAAGTTCGGCAAGCTCGTGACGGATTTCGTCGAAGCCGAAGGCATCAAGCCGGAAATGCAGGAGTTCGTGAATCCGCTCGCCGACATCGGCGACAAGATGCAGAAGCTCACGATGGAAATCGGCATGAAGGCGATGCAGAACCCGGACGAAGTGGGCGCGGCCGCGGTGCCGTACCTGCGCACGGCGGGCCACCTCGTGTTCGCCTACTTCTGGGCGCGAATGGCGCGCATCGCGCTCGACAAGGAAAGCTCGGGCGACCCGTTCTACAAGTCGAAGCTGGCCACGGCGCGCTTCTACTTCGCGAAGCTGCTGCCCGAAACGGCTACGTCGATCCGCCAGGCGCGCGCGGGTTCGAAGACGCTGATGGAAGTCGACGAAGCGCTGTTCTAACAGCCAACGGGCGCGCGCCTTTCAAAGGCGCGCGCCCCGTCAACACGATGTCCAGAGGCGGCGCCGGTTGCATCACCCGTTGCGGCACGCCGCCCCCACACCTCAATCCGCTCGACATTGCATACCCGCTGGAGGAACAACGTGAGCAACCTCAATATTCGCAAGGTGGCCGTGCTCGGCGCCGGCGTGATGGGCGCGCAGATCGCCGCGCACCTGATCAACGCCCGCGTGCCCGTGCTGCTGTTCGATCTGCCCGCGAAAGAAGGCCCGAAAAACGCCATCGCGCTGAAGGCGATCGAGACGCTCAAGAAGCTCTCGCCCGCGCCGTTCGGCGTGAAGGACGACGCGCAATACATCACGCCTGCGAACTACGAAGACGACATCGCGAAGCTCGCGGAATGCGACGTGGTGATCGAGGCGATCGCCGAGCGCATGGACTGGAAGCACGACCTCTACAAGAAGGTCGCGCCGCACCTCGGCCCGAACGCGATTTTTGCGACCAACACCTCGGGCCTGTCGATCACCGAACTCTCGCATGGCTTCGACGATGCGTTGAAGGCGCGCTTCTGCGGCGTGCACTTCTTCAACCCGCCGCGCTACATGCACCTCGTCGAGCTGATCCCGACGTCGCAAACGAAGCCCGAAATCCTCGACCAGCTCGAATCGTTCCTCACGAGCGTGGTGGGCAAGGGCGTGGTGCGCGCGAAGGATACGCCGAACTTCATCGCGAACCGCGTGGGTGTGTTCTCGATCCTCGCGGTGATCGCCGAGGCGAAGAAGTTCGGTCTGCGTTTCGACGAAGTCGATGACCTCACGGGCGCGCGCCTTGGCCGCGCGAAGTCGGCGACGTTCCGCACAGCGGACGTCGTGGGTCTCGACACGATGGCGCACGTCATCAAAACGATGCAGGACAACCTGAAGGACGATCCGTTCTTCCCTGTGTACGAGACGCCGGCCGTGCTCGCGGGTCTCGTGGCGAAGGGCGCGCTCGGCCAGAAGACGGGCGGCGGTTTCTATCGCAAGGAAGGCAAGTCGATCAAGGTGCTCGACGCCAACACGGGCGAGTACGTCGATGGCGGCGGCAAGGCCGACGAACTGGTGGGCCGCATCCTCAAGCGTCCGCCTGCCGAGCGCCTGAAGCTGCTGCGCGAAACGCAGCACCCGCAGGCGCAGTTCCTGTGGTCGATCTTCCGCGACGTGTTCCACTACATCGGCGTGCATCTGCAGTCGATCGCGGACAACGCGCGCGACGTCGATCTCGCGATCCGCTGGGGCTTCGGCTGGAACGAAGGTCCGTTCGAAGGCTGGCAGGCCGCGGGCTGGAAGCAGGTCGCCGAGTGGGTGAAGGAAGACATCGACGCGGGCAAGGCGCTGTCGAATGCACCGCTGCCCGCCTGGGTGTTCGAAGGCCTGGTCGCCGCGAACGGCGGCGTGCACGGTGCGGAAGGTTCGTGGTCGCCCGCTGAAGCGCGCTACGTGCCGCGCTCGACGCTGCCGGTGTACGAGCGTCAGGTGTTCCGTGCGGCGCTGTTCGGTGAAACGAGCGCACGCGATCCGAAGACCTACGGCAAGACGCTGTTCGAGAACGAAAACCTGCGCGCCTGGGTGGACGACCGCGCGGGCGAGGACGACGTCGTCATCGTCTCGTACAAAAGCAAGATGAACACGATGGGCCCGGGCCTGCTCGACTCCCTCGTGAAGGCCATCGACATCGCGGAAGACGGCTACAAGGGCCTCGTGATCTGGCAACCGACGTCGCTCAAGCTCGGCGCGCCGGGCGGTCCGTTCTCGGCTGGCGCGAACCTCGAAGAGGCGATGCCCGCGTTCATGATGGGCGGGGCGAAGGGCATCGAGCCGTTCGTGAAGAAGTTCCAGGACACGATGCTGCGCGTGAAGTACGCGAACGTGCCGGTGATCGCGGCGGTGTCGGGCATCGCGCTCGGCGGCGGCTGCGAAATCATGCTGCAAAGCGCGAAGCGTGTCGCGCACGTCGAGAGCTATGTCGGCCTGGTGGAAGTGGGCGTGGGTCTCGTGCCCGCTGGCGGCGGCCTGAAGGAGGCGGCGATTCGCGCTGCCGAAGGCGCGCAGGCGATCGGCGCGGCACCGAGCGATCTGCTCCGGTTCCTGCAGAAGTCGTTCGAAAACGCGGCGATGGCGAAGGTTTCGGCCTCGGCGCACGAAGCACGCGCAATGGGCTATCTGAAGCCTTCGGACACGATCGTCTTCAACGTGTTCGAACTGCTCGATACGGCGAAAAAGGAAGCGCGCGCACTCTCCGCCGCGGGCTACCGTCCGCCGCTGCGCGCGACGCAGATTCCGGTGGCGGGCCGCTCGGCGATCTCGACCATCAAGGCATCGCTCGTGAACATGCGCGACGGCCGCTTCATCAGCGACCACGATTACCTGATCGCGGGCCGTATCGCCGAAGCGGTGTGCGGCGGCGACGTCGAGGCGGGCAGTCTGGTCGACGAAGAATGGCTGCTCAAGCTCGAGCGCCGCGCCTTCGTCGATCTGCTCGGCACGCAGAAGACGCAGGAACGCATCATGGGCATGCTGCAAACCGGCAAGCCGGTGCGCAACTAAGCGGCACGACGCATACCAGATACTGGAGTAAGAGATGAGCAAACAGTTGCAGGACGCATACATCGTCGCCGCGAGCCGCACGCCCATCGGCAAGGCGCCGCGCGGCGTGTTCAGGAACACCCGCCCGGACGAGCTGCTGGTGCACGCGATCAGGTCGGCCGTGGCGCAGGTGCCCGGCCTCGACACGAGCGTGATCGAAGACGCCATCGTCGGCTGCGCGATTCCGGAAGCCGAGCAGGGCCTGAACGTGGCGCGGATCGGCGCGCTGCTCGCGGGGCTGCCGCAGAGCGTGGGCGGCGTGACCGTCAACCGCTTCTGCGCATCGGGCCTCACGGCGCTCGCCATGGCCGCGGACCGCATCCGCGTGGGCGAGTCCGACGCGATGATCGCGGGCGGCTGCGAGTCGATGAGCATGGTGCCGATGATGGGCAACAAGCCGTCGCTCTCGCCGCATATCTTCGACCGCAATGAAGACGTTGGCATTGCCTACGGCATGGGCCTCACGGCCGAGAAAGTGGCGGAGCGCTGGAAGGTGAGCCGCGAGGCGCAGGACGCGTTCTCGGTCGAATCGCACCGCCGCGCGCTTGCCGCGCAGCAGGCCGGCGAATTCAAGGACGAAATCGCGCCGTACACGCTCGCCGAGCGTTTCCCGGATCTCGCCTCGGGCGAAGTGAAGGTGAAGGAGCGCCTGATCGAACTCGACGAAGGCCCGCGCGCCGATACCACGCTCGAAGGCCTCGCGAAGCTGCGCGCGGTGTTCGCGAACAAGGGCTCGGTCACGGCCGGCAACAGCTCGCAGACTTCGGATGGCGCGGGCGCGCTGATCGTCGTCTCCGAGAAGATCCTCAAGCAGTTCAACCTCACGCCGCTCGCGCGTTTCGTGAGTTTCGCGGTGCGCGGCGTGCCGCCGGAGATCATGGGCATCGGTCCGAAGGAAGCGATTCCCGCGGCGCTCAAGGCCGCGGGCCTGAAGCAGGACGATCTCGACTGGATCGAGCTGAACGAGGCGTTCGCCGCGCAGTCGCTGGCCGTGATCCAGGACCTCGGCCTCGATCCTTCGAAGATCAACCCGCTTGGCGGCGCAATTGCGCTCGGCCACCCGCTCGGCGCGACGGGTGCGATCCGCGCCTCGACGGTCGTGCACGGCCTGCGTCGCCGCAACTACAAGTACGGCATGGTGACGATGTGCGTCGGCACCGGCATGGGGGCGGCGGGCATCATCGAGCGGCTGTAAGCGTTCATCTGATTTGCGCTTCGGCGTTATCGACACGGTTCGCAGACTTCGCGGTCTGCGGACCGTTTTTCGTATCACGATTGGGATGCGAGGAGACAGGCACATGAGCAACGAAATCCAGGTAGCACACGAAAACGGCGTGCTCACGATCACTATCGACCGGCCCGCGCGCAAGAACGCGCTCACGCCCGCGATGTATCAGGCGATGGCCGACGCGCTCACCGGCGCGAACAAGGACGCCTCGGTGCGCGCGGTGCTGCTGCGCGGCCACGCCGAGATCTTCACGGCCGGCAACGACATCGAAGACTTCCTGAAGGGTCCGCCCGCGGGCGCCGATTCGCCCGTGATCCGCTTTCTCGACGCCATCGCGGCTTGCGAGAAACCGCTCGTCGTCGCGGTGAAAGGGCCGGCGATCGGTGTGGGGACGACGCTGCTGCTGCATTGCGACATGGTCTACGCGGCCGACAACGCGCGTTTTGCCGTGCCGTTCGCGCAACTCGGGCTGTGCCCCGAAGCGGCTTCGTCGCTGCTGCTGCCGCGCATTGCGGGCCACCAGGGCGCGGCGGAAAAGCTGCTGCTCGGCGAGACCTTCGATGCGGCGGAAGCGCATCGCATGGGCTTTGTGAACCGCGTGCTACCGGCGGCCGAACTCGACGCGTTCGTTAGCGGCCAACTGGCGAAGCTCGTGGCGCTGCCCGCCTCGTCGCTGCGTGTGACGAAGTCGCTTATGAAGCGCGCGGATACGCACGAGATCAAGACGCGCATGAGCGAAGAGTTCGTGCACTTCGGCAAGATGCTGCTCGCACCCGAAGCACGCGAGGCGTTCACGGCTTTCCTCGAAAAGCGCAGGCCGGATTTCCGGCAGTTCGATTGAGCGCTAACGGCGCTTCAGGCCGTTTCGTAATCGACGTACCCGGACTCGCGGCAAAAGCTCACGAGCCGCAGTCCGGCGCGCTTTGCAATGGCGATGGCAAGCGAGGAGGGCGCCGAGATCGTCGCGACCATCGGAATGCCCACGCGCGCGGCCTTGCGCACCAGTTCGTAGCTCGCGCGGCTGGAGAGGAAGACGAAGCCCTGCTGCGTGTCGGCGCGCTCCATCACGAGCTGGCCGATGAGCTTGTCGAGCGCGTTGTGGCGACCCACGTCCTCGAAGGCGCGCAGGATCGCGCCGTGTTCGTCGCACCAGGCGGCCGCGTGCAGGCCGCCGGTGAGCTTCGTGAGCGCCTGATGCTGCGGCAACTCGCGTGCGGCGCGCGCGATGGCGTCAGGTGCGAGGCGCGCGGCGAAGCCCGTATCGGGCACCTGCTCGGGTTCGAGATCGAGCAGGTCGATGCTCTCGATGCCGCACACGCCGCAGCCGCTGCGCCCGGCGAGTGCGCGGCGCTTTTCCTTGAGTTCGACGAACGCCTGCTGCACCACGGTCAAGTGGACTTCGGCGTGCGGCAGATCCGACTCTGCGTGCCAGTACACCTCGATGTCCTGAATGTCGGCATTGCGCCCGACGATGCCTTCGGAGATCGCGAAGCCCACGGCGAACGCTTCGAGGTCGCGCGGCGTGCACATCATGACCGCGTGCGAAATGCCGTTGAAGACGAGCGCGACGGGCCATTCCTGGCCCACGTGGTCCTCACGCGTTTCCACGCCGCCGCCGCGGTGCCGATGCACGCGCAATTCGATGGCGCCAGGCTGGCCTTCGGTTTCGAGGGGATGTGTCGGCGGATTCGTCGTCGTGATCTGCGGCCGGTTTGCGGTGCTCATTGGCGTGGGGGTTGGGGTGCGGGTCGAGGTGGTCAAGCGCAAAATTCCATCGGTCCTTGTGCGGCGCGGTACCGCAGCGCCGCCGGGGGACAGCGGGGCCGCGCCGCGCGCGGAAGGTTCTAAAATACCTCAAGCGGGCCGCCCGCGCTTATGTCCGCCTCGCGAGGATACCGTCATGGCATTGAACGAAGCTCCGCTGCTTTTCCGGTTCGAGGTCGACTCGTCGGAAAACCTCACCTATATCCCGATGTGCGTGCGCTTCAACCTGGATCGTTTTGGTCTGCGCATTTCTCTCGCGCAATGGCAGTTGCTGCCCTATGAGGACCGCCGGCTGCTGGCGTGTTTCCCCGTGGACGAGGACACGCAAATCGAGCCCAATTTCGACCACGCGCTCTTCGAGATGATGCGCACGCACGCGAACGTCGAACCCGAATGGTTCGCGCCCGAAGAAGCGCCGGCCTGGCGTGACGTGAACGCGGTGCCGGGCGGCATTGCGCTTCAGTCCGAGCTTGCCAGCCTGCAGGCGCCCGGCCTCGAAGACTGGGCGCAGCTCGACCCGTTCCGGCGCTACGTGCTTGCGAAGCTCGCGCGCAAACCGGAGGGCAATCACGACTTCGCGCCGGCGATGCACGAGTTCGGGCTGGCGGTGCCGCGCTGATTTTTAGCCGCTGTTTCCCGCCGATGCTGCCCGCCACGATTCGTAGCCGATCCCTACCCGATTCCCGCTAACCGCGGCTGCCTTGCGCCGCCGCGGGTCGTTTTCCGCTTCTTTCTCCACATTTACCCTCAAGACCCGGCCGGCCCTGCCGTTATTTCGGGTTGGCGCGTCAGGCGCCGACCGGTCGCGCGCAGTCGTGACCCATCATCCCGCGCTCACGGCGCGGGCGCGAACGACGCTCGGCATTCATGAACCTTCTTTTTTCGAAGCGCCAACTCATCAATCTGGCCGTCGTCGCGGCGGCCGTTGGCGCGAACGCTTTTGTCGCGTGGACGCAGATCGACGGTCAGCGCGAGATCGACCTGCGCGCGAGCCAGGCGGCGACGATCCGTCACGACCTCGACCGCTATCGCGATGCGCTTGGCAGCGGCGTGAGCGCGCTGGGCCGTTTCGCAGCACAGGGCCAGACGGAGTCAGCCGCCGCGCACGACGCGCGCGCCGCCATGCTCGACGAAACCGCCCGCGCACTGCGCGCGGAACTGGCCGGAAACGCCGACCTCGCAGCCCGTTTCGACGCGTTGGCGGCGCAGGCTAGCGCGATGGCGAGCGAGATCGACGTGACGCTTGCGCGCGCCGAGCAGCGCGTTGCCGACGAGCGCGGGCAGGCGACCGTGGCGGCGGGCGCGAGCGGAACCGCGGCGGCGGCGCAGGCTGTGCCGGCTGACGGTGCGGCCAGCCAGGAGTTCGGCACGGCCATGCCCGCGAATGCCGCGCGTTCGCCCGCGGCGCCGTGGGGCGCGCGCGAGGCGCTCGCCAGCAACGCCGCCGCCGCGAAGACGATTCAACCCGGAAACACCGCAGACGCGCGCATGGCCGGTCATGTCGTGACTGGCACGATCTTGCCGCTGCACGCCGCGGCGGATGACGCGGCGAGTGCCGTGACGCTGGACACGCTCACGGTGGCGCCGGCTGTCCAGAATGGCGCCCAGAACCCCATCACGGCGACCGCTGGGCTGCCTGACCCGGCAACGACAACGCCCGCCACGGCCGCGTGGCTCGCCGGCGAATACATCCGCATCGACAACCTCGTGGATCAGCTCGACGGGCAACTCGCGTCGCTGCAACGTGCCGAGGATCTGGCGCTAGCCGCCGCGCTCGCAGACTCGGCGCGCTCGGGCGGCCGCGCACTGTTACTGCTGATCGTGACGATGCTCGCGGGCGCGACGCTCCTCATCTACACGTTCGGCGCGCGCGAGAGCGCCGCCCGCGAGAAGCTGCGCGCCGTGAGCGGCATGCGCCTGCGCAGCGAGCGCTTTCAGGGCCTGTTCGACGCACATCCGGTGCCGATGTACGTGTTCGACCGCGAGACGCTGCGCTTTCTCGCCGTGAACGCCGCCGCGATCCAGCAGTACGGCTACAGCGAGGAAGAATTCCTCACCATGACGATCCGCGATATCCGTCCCGCCGAGGACGTCTCGCGGCTCGAACAACACCTCACGCGCTCGGACATGGTCACGCAGAACGTGCGCATGATGGCCGGCATCTGGCACCATCGCCGCCGCGACGGCTCGATCATCAGCGCCGACATCTCGCATCACTCGCTTACGTTCCTCGGCCGCGACGCCGTGTTCGTGCTCGCCGACGACGTGACCGAGCAGATCAAGGCCGAGGCGGAGGCGCAGCGCTCGAACCAGATGCTCGAGTCGGTGATCGACAACATCCCGCAGCGCATCTTCTGGAAGGACGCGCAGTCGCGCTATCTCGGCTGCAACATGACCTTCGCGCGCGACGCAGGCCTCGCGTACCCCGAGCAGATCATCGGCAAGTCCGACGACGACCTGCCGTGGCGCGCCTACGCCGACGGGATGCGCGAACAGGACCGCGAGGTGATCGACTCGGGGCTGCCGCGCATCAACTACGAGGACAACCACACGATCGACGGCCTGCACCGCACGACGCTCACGAGCAAGCTGCCGCTGCTCGACGGCGACGGCCGCGTGATCGGCGTGCTCGGCTCGTACTCGGACACCACCGAAAGCAAGCGCGCCGACCTCGCGCTGCGCCTGCAAAGCCGCGCGCTCGACGCGTGCGTCAACGCCATTCTGATCACCGCGCCAGGCCCGGGCGGCAGTAATCTGATCGAGTACGCGAATCCGGCGTTTCGCCGCATCACGGGCTTCGATCCGGCCGAGGTGATCGGCCAGGACTGCCGCCTCCTGCAGCGCGACGACCGCGATCAGGACGGACTCATCGCGGTGCGCAAGGCGCTGCTTGCCAATCGCGAAGTGAGCGCCGTGCTGCGCAACTACCGCAAGGACGGCGCGCTCTTCTGGAACCAGTTGCTGATCGCGCCGGTGCCCGATCTCGATGGCCGCATCACGCATCACATCGGCATCATCAACGACGTGACCGAGCTGATCCGCTACCAGGAGCAGCTCGAATACCAGGCGAACTACGACAGCCTCACGCTGCTGCCCAACCGCAACCTGCTGCGCGACCGTCTCCAGCACGCACTGCTCGCGGCGCAGCGGCACGACACGGGCGTGGCCGTGGTGTTCATCGACCTCGACGGCTTCAAGAACGTCAACGACAGTCTCGGCCACAGCGTGGGCGACCGGCTGCTGGGTGTGGTGGCCGAGCGGCTCCAGCGCTGCACGCGCACGACCGACACGGTCGCGCGCCACGGCGGCGACGAGTTCGTGATCGTGCTTACCGACACCATCGACGAGAAGTCGCTGATCGGCTGGATGGAGCGGGCGCGCGCGCTGATCTCGGAGCCGGTGTGGATCGACGGCACCGAGCTGTATGTGGGCTGCAGCATGGGCGCGAGCGTCTACCCGCAGGACGGCAACGATGCCGAGACGCTCATGAAGAAGGCCGACGTCGCGATGTACCGCGCGAAGGACATGGGCCGCAATACGTTCCAGTTCTTCCAGCCCGAAATGAACGCGAATGTGGGGGCGCGCCTGAATCTGGAGCGGCGCCTTCGCCGGGCGCTGCGCGACAGCGAGTTCCTGCTGCACTACCAGCCGCAGGTCGAGATCGAGGGCGGCCGCATCATCGGCATGGAGGCGCTCGTGCGCTGGCGCGATCCCGAGGTCGGGCTCGTGTCGCCTGCGCAGTTCATTCCCGTGGCCGAGGAAAGCGGCCTGATCGGCCCGCTCTCCGACTGGGTGCTGCGCGAGGCCTGCCGGCAGAATCGCGCGTGGCAGCTCGCGGGGCTGCCGCCCGTGCGCGTGTCCGTGAACTTCTCGGCGAAGACGTTCCACCAGCGCGACATTGCGCAACTCGTGAAGGACGTGCTGCAGGAAACCGGGCTGGAAGCCTGCTGGCTCGAAATCGAGCTGACCGAGAGCACGCTCATGCGCAATGCCGAAGAAGCCGTGTCGATGTTGAACGAGTTGCATGCGCTGGGCATCGGTATTGCCATCGACGACTTCGGCACCGGCTATTCGAGCCTGAGCTACCTGAAGCGTCTGCCCGTGGACCGGCTCAAGATCGACCGCTCGTTCGTGGCCGACATCGGCACGAGCAGCGACGACGAAACGATCACGGCAGCCATCATCGCGCTTGCGCACGAGCTGCAGTTGCAGGTGATCGCGGAAGGGGTGGAGACCTCGGCGCAGTTCGCCTTCCTGCGCGCGCGCGCGTGCGACGAGCTGCAAGGCTACTTCTTCGCGCCGCCGCTACCCGGCGACGAGGCCGCGGCGCTGTTGCGCGCGAGCGCGACCTACGAGGACGCGCCTGGGCTTGTGTGGACGGTTTGAGCCGGGTTTGAGCCGAGTGCAAGCGCCGGGGGCGCTTGCGGCCTGGTTATTCGATCGGCGGCAACTGACGCGGACGGCGGTCCGTGCCGGTCGCGACATAGGTGAGCGTGGCTTCCGTCACCTTGACGACTTCCTCCTGGAGGCGCATACGCTGCGCGTACACCTCGACCTCGACGGTCACCGAGGTGTTGCCGGTCTTGACGATATCGGCGTAGAAGCTCAGCAGATCGCCCACGAACACCGGTTGCTTGAACACGAACGAGTTCACCGCGACGGTCGCGACGCGTCCGTTGGCGCGGCGGCTTGCCGGAATCGAGCCGGCAATGTCGACCTGCGCCATGATCCAGCCGCCGAAGACGTCGCCGTGAACGTTGGCGTCCGAAGGCTGTGGCACGACGCGCAGCGCAGGCGATTTTTGGGGGAGCGGGAAGGAGTCGGTCATCGGGCGTCCATGAAAAGGGATCGAACGGCGCAAGGCTTTGCGGCGCAGGCCTCGCGCCGGCGTGGGGCGCTCAGCGGCGTGCGCCGCCTTCTGCGACAATACGTCGATCAGGAATTGTACGGGAAAGCATAAGGCGCGGCGGGCGGGTCGATTAGAGCCCTCCACCTTCGCGAAACCCGTCGCCAGGAACCTCACATCCGCCCCACATGACTCGCCGTGCCGTTTCGCCGCGCCAGCTTCCGGTTCCCGAACCGGACTTGGCGCGCCGCCTGGCACAGGCATCACGCCGCTCGCCCCATGCGCCGCTTTCCCGCTTCCAACGAACCCCCGCTGCCCGCCACCGGGCCGCGCAACGACTGGCAGACGATCGTTTCGCTGCTGCCTTACCTCACCGCTTACCGTTGGCGCGTGGGGTTCGCGCTCACCTGCCTGATCGGTGCGAAGGTGGCCAACCTCGGCGTGCCGATCGTGATGAAGCACATCGTCGACGGTCTCGCCTCGGTGCGCCATCTCACGGCGCTCGGTCGCGCGGAGCACGCGCCCGGCATCGTGCTCGCGGGCGGCATCGGACTGCTCGTGGTGGCGTACGCCGTCGTGCGTCTGTCGACGTCGCTGTTCACCGAGCTGCGCGAAATCCTGTTTTCGAAGGTGACCGAGAGCGCCGTGCGCCAGCTCGCGCTCAAGGTGTTCCGCCATCTGCATGCGCTCTCGCTGCGCTTTCACCTCGAACGGCAGACGGGCGGCATGTCGCGCGACATCGAGCGCGGCACGCGCGGCATCACGCAGCTCATTTCGTACTCGCTCTACAGCATCCTGCCGACGCTCGTGGAAGTGGGCCTCGTCCTTGGCTTCTTCGTGGTGAAGTACGAGGCGTACTACGCGATCGTCACGCTCATCGCGCTCGTGGCGTACATCGTGTTCACGGTGAAGGTGACGGAGTGGCGCACGCATTACCGCCGCACGATGAACGAACTCGATTCGCGCGCCAACGCACGCGCAATCGATTCGCTCATCAACTACGAGACCGTGAAGTACTTCGGCAACGAAGAATGGGAGACGAAGCGCTACGACGAAAACCTGCACCGCTACCGGCAGGCCGCGATCAAGTCGCAGCACTCGCTTTCCGCGCTCAACTTCGGGCAGCAGGCGATCATCGGCACCGGGCTCGTGTTCATCCTCTGGCGCGCCACGCAGGGCGTGATGGCGGGGCGGCTCACGCTCGGCGACCTCGTGCTCATCAATACCTTCATGCTGCAGCTCTATATTCCGCTGAATTTTCTCGGCGTGGTGTATCGGGAGCTCAAGCAGAGCCTCACCGACATGGACCGCATGTTCACGCTGCTCACCGTCGAGCGCGAAGTGGCCGACGTGCCCGGCGCGCAGGCGCTTGCGGTGCGCGGCGCCGAGGTGCGCTTTTCGCACGTGAACTTCGCGTACGAGCCGTCGCGCCAGATTCTGCACGATCTGAGTTTCACCATTGCGGCGGGCACGACCACGGCCGTGGTGGGACATAGCGGCTCGGGCAAGTCCACGCTCGCGCGGCTCTTGTTCCGCTTCTACGATCTCGATCGAGCGAGCGGGGGGGCGATTACGATCGACGGCCAGGATATCCGCGATGTGACGCAGGATTCGCTGCGCGCCTCGATCGGCATCGTGCCGCAGGACACGGTGCTGTTCAACGACTCGATCTACTACAACATCGCCTATGGCCGGCCCACGGCGAGCCGCGAGGAAGTGATCGCGGCGGCGCGCGCGGCGCACATTCATGCGTTCATCGAGAGCCTGCCCAAGGGCTACGACACGTCCGTGGGCGAGCGCGGCCTCAAGCTTTCGGGCGGCGAGAAGCAGCGCGTGGCGATCGCGCGCACGTTGCTCAAGAATCCGCCCATTTTGCTGTTCGACGAGGCGACGTCAGCGCTCGATTCGCGTTCGGAGCGCGCCATCCAGCACGAGCTCGACCAGATCGCGCGCGAGCGCACGACGCTCGTGATCGCGCACCGGCTCTCGACCGTCGTGCACGCGCAGCAGATCATCGTGATGGATCACGGGCGCATCGTCGAGCGCGGCACGCATGCGCAATTGCTGCTTGCCGGCGGACACTATGCGCAGATGTGGGCGCTTCAGCAGCAGAAGGCGGCTGAGGCGCCCCAGTCCCAGTCACAACAGGGGCAGGTGGAGTTGCCGGCGGCGGGTGGAAACTGAAGAGGCGCGCCGCGCCGGCATTGGCATGGCGCGTCGCGTCGCGGGTTTCAGCCGGGGTGCGCGTCGGTCGAATTGCGCAGCGCGGCGTCGAGCGCTTCGAGTTGTGCGGGTGTGCCGACGTTTTCCCATATGCCTTCGTATAGCTCGCCGCTCACGCGCCCTTGCGCAATCGCCTCGCGATAGTACGGCGTGAGCGCGCGCTTCGTGCCGGGCGCGAGGTCGCGGAACATGCGCGTGTCATAGAGGCCGATATTGCCGAACGTGTAGCGCGGCGCGCCTTCGAGCGCTAGCCGGCCGTCGACGCCCAGCGCGAAGTCGCCCTTCGGGTGGAACGGCGGGTTCGGCACCATCACGAGATGCATGCCCGGCTGCGCCTGCGCCGCGAGCGCTTGCGCGTGCGTCTTCAGGCGCGCGAAATCGTAGGCGCTGTAGACGTCGCCGCTCACCGCGAGGAACACCTCGGGCGTGCCCATCAACTCGATGAGCGGCAGCGCCTGAGCAATTCCTCCCGCCGTTTCGAGCGCGTCGTGCTCGGGCGAATAGTGGAGCGTCACGCCAAAGCGCGCGCCGTCGCCGAGCGCGGCCTCGATCTGTGCGCCAAGCCATGCGTGATTGATGACGATGCGCGTGTAGCCCGCCGCGGCGAGCCGCTCGATCTGCCACTCTACGAGCGGTTTGCCGCCCACGGTGAGGAGCGGCTTCGGGCAGGCGTCGGTGAGCGGGCGCATGCGTTCGCCGCGTCCGGCTGCGAAGATCATGGCGGTGCGGCCGTGGCCCGCCTTGGCCGGCGTGTGATTCGATTGGGTCATGACGGCCCGCTTCAGAAGGTGTAAGCGACTTCGACGGCGCTGCCCTGCAGCTCGTCGATGAGCCGTGCGAACGGCGCGAGCGGGCGGTAGCGGTGCGCGACCTTGCTCGCGTAGGCGAGAAAGCGCGGCAGGTCGGCCATGTAATGCGGTTTGGCGTCGCGATAGTTGATGCGGCAGAACAGGCCGAGCACCTTGATGTGGCGCTGCAGGCCCATCCACTCGAGCTGGCGGTAGAACTCGCCGAAGTCGGCATCGACAGGCAGTCCCGCCTTCTTGGCGCGCTCCCAGTAGTGCGCGAAGCAGTCGAGCTCGAACTCCTCGTCCCAGCTCAGGAACGCGTCGCGCAGCAGCGAGACGACGTCGTAGGTGATCGGGCCGTACACGGCGTCCTGGAAGTCGAGCACGCCGGGGTTGGGCGTGGCGATCATCAGGTTGCGGGGCATGAAATCGCGCAGCATGAAGCTTTGCGGCTGCGCGCGGGCGCTCGCCACGAGCAGGGCGAAGGTGCGATCGAGCACGCCGCGCGTGGCTTCGTCGACCTTGCGGCCCAGATGGCGCTCCAGATACCACTCGGGCATCAACTCCATCTCGCGGCGCATGAAGGCTTCGTCGAAGTCCGGCAGCACGCCAGGCCGTGAGCTGAGCTGCCAACGGATCAGCGCGTCGATCGCGTCGCGCATCAGCTCGCGCGAGCGCGCACCGGGGCCGGCTTCCTGCAGCGCTTTCAGGTAGGGCGCCGTGCCGAGATCGGTCACGAGCATGAAGCCCGCGTCGAAATCGGCTTCGAGCACGCGCGGCACGTGGACGCCGGCCGCCTCGAGCCACTGCGCGATCTGGGCGAATTCGCGGCTCTTTTCGGGCGGCGGGGCGTCGACGGCGATCAGCGTCGCGCCGTGCGCGCCCGCGCTCGCGAGGCGGAAATAGCGCCGAAAGCTCGCGTCGGCCGAGGCCGGGGCGAGCGTTGCGAGGTCGAGGGCGTACTTGCCGACGTGGCTGCCGAGCCAGGCGGCGAGCAGGTCGCGGCGATTGTCGGTCGGAGAGGCGCCAGAGGAAGCGGCGGGAGAATGCGCGGCGGAAAAGGTCATGAAAGCCAGAGGCAAAATCAGTGGATCAACGTCTTGCCATATAATACCCCACGACTTTTTTGACGCGACTCGCGCCAAAGCCCGCATGACGGTTCGCTCGCCGCATTCATCGTCGCTCCAGGGGGACGATGAATTGTAATTAATTGTTTGCAGCCCGGCCTCGATCCGGTTCATCGGGAGGCGGGTGCCCAGGCGGGCCACCATCATGCAGAGGGCAGGCGGCCGGGCCGATTCGCCAAAACCATACATGCCGCCCAGACAGCTTTTCCAGACGATCTCCCTTAGTGACGACGGCGTGCCGGGCAAGCGGCGGCTCATCGCGGCACTCCTGGCCGTACCGGGTCTGGTGCCCGCGCTCGCGCACGCCCAGCTCTCGGGCGCGGCCGCGCAGCCCGAGCAGCTGGACGGCCCGTGGAGCCTGCGGATTGCACCGCAACTCGAAGATCACCCCAATGCGTCGGGCCAGCACCCGGCGACGTTCGTGCTCGGCGATTCGACGACCGGCACGGTGGACACCGACCTCGCCGTCAAAGGCGCCTCGGAGCTGCGCCAGGGTTCGAACGTGGTGAAGGGCGACGCCCTGCACTACGACCAGGACACCGACATGGCCAATGCCTACGGCAATGTCACGGTCGTGCAGAACGGCACGACGTTCTCGGGGCCCGAGGCGCATTTGAAGGTCGAGGCGAACGAGGGCTTCATGCCCGCGCCGAAGTACCATTTCACGCTCACGGGCGGCTCGGGCAGCGCCGCGCGCGCCGACCTGCTGGACAGCGAGCGCTCGGTGCTCACGACCGGTACCTATACGGCGTGCCACTGCTCGACCAATCCGGCGTGGTACATCAAGGGCAGCGAGTTCGATTTCGACACCGGCAGCGACGAAGGCGTCGCGCACAATGCCGTGCTGTTCTTCCAGGACGTGCCGATCTTTGCGAGCCCGTGGCTGTCGTTTCCGCTTTCGGGTGACCGTCGCAGCGGCCTGCTGCCGCCGACGTTCTCGGTCAGCTCGACGAACGGCTACGAAATCTCGCTGCCGTATTACTTCAACATCGCGCCGAACCGCGACTTCACGTTCACGCCCGAGATCATCTCGAAGCGCGGCGTGTTCCTGCAGGGCAACTACCGGTATCTCTCGACGAATTACTCGGGTTCGATCACCGGGACCTTCCTGCCCGACGACGCGATCACGAAGACGAACCGCTACGCGCTGTTCATCCAGCACAACCAGAACTTTGGCAACGGGTTCGGCGGTTACGTCTACTACAACAAGGTCTCGGACAACACCTATCCGTCGGACCTGTCGTCGCCGGCCAACCAGTTCCTGAACGGCACGCAGACGCTGTACCAGCAGGAAGCCGGCCTCACGTACAACAACGGGCCGTGGTCGGTGCTGGGCCGCTACCAGCACTGGCAGACGGTCGAGTCGTCGACGCCGCCCTATGGCCGTGAGCCGCAGTTGAACGTGAAGTACGCGAAGTACAACGTCGGCGGCTTCGACTACGGCATGGAAGCCGACTATTCGCGCTTCCGCATTACGGAAGACAATGCGACCCAAGGCGACCGCGTCGTCTTCAACCCGTACCTGTCGTACTCCCTGATGGGGCCGGGTTACTTCGTCACGCCGAAGGTTCAGTGGCACTTCGCGTCGTACAACCTGAGCAACATCGGCCCGGCGGGCACGACCTTCGGCTCGCCGGTCGGCACGCCGAAGAGCTTCACGGAATCGATCCCGACCTTCAGCTTCGACACGGGCCTCGTGTTCGACCGCTCGGTCCACCTGTTCGGTCAGGATTACATCCAGACGCTGGAACCGCGCCTGTACTACGTGTACACGCCGTACCGCAACCAGCAGTTCGCGCCCCTTTTCGATACCGCAGAGTCGGACTTCGGCCTCGCGGAAATCTTCACGCCGAACACCTTCGTCGGTAACGACCGCATTGCCGACGCGAACCGCCTTACGGCCGCGCTTACCACGCGCTTCATCGACCCGGCTTCGGGCGACGAGCGCGCGCGCTTCGTGATCGCGCAGCAGTACTACTTCCAGGATCAGCGCGTCACGCTCAACTCGGGCGAGAGCACGAGTCAGGCAACGCATTCGGACCTGATTGCGGGCGCGGCCCTGAAAATCGGGGCCGGTTTCGCTTCGGAAACGGCGTTCCAATATAATGCCGACAGCAACCAGCTCACCAAGGCGAGCATCGGTTTCGGGTACAGCCCGGGAACGAGCCGCGTGCTGAACGTGGCCTACCGCTACACGCGCGCGAACACCACGCTCGACTTCCAGCCGATCAATCAGGTTCTGATCTCGGCTCAATGGCCGTTCTCGCACCGGGTGTACGCCGTGGGCCGCTTCAACTACGATCTGAACGGCCATCGGATCGTCGACGGCCTGGTCGGCATGCAGTACGACGCCGACTGCTGGGTGCTCGGGGTCGGCCTGCAGCGTTACGCGAACGGGCTCAATACGTCGGGCACGCCGAATTCGTCAACGCGGTTTCTCGCGCAGCTTACGCTCAAGGGACTGTCGAACGTCGACAACGGGCTGGTGGCGGCGTTCAGGACCGCAGTGCCGGGGTACACGCAGCTGCCGGCTCAGTCGCCGCCGGATTCGCGCTTCACTGATTATCAATAACGCGTGATCCGGAGCGCCTTGCTTGCGCGAGGCGCCTCGGGGCAACGCGGTGTCGGTTGCATAGAGACGGGCGAAGCGTGCCCGCCAACATTGGAGTATCTGTGGGAATCATGAAAAAGCTTCGCCTGGCAGCGTACGCTGCGAGTCTCTTCGCCGTCGCAGGCGTGTTGCCGGCCGCGCCGGCGCAAGCTCAAGGTCTCCCGGCTGGCAACGGCCAGACGGTCGACACGATCGCCGCAGTCGTCAATGACGGCGTGATCACGCAGCGCGAGCTCGACAGCCGCGCCGAAATGATTGCTCACCGGCTGCAGCAGCAAAATGCGCCGGTTCCGCCCGAGGAGCAGTTGCGCGCGCAGGTGCTCAACCAGATGGTGCTCGAGCGCATTCAGCTCCAGAAGGCCAAGGAAGACGGCATCACCGTCGACGACGCCGGCGTGCAGCGCACGCTCGAGCGCCTCGCCCAGGCCAACGGCATGGATCTCGCCACCTATCGCGCGCGCATCGAGGCGGCTGGCGTGCCCTGGACCACCTTCATGCGCGACGCGCGCACCGAGCTCACGCTCTCGAAGCTGCGCGAGAAGGAGGTGGACAGCAAGGTCACGGTGACCGACGCCGAAGTCGCGAACTACATCGCGAGCCAGCGCGGACCGAACGCGGGCCAGTCGAGCGACCTGCATTTCCAGCACATCTTCATCAAGGCGCCGCTGAACGCCTCGGAAACCGACATCGAAGCCGCGCAGGCGAAGGCCAATGCGCTGCTCAAGGAGGCCCAGTCGGGTAGCAAATTCGAGAGCCTTGCGAAGTCGAACTCGCAGGCGAGCGACGCGGGCAAGGGCGGCGACATGGGCTTCCTGCCGCAGTCGAAGCTGCCGCCCGAATTCGTGACCGCCGCTTCCACGCTGCGTCCGGGCGAGGTGAACCCCTCGGTGATCCGCACCAGCGACGGCTTCGAGATCGTGCGCCTCGTCGAGCGCCGCCAGGGCCAGGGCACGGCCGCCGACGCGCCCAAGCTCGTGCAAACGCACGTGCGCCACATCCTGCTGCGTGTGGGCGACGGCATGTCCGAGCCCCAGGCGCGCCAGAAGTTGCTCGAAATCCGCCAGGAAATCGGGGCGGGCGGCGACTTCGCCAAATTTGCTCGCACCTACTCGCAGGACGGCTCGGCTTCGCAGGGCGGCGACCTCGGCTGGATCAGCCCGGGCGAGACCGTGCCTGAATTCGAGCGCGCCATGAATACGCTGCAGGACGGCCAGTTAAGCGAGCCCGTACGCACCGAGTACGGCTACCACCTGATCCAGGTGCTGGGCCGCCGCGACGCCGAAGGCTCGATCGCGCAACAAATGGAACTCGCGCGCCAGGCCATCGGCCAGCGCAAGGCGGAGCAGGCCTACGCCGACTGGCTGCGCCAGCTGCGCGACAGCGCCTACGTCGATTACAAGATCGCGGGCATGACGCCGCCGCACAACTGAGAGTCACACAGGGATCGAGCCATGAACGCCTCCGCATCGTCGTCGCCGGCTCCGCGGAGGGCGGGGCCGATCCGCATTGCCATCACCACGGGTGAACCGGCCGGTGTCGGCCCCGAGCTGACTGCCGCCGCGATGGCGGGCGCCTCGGCGCACTGGCCCGACGCGCAGTTCGTCGTGCTCGGCGACAGCGCGCTGCTCGAAGCGCGCGCGCAGGCCGTGAGCGTCGACTGGGCCGCCGTGCTGGCGAACCAGCCCGTGCAGGTCGAGCATGTGGCGCTGGCCACGCCTGCCAAGCCCGGCAAACTCGACCCCGCGAACGGCCGCTATGTGCTGGCGCTGCTCGACCGCGCCATCGACGGCGCGCTGGCCGGCGAATTCGACGCGATCGTCACCGCTCCGCTGCAAAAGAGCACCATCAACGACGCCGGCGTGCCGTTCACCGGCCACACCGAATACCTCGCCGAACGCACGCACACGCCGCGCGTGGTCATGATGCTGGCGGGCACCGGCGCGCGTCCGTTGCGCGTGGCGCTCGCCACGACGCATCTGCCGCTCAAGGACGTGTCGGCGGCGCTCACCGTCGAGGGGCTCGTCGAAACCCTCGGCATCATCGACCACGACCTGCGCCATCATTTCGGCGTGCCGCTGCCGCGCATCCTGGTGACCGGCCTCAACCCGCATGCGGGCGAGAATGGCTACCTGGGGCGCGAGGAGATCGACACGATCTCGCCGGCGCTGGCCGCCGCTGCCGCGCAAGGCATCGACGCGCGCGGCCCGTACCCGGCCGACACGCTGTTCCAGCCGCGCTACCTCAAGGACGCGGACTGCGTGCTGGCTATGTTCCACGATCAGGGCCTGCCGGTCCTGAAATACGCGACGTTCGGCGAAGGCATCAACGTCACGCTCGGCTTGCCGATCGTGCGCACCTCGGTCGATCATGGCACCGCACTCGACCTCGCCGGCACTGGCCGCGCGGACGCGGGCAGCCTGATCGCCGCCCTCGACACCGCCGTTTCGATGGCGCGCCACCGGCGCGCCATCTGATTGATTCCAGAGAAGATGTCCAACAGCAGCAGACAGCATCAGGGCCATTTCGCGCGCAAGCGCTTCGGCCAGAACTTCCTCGTCGACACAGGCGTGATCGATTCGATCGTCGACGTCATCCGCCCGCTGCGCGGCGAGCGCATGGTCGAGATCGGGCCGGGTCTCGGCGCGCTCACCGAGCCGCTCATCGAGCGTCTCGCCACGCCCGAATCGCCGCTGCACGCGGTCGAGCTGGACCGCGACCTGATCGCGCGCCTCACGAAGAAGTTCGGCCCGCTGCTCGAACTCCATGCGGGCGACGCGCTCGCGTTCGACTTCGGCTCGCTCGCGGCGCCGGGCGAGAAGCCCTCGCTGCGCATTGTCGGCAACCTGCCGTACAACATTTCGAGCCCGCTGCTGTTTCATCTCACCAGCTTCGCCGAACGCGTGATCGACCAGCACTTCATGCTGCAGAACGAAGTGGTCGAGCGCATGGTGGCGGAGCCCGGTAGCAAGGCGTTCGGCCGTCTCACGGTGATGCTCCAGTACCGCTACGTGATCGACAAGCTGATCGACGTGCCGCCCGAGTCGTTCCAGCCGCCGCCGAAGGTGGATTCCGCGATCGTGCGCATGATTCCCTACGCGCCGCACGAACTGCCGAAGGTCAACGACGCCGTGCTTGGCGAACTCGTGACGGCGGCCTTCTCGCAGCGCCGCAAGATGCTGCGCAATACGCTCAGCGACTACCGCGAGCGCCTCGATTTCGACGCGCTAGGCTTCGATCTGGCGCGCCGTGCCGAGGAAGTGCCCGTTGAGGAATACGTGAGTCTCGCGCAGGCGCTGGAAGGGGCTGGCGGCGCTTGATGTGCGCGTGGTGCGCCGCCTCGCCGGTGCGCTAGCCGCCGCTCAGGCCGCCTCGGCGCGCTGGGCCTCGTAGGCCTTGAGCTGGCTGTAGACGATGCGTAGCACCGAAAGCTCGCTCGACGCGTGCTGTGCCGCGCCGCCGCGCTGGATCAGGTCGCCGAGCACGTGATCGGCCTCGATGCGCGAACCGTTCTGCACGTCGCGCAGCATCGAGGCGGTGAGCGACGAACCCCTGGCGAACAGCATCGCGCGCGAACGCTCGAGGAAGCTGTCGCGCACGGCGTGGCCGTGCCCAGCTGCGATCGCGCGGCATTCGGCGAACAGGCGCTCGATGATCGCGGCGCCGTCGGACGTGGCGAGAATCGCGCCAATGGGCGCGCGGAAAAGACACGTGCTGCCCGCGAGCGACGCGAGGAACACCCACTTCTCCCACATCTCCTGAAGGATGTGATCGCTCGCCTTCACGTGAAAGCCGGCATTGCCGAACTGATCCGCCACGGCTTGCACACGCGGTGAGACGCCGCCGCCGAGTTCGCCGAACGTGATGGCCTGCACGTCGTTCAGATGCACGATCTCGCGCTTGTCGTTGAGCGTGGACGCGATCAGGCAGACGCCGCCCAGCACCGCCTGCGTGCCGAAGCGCGCCTGCAGGACTTCGAGATGACGCATGCCGTTGAGCAGCGGCAGGATCAACGTGTTCGGGCCGACGGCTGCGGCGAACGAATCGATGGCATTGTCGAGGTCGTAGGCCTTGCAGCTCAGCAGCACGAGATCGAACGGTTGAACGCCTTGCGGCTCGAGCGCTTCGCGCGTAACGGTCTTGACCTCGCGCAGGGTGAGATCGCCCGCCGGACTGCGAATGACAAGGCCCGCTTCGTGCAGTTGCGCGGCGCGCGCCTCACGTACCAGAAACGTCACGTCACGCCCCGCAGCGGCGAGCCGGCCGCCGAAATAGCCGCCCGTCGCACCCGCACCGACTACCAGAATTCGCATGTCCCCTCCTCGGTTCTCACGTTCATTGCCTGCGCGCTTTGCAGACGCGCATTGCTTACGCCTCGCTGGCGAAATTGCCGCAGCAATTTCGGGATGGCGTCCATGCTAGAGCAAATCGGCACATCTTGCCGGCGCCGGCAGGGCTGGCCCGTTTTTGGTACAGTCCGTTTTTTGACGATGGCAAAACGGAGTACACCATGCGCCTGCTGCACACGATGATCCGGGTCGGCGACCTCGATCGCTCGATCAAGTTCTATACCGAACTGCTCGGCATGAAACTGCTGCGCCGCGAAGACTACCCCGATGGCAAGTTTACGCTGGCCTTCGTCGGGTACACGGACGAGCGCGATGGCACCGTGATCGAACTGACGCATAACTGGGATACGGCTTCGTACGATCTTGGGACTGGCTTCGGCCATCTGGCGGTCGAGGTGGACGATGCCTACGCTGCCTGCGCGAAGATCAAGGAGCAGGGCGGGACGGTGGTGCGCGAAGCCGGTCCGATGAAGCATGGGACCACGGTGATCGCGTTCGTGACCGATCCGGACGGGTACAAGATCGAGTTTATTCAGAGGAAGAAGTAAAGTCTTTCTCGTGGCGGTGTCGGGATTGCCCGATGCCGTCGCTTGAGGCTCATTGAGCATTAAGTCGAATTGGCAATCGTCCGGAATTAAAAAGAAAATATTGGGCGATTTGTGAGAATTTGAATATTCCGTTATCTCTATCTCGTTTTGGATACGAGTGCGGCTATTTGTCGATTGCGCGTCTCATCATTATTGGTGATTGATTTCGTATGTCATTGCCAGGCGCTTGTTTCGGTGGATTCTGGATTGCCGGGACTACCTGGGTGCGATCTCCTACGACTCCATTTCAGACTCTTCCTATATACGTAGAAGTATCGGCGGAAGAAACTCTCTCCCCTGTCATTAAACATGAAACGGATTCGGCAAGGCGCTCCTACGCGCGGGGTAGCCACCTTCGGGCTGGCACGCGCAGGTTGTGCGTATCCGCGCGAGCGTAATCGAATTCGTCGAGCGAGGGAGTGCAGCGTGCAGGCAAGCAACCAGTTTCCGCGTATTTCGTTTCTTATCCTCAGTGGATTCATGGCATCGCTGGACATTTCACGAATCAACCTGCAGTCACTGACGACGAGTCGAGTGCGCCAGCGGTGATGAACCCCGTCTGCAGAGACGCGGCGATCGATTCATTCGTGGAAAGCCCAATGCATCTGCCCGCTCAAGGCAATCCCACCACATCGAGACGCCGCTTTGGCGCACTGATGCGTTTGGTGGACTTTGCTGTGATCGCAGCGTGCGCGTTCATTGCGCTGCGGCTGGAGGCAACAGCGGCTCAGCCCGGCTACGACAACGCGCTTGTCGCCTTCGCACTATTGGCGTCGGTCTTCCTCTTTCCGCTCTTCGGCCTGTATCAGGCCATTCGCAGCCACATCTTCTGGCGCTGCGTTTGCGCGCCTGTAGTCGCCTTGGTGCTCGCTTTCGCCGTCGCATTGCTGATCGCGACCACGTTGCTCGACCCATATCGACCGGCGGGTGACTGGTTCGTGCGGTGGATGTACCTCTCCGGTCTGGGCCTCGTGATCTGCCGGATCACCGAACGCAGCCTTTGTCTGCGCCGGAAGGAGCAGGGCGCACGTACGCGCGCGGTTGCGATCGTCGGCAGCGGGGCGTATTGCGACCACTTGCTGCGCAAGGTCGAAACAATGCCATATTCGATTTACAGCGTGTCGACCATCTTGGACACCGGCCCCGGGACTGCCATGGCGTCCAGCGTCGTACCGGCGTTTCGCGACCGGGAACGGTTTGCCGAATACGTGCGGCATTATTGCGTCGCGGAAGTCTGGCTCGCGTTGCCGCTCTCGGAAGCGAACACGATTCGCGAATTCATCGACCTGTTTCGCAACGACCTCGTGAACATCCGGTTCGTTCCCGATGTCAGTGGCCTGGCGCTTTTCGAAGGTGAAATGGTCAACCTCGACGGCACGTTTGCGATCAACCTCGTGGGTTCACCGTTTTCGTCTGGCGCCGTCGTGTCGAAGGATATTTTCGATCGCGTGTTTGCATTGCTGGCTGTCATCGGGCTGGCTCCGGCGCTTTTCATCATCGCGCTCGCCGTGAAGCTTTCCTCGCCGGGGCCTGTGTTCTTCACGCAGCGTCGCAAAGGTGCGAACGGCAAGGTCTTCAACATCTACAAGTTCCGCAGCATGCGAGTGCATGAAACGGCCCACGGCGTCGTCAGGCAGGCAACCCGTAACGACCCCCGTATTACGCGTGTTGGTGCTTTCCTGCGTCGTACGAGTCTCGATGAACTACCGCAATTCCTAAACGTGCTGCGCGGCGAAATGTCGGTAGTCGGGCCGCGCCCACACGCCATCGAGCATGACGCGCTCTATCAAAACATCGTGGACGACTATGTTCACCGCTATCGCATCAAGCCGGGAATTACAGGCTGGGCGCAAGTCAACGGCTTTCGCGGCGAAACGGATTCAGTCGAGAAGATGCGGGGCCGCATCGAACACGATCTCTATTACCTCAGCAACTGGTCCTTCTGGCTCGACATGCGAATCATAGTCGCAACGATCTTCAAGGGACTGGTACATCGCAACGCGTATTGAATAGCCGGAATGTGGACGTGCTGACACGAATCAATCAACCGTTTAGTCGCGCAGGTCGCAGGCAGCTGCACGAGGCCGCCGCCCGGCTTGCGACTAGCGCTACTGCAATCGCGCTCTGTGTAGCGCTGGGCGCTTGTGCCATCGCGCCGGGCATGCGCATGCTGGTTTCGCCGGGAACGATTCAAGCCGCGCCGGGCGCCGCCACCGGCACGAATGCCGCGACTGCTTCATCCGAGGCATCTCCAGGCGGCGAAGGCACGCAAGTCGCCAGTGCGACTTCCTCCACGCCCGAAGTGGACATCACGGAACTCAATGTCGACACCGTAAAGCGCTTCCAGGAAGCGCGGCAGAAGCAGCAACAACAGCAGGTCGATTTGCTTTCGACGACTCCGCAGGCTTACACGATTGGCGCCGGCGACGTGCTCCAGATCGTCGTATGGGACCATCCTGAACTCTCCGCGGCCGTAGGCAGCACGCAGTCGCAAGCCTCCACGCGGCCCGGCGATCCGTTCTCCGGCTTCATCGTCGATCAATCGGGCGACCTCACGTTTCCCTACGCCGGTGCGATGCGCGTTGCCGGACTTCGCACCGAGGAAGTTCAACGCCGCTTGACGACGTCGCTTGGCCGCTATTTCGTCAAACCGCAGGTGACGGTGCGCATGGCCTCCTATCGCGCGCACGAAGTCTATGTGGACGGCGAAGTGCGCAACCCAGGTGTGGTTGCAGTCAATGACGTGCCGATGTCGCTTTATGAAGCGATTTCGCGCGCGGGCGGCTTCGCGGACACGGCCGATCAAAGCGACCTCGTGCTCGTGCGCGACGGCAAATCGCACCGCGTGAATCTCACGCAGATGGTGGCAAGCGGCCTCAGCCCGTCGCGCCTCTATCTCAAGCCGGGCGACATGTTACGGGTCGTCGCGCGCGACGAAAACGACGTCTACGTGATGGGCGAAGTCAACAAGCCGATCTCCGCCATTCCGCGTCGTACGGGGCGTATCACCCTGGCTGACGCCATCGCACAGGCGGGCAGCGTCAATTCGTCTACCGCAGACGCAGCGCAAATGTTCGTCATTCGTGGCGCGTTGAGCGGCAAGCCTGAAGTCTTCCATCTGGATGGTCGTTCGCCGGTGGCAATGCTCGTTGCGAAGGAGTTTGATCTTCAGCCCAAAGATGTCGTGTATGTCGATGGCAATGGCCTTGTCCGCTTCAATCGCGTATTGACGTTGTTGATTCCTGTGATCAACGCGGGCTTGACTGCGGGGGTGATGGCGAAATGATCGAGAGCGTTCTGGTCGTTTGCGAAGGCAACATCTGCCGCAGCCCGTTGGCGTGCGCCATGCTGGCGCGTTCGGTCCCGGGCATCACTTTCAGTTCGGCGGGTACGCATGCGCTGACAGGCGAGGGCGCGGACCCGCTCATGATCGAAATGGCGCGCGTTCGTGGCGTGGGACTCGAGGGTCACGTAGCGACGCCGATTACCGACGAGCGCGTGCGCAACGCCGACCTGATCCTCACCATGACGAAGCTGCAGCGGGAGCATATCGAGCACGCCTGGCCGTTCGTGCGTGGCAAGGTGTATCGGTTGATCGAAACGGAAGGCGTCGACATCGTCGACCCGTATCGTCGACATCGCGCGACGTTCGACCTCGCGGTTGCACAGATCGAACTCGGCGTCGCGCACTGGCGCGACGTCCTCGCAGGACAGCAAGTTCATTGAATCATGACTCTTCTGAAAAAAAATCCGCAGACCAATACCGCGGACGACGATGAAATCGACCTCTCGGAGTTGTTTGCCGTGCTTCGCGAGAACCTTTGCTTGATTGGTATCGTCACGGCAATCGTGTTCGTACCCGGGGCGCTCTACGCGTTTCTCGGCACGCCTGTTTATCGCGCGGATGCGGTGATTCAGGTGGACGACGACTCGGGCATGGGTTCGATCAACGACAAGCTGGGTGACCTGGCATCGCTGTTCCAGTCGAAGGCGACTGCGGACGCGGAAATCGAGTTGATTCGCTCGCGTACCGTGGTAGGCGAGACGGTCGACAAGCTCCATGTCGATATCGACGCGCGTCCCCACTATTTCCCGCTGATTGGTGCGCCGATCGCGCGCTATCGCGCGCAATTCAGCGATGGATTGCTCCCGCCCATGCTCGGGATGAAAAGCTTCGCGTGGGGCGGTGAGCGCATCGGCGTCGCGCAGTTCACCGTACCCGCGGCGCTTTACGAGAAGAAGTTCAAGCTAACGGCCCTTGATGACGAAGCGTTTGAACTCGTTGATCCTGACAACAATGTGGTGCTTCGGGGACGCGTCGGAACGATAGTCAACGGCAGAACGGAGTATGGTCCGATCACGCTCAAGGTGACGTCGTTGCTGGCTCATGCGGGCGCGCGTTTCGATTTGAAGCGCTTCTCGACGCAGCTAACCGTCGCCGAACTCCAGAAAAACCTGGACATTGCCGAGAAGACGAAGCAGTCGGGGATCATCGGCATGAAGCTCGATGGCATCGACGCCCAACGCGTCACGGCTATCGTCAACATGATTGCGAGCCTTTACGTGCAGCGCAACGTCGATCGCAAATCGGCGCAGGCGGAGCAGATGCTCAGCTTCCTTGGTGAGCAGTTGCCGCAACTGCGCGCTGACCTGGACAAGGCGGAAGCTCGTTATAACGCATTTCGGGCGATGTCCGGCGCGATCGATCTCGACGCGCAGGGCAAGCTCCTCCTGCAAACGGTCGTCGATACACAAACGCGTTTGACGGAGCTTCAGCAACAGCGCGCTGACCTTGTCCAGCGATACACGGCATCGCATCCCATGGTCGCGGCGGTGGACGCGCGTATTGCGGAACTGGAGCGCCAGCAGGATCAATACGAGAAGCAGGTGACGGCGCTACCCGACACGCAGCAGCAGGCGCTGCGGCTCATGCGCGACGTGAAAGTCAGTACCGATCTCTACATGAAACTGCTTGATAGCACGCAGCAATTGCGCGTGCTGAAGGCGGGCCAGCTTGGCAACGTGCGGACGGTCGATTACGCCGTCGTGCCCGAAGCGCCTGTGCGCCCGTTGAAGCTTCTGGTCCTGCCTCTAGCCCTGATGCTAGGTCTGCTGCTTGGGTGTGGGCTCGCGCTCGCACGCCGCATGTTCAATCGTGGGCTGGAGACCCCGGCGGAAATTGAGCACGCCGTCGATATTCCCGTATACGCAATCATCTCGCACAGCGACAAGGAACTTGCACTGCGTCAGTCCGTGCGCCGCAACCCGACGAGGTCAGCCGTTCTCGCAGCGGCGTATCCAGACGATGTGGCGGTGGAAGGATTGCGCAGTTTGCGTACCGCCATGCAATTTGGGCTACTCAAGCCCGAGAACAACATCGTGATGCTTACCGGGCCGCGGCCGGGCGTCGGCAAATCGTTTGTATCGGTGAACCTGGCAACGGTGCTGGCGGCAACCGGCAAGCGCATTCTATTGATCGATGCCGACATGCGACGCGGCGACGTTCACGTGTACTTCTCCATCAATCGCAAGCCCGGGTTCTCCGAGCTACTGACTGGGCGCGAGGCGAAGGATGTCATTCATCACGAAGCGCTGCCCAACCTGGACGTGGTGACGTCAGGCTCGATACCCGAGCGTCCGGCGGAACTTCTCGTTCGAGAGCGACTTGGCGAAATGCTGAAGGCGCTGGCACAGACATACGACATGGTCATCATCGACTCACCGCCTGTGCTAGCGGTGACCGACGCAGTCCTGATAGGCAAGCACGCAGGCGCCACGCTAATGGTCGTGCGCCATGGGCGCCATTCCGCCGCCGAGTTGCGCGAATGCACGCGCCAGCTTGCGAGCGCTGGCGTCGATGTCGATGGTTTGCTGCTGACGGATGTGCCTGGACGTGGCACATCCTACGGCGCGCACTCGAACTACACCAGGAAGTCCAACTAAGACGGGGCGCCGCGTCGCACGAACCGTTCAAGGCAATGCTGATGGAAAAAAATGTACTACTAACATTTGGAACGCGACCAGAGGCGATCAAGATGGCGCCTCTGGTCAAGCGCCTCCAACGCGAGCCGGGCGTTCGGTGTCGGGTGTGCGTTACCGGGCAGCATCGCGAGATGCTGGATCAGGTGCTCAGCTTGTTCGCCGTTGAGCCCGACTTCGATTTGAACATCATGAAGCACGGTCAGGATCTCTATGACGTCACGGCTTCCATTCTGGCGGGCATGCGTGACGTGCTCGAACAAGAGCAACCCGATCTGGTGCTCGTGCATGGCGATACGACCACGACGATGGCGGCAACATTGGCCTCGTTCTATAACCGCACGCCGGTCGCACACGTTGAAGCGGGATTGCGGACTGGGAACCTGCTTTCGCCCTGGCCGGAAGAAGCCAACCGCAAGCTGACGGGCGCGCTCGCGTCGCTTCATTTTGCACCCACTGAAACTGCGCGGGAAAACCTGCTGCGCGAAGGCGTTTCGGCGCAATCAATCATTGTTACGGGCAATACCGTCATCGACGCGTTGCTGCACGTGAGAGAGCGCCTCGCGACGGATGCAAAGCTGAACGAGCAAGCACAACATGCTCTCCCGAAACTCGACCCCAAGCGTCCGCTCATTCTGGTAACGGGCCACCGCAGAGAGAGTTTCGGGGATGGCTTCGAACGCATCTGCACGGCGCTCGCGCAAGTCGCGCGGGCGTGGCAGGACGTGGACGTCGTCTATCCCGTTCATCTGAACCCGAACGTGCGCGAACCCGTCAATCGCCTGCTCACCGGAATTGCGAATGTGCATTTGATCGAGCCGCTTGACTATTTGCCCTTCGTCAGCCTCATGGACCGCGCGCATTTGATCCTGACGGATTCGGGCGGAATCCAGGAGGAGGCTCCCTCGCTGCGCAAGCCGGTGCTCGTGATGCGTGAAACGACCGAGCGCCAGGAGGCAGTCGATGCGGGCGTGGTGCGGCTCGTTGGCACGGACGTAAGCGCAATCGTGCAGGGCGTGACGCACTTGCTGGAAGACCGGAAGGCTTACGCGTCGATGGGCCGCGCCGACAACCCGTACGGGGACGGACACGCATGCGAGCGCATTACGAGTGCGTTGAATGACTGGTGGGGTACCGCCGCTCGCGCGGCGTGAGGACATGAAGAATAGAGGCTTGGCTACCATGAACTTCGAAACGATTTCGGTTGTTGGTCTGGGTTATATCGGCCTCCCCACAGCGGCAGCGTTCGCTGCGCGCCGCAAGAAAGTCATTGGCGTTGACGTCAACCAGCACGCAGTCGACACGATCAACCGCGGCGCCATTCATATTCTCGAGCCGGAACTCGACATGCTGGTTCAGGCGGCGGTATCGCAGGGGTATCTGCGCGCGACGACGCATCCCGAACCCGCCGACGCATTTCTCATCGCCGTTCCGACGCCGTTTTCGGACGGCCACAAACCCGACCTTTCATACATCGAAGCGGCAAGCCGTGCCGTCGCGCCGGTACTGAAAAAGGGCGACCTGGTTGTGCTCGAATCGACTTCGCCGGTTGGTGCGACCGCGCAAATGTCCGAGTGGATGGCGGGGATGCGTCCGGACCTGACCTTCCCGCAGCAAATGGGAGATGCGTCCGACGTGCGTATTGCACACTGCCCTGAGCGGGTGTTGCCTGGCCACGTGATTCGGGAACTCGTTGAAAACGATCGGGTGATTGGCGGCATGACGGCGCGTTGCAGCGAGGCGGCGCGCGAGCTTTACCAAGTGTTCGTGCGTGGCGAATGCATCGTTACGGACGCCCGAACCGCCGAGATGTGCAAGCTCACCGAGAACTCGTTCCGCGATGTGAATATCGCGTTCGCGAATGAGCTTTCACTGATTTGCGACCGACTGGATATCAACGTGTGGGAATTGATCAAGCTGGCGAACCGGCATCCGCGCGTGAATATCCTCCAGCCGGGGCCGGGCGTGGGCGGGCATTGTATCGCCGTCGATCCGTGGTTCATCGTGGATTCGGCACCTGAGCAGGCTCGTCTCATTCGTGCCGCGCGTACGGTGAACGATGACAAGCCGCATTGGGTTGTCGAGCGTGTGGAGCGCGCAGCGAGGCGCTTTCGTGAGCCGGTGATCGCGTGTCTTGGGCTCGCGTTCAAGGCGAACATCGACGATCTGCGTGAAAGCCCGGCTGTGGAGATTGCGAAGGAACTGGCCCAGCGTTTTCCGGGGCAGGTGGCGGCGGTCGAGCCGAATATTCGCGAACTGCCGGAGGGGTTGCAGGGTGTCCTGCATCTGTGTGATCTGCGTGCCGCGTTAGCTGAGGCCGATGTGATTGTGATTCTGGTCGATCATTCGCCGTTCAAACAGGTCGATCCGGTCCGGTTGCAGGCGAAGGTGGTGATTGATACGCGTGGGGTGTTGGCGTGAACGCAGAGCAAGCGTTTTCACCGCGCAATCGGACCGCAAATGGATAAGGCAGGATGCTCGCCGCGAATCCTGGGCGCAGCGGGACGGATGGCGCGAGCGCCGCGCCTCAGCCGCAACTTGTTCGCGATGATCGCGTGGCAGGTTGGCAATTACCTCGTGCCGCTGGCAACGTTCCCGTATCTCACGCGCATGCTCGGGCCGACGAATTTCGGCATCCTCAGCTATGCGTCGGCCATTGCTGTCTACGGTGTGCTGTGGACGGACTGGGGCTTCAACCTCAGTGGGCCGCGCGCGATCGTGGAATGCCGCGGCGACAAGACCGCCATCAACGAACTGATCTGGTCGGTCATCTTCGCGAAGGCGCTGCTTTGTCTTGTTTCTCTGCTCGCGCTGGGCATCGCGATGCGCTTCGACAGGCACGCCGCCGCCGCGCTACCCGTCGTGCTGATGTCGTGGATCACCGTCCTGAGCAACGTGTTCACGCTCAACTGGGTGCTGCAAGGGCTGGAGCGATTTTCGCTGTTCGCGGTGGTGTCGCTGGCGGGGCGCTTCGCGACCCTGCCGCTGATCTTCGTATTCGTCAAATCAGCTGACGACATTGCGATCGCGGCGGCGATTCAGGCGCTTGCACCCTGCCTGACGGGTCTCTTCTCGCTGCTGATGGTACGCCGACTCGGGCTGCTGGGCCTGCCGGGCCGAGCATGGCGCTCGGCGGCACGGCGCCTTGCACAGAGTGCCGACATGTTCCTGTCGACGATCTCAGTCAGCCTGTTCGGAGTGAGCAATACCGTGCTGCTCGCTGCGCTCACCGATCCCTATCAGGTGGGGCTCTACGCGGCCGCCGATCGCATCAAGACCGTGGGAAACATCGTGCCCGCCCAGATCAATACCGTGTTGTATCCGCGGGTGTCGGCGCTGATGCTGGACAGGCCGAGGTCCGCGGCGAAGCTCACGGCGCTTGGCGCCGCCGCAACGCTCGCCATCACTGGCGCGGGCGTGCTTGCCGTCACCGCGCTCTCGGGCTACGTGACGAGCGTAATTCTCGGGCGCGGCTTCGGCGCGGCGGCGCCGGTGTTGACATTGCTCTGCCTCGCGACGGTGTTCGGCAATCTCGCCTATCTGCTCGGCCTCCAGGTGCTGGTGCCGTTCACGAACGGCAAGTTGAGGTCGATCGTCATGCTGCTCGCGGGCATCCTCAACATTGGATTGTCGTGCGCGCTGATTCCGCGCTTCGGCGCACGCGGCGGCGCGTGGGCGTTCCTGATCGCCGAGGCGGCGATCTTCACGGTGTTCGTCCTGGTAATCGCGAGATCGACCCGCATGCGGGCGCATTTCACACAATTGCTGAGGGCATGAATGGCAGCAAGATTTCCGGTCATGATCGTTTCACTTGCGCGCTCGGGTCGGCGCGAGCGCATCGCAGAGGTGATGTCTAGATATGGCGTAGATTTTTCGTTTATTGACGCGATCGATGCCCGGGGTTTCGAGAGCGGCGAACTCGCCCGTCTTTACGACGACTCGGCGGCGCGCTCGCGCTACCGGCGAGCGCTGACGCGGGGCGAGGTGGCGTGCTTCCTCAGTCATCGGCTGCTTTGGCAGCGCATCGTAAGTGGCGGCAGGAGCGTGATCGTGCTCGAAGACGACGCGTTGCTGGATCACGTGTTCTTTACGGAAGTGCTGAGTTGGCGCGAAGACACGCTCGCACGCATGGCTGACGTCGTGCTGCTGGGGCGGTCGAAGCTGAGCCGGTCGAGCGCGGCGCGGGCGTACCTCTACGAGCCGCTCAAGCGCGCCGAACGCATCGACGGACTGCGGATTGGTACACCCTTCAAGCAATGGACTTCGGGTGCTGTCGGCTACTGGATCTCGCCGCGCGGCGCGATGCTCGCGCTGGCTCATACGGAAGGGCCGGTGCGGGCGCTACTCGACGACTGGCCGTGGCATCGTGACGACGGTGGGATGAACATCAAGGAACTGCGGCCCTACGTGGTATGGGAGGCGTTCGAATCACTGGCGAGCGACCTGGAAGGCGAGCGCATCCGCCTTGCGCCGACGAGAGCCCTATGGCGCGATTGCCTGCTCGAGCCCTTGCGCACAGTGAGACTCATCGCGCGCTGGACAGTCGCGGCGGTGATTCGCATCGTCGAGTCTGCCGGTGGCAGCGGCAAGCGGCAGGGCGGCGCGCAATGATTGACTCGGCAGTCCCGATGCGCGAATCACGCGCGGGCGCTTGGGACAAATCGGTGAGGGCGATGATCTGGCTCATCCTCCTGGCCGGTATCGCACTGTCGCCGTTCTCAGACTTCCTTTCCGTTTATGCGCTGAAGGGGCAGGTCGGCGGCGACATGGGCGCGCGCTATTCGCTTTTCGTGCGAGGCGCGATGGTCGCCGGGTTGATCGCCATGATGCTGTTCAGCGGACGGGTACGGCTCTCGAACTGGCGCATCTGCTTGTTGGCGCTGGTTGTGGTCACCATGTCGTGCGTCTCGCTGGCGTTCGACGACATGGCTGGGGGGGAATTCGTCGAAGAAGTCATCGTGATCGCGAAGGTCTTTTCGCTGTTCGTCTATGTCGCGGCATTCTCCGAACTCACGGACGCTCAACTGGAGAAAGTCGAAGCCTTGATGCGCGTGACGTTGCTGGTGTACGCGCTCGCGATTCTCGCAGGCGCCGTGTTCTCGATTGATATCTTCCGCAGCTATCGGGGCGGCACGCAGATCCGCGCGGGCTACAAAGGCATCATCTATGCGCAGAACGAGGCGTCGGGGTTACTGCTCTCGGGGCTGGCGCTGGCGTACCTGCACGTCGTCCGGAATGGCTGGAGCGCAAGGCGCATCGGGCTAATCGTGGCGCTTTTCGTGGCGGCGTTCCTGTTGGGCACGAAGGGTGCGCTGGTCACCGGCTTCGGCGTCGTTGCGGCGTACTCCTATGCGCGATACGGCGTTATCAAGGCGAGTGTCCGGCTCGTCGTTGTCGTCGCGATGATGTCGGTGATTGCGGTTGCGGTCTATTTCATCGTGCCCTTCGTGCACCAGGCGGTTGATCTAAGCATTCAATACTTCAGATATCAAAGCGATCACGCGGGCGGCGGCAAGATCGCGACAGTGCTCATGTCCGGTCGCGACATAAAGTTCTCGAATGTATGGGACGAACTCGCCAGTCGAGACTTCCTGCCTCTGCTCACAGGCGGTTATCCGATCGTTCGTTACCTCATCGAAATGGACGGACCCGACCTCACGTTGATCATGGGGATCCCGGTGTTCTGCCTGTACCTGCGGGATATTTTCAGGCTGTACGCACAGCAGGGCGATGGGCATATCTCGCACTACGGAAGTTATTTCCTCCTCTTGCTGATGATGATCGCGTGCTCGGCCGGTCACGTGTTGACGTCTGCGATCGTTGCGCCTTATCTCGCCGTGATCGCGGACCTGGTGCGCCGATGGTCCGACGAGGAGCGCAGGGCAATTGCGGACGGGCGATGAACGTATGAAAAGCGAGTGCCAGTGTCATGGTTAAAGCAATGTGTGTGCTTCACGTGGGTCCTGGATTTGGCCAGCGAGGGGGTGTCGCCTCCGTGCTCGACGAGTTGCGAGCCGCGAAAGCGCTGTTCGAGGAGAACGCGATTCGAGTCGAATTCTTCGAGACGCGCGGCTTCAAGGCGACGAAGGACAGACTGCTGTTCTTCGTGCTGGACATACCGCGATTCTTCCTGCGTGTGTTGAATGGAATTGATGTCATTCACTTCCACGTTTCGGCGCGCGGCTCGATGCTGAGGAATCTGATCCTCTATCGGGTCACTCGCATGCTCCAACGAAAGGTGATTTTTCACTGGCACTCGAACAACCTTCCCGATTGCATCGAGCAGTCCAACGGATGGATCAAGTCGGGTTTGAGGGACTTCATCGAGTCGTCCGACGAGGCCATCGGCGTGTCTACCGCAATGGCCGCGGACATTCGCAAGTTCAGAAATGGAGCAAGCGTTCGGGTCGTCGGCAACTGTGCGCTCAATGCGGAGCGCATTGCGTCGCTTGGGCCGGCGAAAGCGATGAACGCACGCGATCCTCAGTCATACGTCGCGTTTTCGGGAAGCTTCTCCGAAGAGAAGGGGCTGTCCGAGCTGTTCGCCGCGGTTGCGATTTTGAAGAAGAAACAGCGGCACATTCACGTGAAGCTTGCCGGGACGGGCGAAACGGATCAATGGGCCGAGCTTGCCCGGCAGTTCGAAATAGAGGATCGTATTTCGTTTGTCGGCTGGCTGCGCGGTGACGAACTGATGGACTTCTACCGCAACGCGCGGGTGTTGTGTTTGCCCAGTCATCGTGAGTCGTTCGGCATCGCGACCCTCGAGGCAATGCTTTGCGGTCTTGCGGTCGTAGGCACAAGGACGGGAGGATTCTTCGATCTCGTCAAGGAAGGGAAGACGGGATTTCTGGTCGAATCGGGCAATGCCGGGCAGCTTGCTGAGGCGCTCGAACAGATCTGCGTTAATCCCGGCATGGCGTGGCAGATGGGCGAGGCGGGGCGTCGGTACGGCCTTGCGTGTTACTCGGTCAAGAGTGTGCGCGCCGAGTATGTTCTTTGTTACCGTGGGCTACGGTGACAACCCCTTCGAGCGCCAGATCAAGCTATTTAGGAACACATATGAAGCTTGCATCATTGCAATTACCGCGCTTTGGTTTGTGCGGCGTGACGCTGCTCGCGTGCGCGCTCATGATGCCGGCTCTGACAAATGCGGATCTGCCACCGGTCGACCCCGCAGGAACGCGAATGATCCACGTGGATTGGGACGCCGGATTTGGTAGTGTGGTATCGCTGCAAGCGAATCCCGGAGGGATCGAGATCGTGTCCGATCCGGAAAATGCGGCGCGCAAGGTCTTGCGGTCGACGATTGCGCGCCGCGAAAGCTATACGCATGTCGCGAACGGTACGCCGCGAGCTGAATTGCTGTTCCGCGAGCCGGCGACGTTCGCACAAGGATCCGATTATCTCGTCCGATGGAGCACGTACATTCCGCGCGATTTCGAATTCGACGGTAAGCAAATGGTGATCATTTCGCAGATTCATCAGTCGGCGAGGGAGGGAGGGCCGACGCTCGCGTTGACCTTACTCGCGACGAACTACTACATTTCGACGCGCGGCGGCACGCAGGTGGAGAAGACGACCGCCGGCGCAAAACTGTGCTGCGCTGATGGCGACAAAGGGAAGTGGGTCTATTGGATGCTTCGCTATATCCCAGACGACTCTGGCCAGCAGTCGCTTACGCAGCTTTGGAAGAATGGCGAATCGGTCTTTCGTTCCGAACACGTCGCCAATGCCTATCCCGATGATCAGCATGCCTATTTGAAAGTCGGATTGTATAAGGCCGGATGGGAGAAAGAGCCATCCGACGTGGAAGTCCAAACATTGTTCTATGGACCTGTCTCAATCTTCAAGCGATAAATCAGTTATGGAAATATCACGTAAGAAGGGACGGGATCAGGTCGGAGGGATTTGCGATGCGCTATTGCATAGGATCAAAAGTGACGATTACTGCGGTTACGATCCCTACGATGCGTTGAACAGCAGTCTGTTCTCGACGCTCGGAGGCATGCGCCTTCGGATGGCCAGAATTGCCTGGCAGCAGTTGCACAGGCGCAGTCCGATCAATCTAAGGGCGCTCTGCGCGATTGAAAAAGCCAGGAATCCGAAGGGGATTGCGTTGATGGTGCTCGGATTGATCGAGCGCTTTGAGCAGCGGCGAAGCAATGCCGACCTTGACGAGGCGATCAGGCTGGGCGACTGGCTGTTGTCCCAGCGGGCCAATCCACAGGCCTGGCCGCACAGTGCATGGGGATACAACTTCCATTGGGCTGCGCGAGCATTCGACGTACCGCGTGGCAAGCCAAATGCGATTACGACGTGCTATGTCGCGCGAGCGCTTCTCGGGCTATGGCGGGTGACGGGCGAGCGCCGGTTTGTCGAGAGCGCGCTGGACGCAGGAAAATTCCTGCAAACCCTGTACATGGTGCAGGAAGAAGGCGTTTTCTATCGCTATGTGCCCGGCGAGAGCGTGATGGTTCACAACGCCAACCTTTGGTCGGCTGCGATCGTCGCATTGACGGCGAGTCACGCAGGGGATGGCGCGGCGTGCGAGCAGGCGCTGCTCGCGGCACGTCATTCGGCCCACGCGCAGGGCGCGGATGGCGCGTGGCGGTACGGCGAACGCAGTCATCACGGGTTCGTCGACGGATTCCACACCGGCTATAACCTGGAGGCTTTGTCCACACTGCAAGGGGCGTTGGCGACGCGTGAGTTCGAGCAAGTCGTGGAGCGGGGCATGGGGTTCTACCGACAAGCATTTTTCGAGCCGAACGGCGATGTGAAGTACTACGCGAGCCGAACGTATCCACTCGACATGCATTCGGTTGCGCAAGCTGTCATCACGCTGCTGCGTGTCGGCGGGTCCGACGAAGACCATGAACTTGCGCGACGAGTTATCCATCGCGCGATCGAACGCCTCTATCTGCGAAGCAGGGAACGCTTTGTCTATCGACAGGGGCGCTATTTTTCCAACCAGGTGAATTACATGAGATGGACTCAGGCGTGGGCGTTCTACGCGCTGAGTCTGTATGGCGCCGACGCCGAGCGGCGCACGCGAGTTGCACAATGAAACGAATAGAGCTGTTTTCCTGCCCGATGGACGTGGCTACCGGCCGCGAGACCGTCGAGTTGATCAGGAACCGCGTCGAGGCCAGGCAGTTTACGCAGCATGTCGTCGTCAACGCGGCGAAGGTCGTGCACATGCAGCGCGATATCGTCCTTGCGGCGTCGATTCGCGCATGTGACATCATCAATATTGACGGCATGGGCGTCGTCTGGGCCGCGCGCATGCTCGGCGTTGACGTGCCGGAGCGGGTTGCCGGCGTCGATCTGTTTGACGACCTGCTCGCGATGGCTGCCGAGTGCGGCTTTCCGGTCTTTCTGCTTGGCGCCACGTCCGAGGTGGTGCAGGCCACTGCGGAGACCATCGGTGGGCGTCATCCTCGCCTGATCGTGGCGGGCTATCACCACGGCTACTTCTGGGACGATGAGCCCGCGATCGTCGAGAAGATCGGTGCATCGGGCGCACGCCTTTTGTTCGTTGCGATTACATCGCCGAAGAAGGAGAACTTCATCGATCGCTGGCGCGCGCAACTTGGCGTGGATTTCGTCATGGGAGTGGGGGGCACGTTCGATGTCGTCGCGGGGAAAGTGTGCAGGGCGCCAGTGTGGATGCAACGTTACGGCCTCGAATGGCTCTATCGTGTCATTCAGGAGCCGGGTCGCATGTGGCGTAGATACCTGACTACGAATTTGCAATTCGCCGGCCTGCTGCTCAAGGCGATACTGCGCATGCCGCGAAGGCACGTGCATTAATCGGGGACAACGTGATCATTTCACCGAACGTCGTCATCGGTGGCAGGAGTGGGAAACCTGCGGCGCCCGCTCACATCCCCGGCACCATCTCGGGCGGATGCTGCTTAAGCTGCTTCCTCGCCTCGCGAAACTCCGGAAAGATCGATTCAACGGTTTCCCAGAACCTTGGGCTGTGATTCATCTCGCGCAAATGCGCGAGTTCATGCGCCACCACATAGTCCACGACGGAGAGCGGAAAATGAATCAGCCGCCAGTTCAGGCGAATTCTCCCTTCGCTTGAACAGCTCCCCCACCGCGTCGCCGCCGAAGAAAGCCCATAAGACCGGAACGAGACCCCAAGCTTCTCGGCATACACCTCGAGCCGCTCACCGAAAATCCGCGTCGCTTCGCCCTGCAGCCATCCAGTCACGCGGTCCTTGATCTGCTGCGCGTCAGCATGCGGCGGCAGCGGCAACGCAAGCACGCGCGTCTCCTGATCGAACGCGAGCAAGGAAGCCCCCAGCTTCACCGTAATTGGCTTGCCAAGATAAGGCAGCTCGGCCCCGTCGCTCCATTCCACGCGCGGCAAGGCGCGCTGCTCCGTGCGCGTTTGCCATTCGGCGAGCTTGGCGAAAATCCACCGCTGCTTCTCGGCGATCGCGGTCTCGATATCGGCGATCGTGACCCACCTGGGGGCCGTGATGCTGAGCCCGGTGCCGTCGATCACGAACCCGATCGATTTGCGCGACGAGCGCTTGAGCCGGTAATGCAGCGTGCGCGCGCCAAGCACGATAGTACGCAGGCGCGTGCCATCGGGCGCAAGCGGTGCCTTGCCGGGCTTTTCGGGCGAGTGCGGAGTCGCAGGCTGCGGTGTGAGAGAGGGGGAGGACGCATCAGGCGGCACCACAGGCGCCGGTTCAGCAAAGAGCGGCAAGTCGAGTTGCCGGTTGTCGAGTGCCGCGTTTGGGCGCGGCGTGGGGGACTTCTGCATCGTCAGGCCTGGTGCGGATGGGCGTGCGCGGCGTGGGCGTGCGCCGTTCGCGGGTCGTTTGCGCGGGGCTTCTGGCGCCGTGTCGCGTGGCGCGCCCAACCGTGCGGCGAGCAGCGCCCACATCCGCGCCACGACGCTTCGCGCGACGCGAGCCAGTTCGCCCTGCGCCTCAAATCCGTGCCGCTTTCGCCGCTGCGCCATCCGTTTCGCGATATGCCTCAGGATCGATCCGCCGCATTTCCGTTTCGATCCACGTTTCCACGCGCGTGTTCACTTCGTCGGGCGTGAGTCCGGTCGTCTCGATCGGCTTGCCGATCGACACCGTGACTATACCCGGATATTTCATGAACGAGTTTCGGGGCCAGACGTGGCCCGCGTTGTGCGCGATCGGCACCACGGGCGCGCCCGTTTCAATGGCGAAGCGCGGGCCGCCGGTCTTGTACTTGCCCTGCTTGCCCACCGGTATGCGCGTGCCTTCGGGGAACATGATCACCCATGCGCCTTCGGCCATGCGCTCCTTGCCCTGACGTATCACCGAGGTGAACGCGTTCTTGCCTTCCTTGCGGTTGATATGAACCATCTTCAGCATGCCCAGCGCCCAGCCGAAGAACGGCACGAACAGCAGCTCGCGCTTGAACACGTAGCACATCGGCCGCGGCATGAGCGCGGGAAACGCCAGCGTCTCCCATGCGGACTGGTGCTTCGAGAGCAGCACGGCCGGCCCGTTGGGCAGGTTCTCCATGCCCTCGATGCGGTAACGAATGCCATTGAGGTAGCGCGCAACGAACAGCGTGGAGCGGCACCAGCCCACGGCCATCCAGTAGCGCCGCGTCGCGTTCATGAACGGGAACGCGATAAAGCACGCCGTGGCGTACGGCATCGTGTAGACGATGAAATAGATGAACAGCAGCAGGGAGCGGAGAAAGCGCATCGGTCGAGCCGGGTTAGTGTTCGCGTGTGCCGCCTGCGCCTTTACGCAGGGACGTTCGCAAGAAAGTCGAGCGCGAAAGCGCGCAGGTCGTCGTGGATCAGCGTGCCGTCGGGCAGGCCGCCGGCGGCGAGCGTTTTCTCGCCCTTGCCCGAACGCACGAGGTGCGTGCGAAAGCCGAGTACCGCGCCTGCCTGGAGGTCACGCAGCGAGTCGCCTACCACCGGGGTATAGGCCGGTTCGATCTCGAAGCGCTCCGCGATCATCTTGAGCATGCCCGGCTGCGGCTTGCGGCACTCGCAATGGTCCTGTGCCGTGTGCGGGCAAAAGAACACGGCGTCGATGCGGCCGCCCACGGCTGCCGCCTGGCGGTGCATCTTCGCGTGCATGGCGTTGAGCGCGGCCATGTCGAACAGTCCGCGCCCGATGCCCGACTGGTTCGACGCCACCGCGACGCGATAGCCCGCCTGGTTCAGGCGCGCGATCGCTTCGAGGCTGCCGGGTATCGCGACCCATTCGTCCGGCGACTTGATGAACGCGTCGGAGTCGACGTTGATCACGCCGTCGCGGTCGAGGATCACGAGTTTTCTGGTAGTGCTGGTCGGCATGGCGTCTCGCTCAGTTCCGCTTGTTTGCGCTTACGCAGCCAGCCGCGAGATGTCCGCGACGCTGTTCATCTGCCGATGCAGCGCCTTGAGCAGCGCGAGGCGGTTCGCACGCAGCGCCGGGTCTTCGGCGTTGACCATCACGTCGTTGAAGAACGTGTCCACGGTTTCGCGCAGCGCCGCGAGCGCGGTGAGCGCGCCCGTGTACTCGCGTGCGGCGAGCTGCGTTTCCACGCGCGGCGCGACCTGTTCGAGCTGCGCGTAGAGCGCCTTCTCGGCGGCTTCGACGAAAAGTGCGATCTGCACGCCCGCATCTTCCGCTCCCTCGGACTTCTTGAGGATGTTCGAGATGCGCTTGTTGGCCGCCGCGAGCGAGGCCGCTTCCGCGAGCGCTGCGAATTCGCGCACCGCGTCCAGACGCGAAACGATGTCGTCGAAGCGCGTGGGGTTCAGCGCAAGCACCGCGTCCACCTCGGTGGCCGCGAAGCCGCGTTCGCGCATCATGCCGCGCAGGCGGTCCATGCAGAACTCGTAGATGGCCTGGGTCGACTCCGTCACGGCCTCGATGCCGGCAAATTGCGCGGAGGTCGCGCGCAGCAGCTCGACGAGGTCGAGCGGCAGCTGCTTCTCGACGAGAATGCGCAGCACGCCCAGCGCGTGACGGCGCAGCGCGAACGGATCCTTTTCGCCCGTGGGCGCGAGGCCGATGCCCCAGATCCCGACGAGCGTTTCCAGCTTGTCCGCGAGCGCGACGATCGTGCCCGTCGTGGTGGCGGGCAGGACGTCGCCGGAGAAGCGCGGCTGGTAGTGCTCGGAGCACGCAACCGCCACTTCTTCGGGCTCGCCGTCGTGGCGTGCGTAGTAGGTGCCCATCGTGCCTTGCAGCTCGGGGAACTCGCCCACCATGTCGGTCAGGAGGTCGGCCTTCGCGAGGCGTGCGCCGCGTTCCGCGAGCGCGATATCGGCGCTGCACATCAAGGCAATCCGGCCGGCAAGCGCTTCGAGGCGCTCCACGCGCTGCAGCGTCGAGCCGAGCTTGTTGTGATACACCACGTTCGCGAGCAGCGGTACGCGGTCGGCCAGCGGCTTCTTCTTGTCCTGTTCGAAGAAGAACTTCGCGTCGGCCAGACGCGGGCGCACCACGCGCTCGTTGCCCTCGACGATCTCGTCGGGCGTTTGCGTCGCGATGTTCGAGACGATCAGGAAGCGCGAGCGCAGCCGGCCCTGGTCGTCGGTGAGCGCGAAGTACTTCTGGTTCGTCTGCATCGTGAGGATCAGGCATTCCTGCGGCACTTGCAGGAATTCGTCCTCGAACTTGCAGGCGTAGACGACCGGCCATTCGACGAGCGAATTCACTTCGTCGAGCAGCGACTCGGGCATCACGACCTTGTCGCTGCCAGCGTGTTCGATGAGTTGCGCGCGGATCGATTCGCGGCGGTCGGCGTAGCTCGCGATCACGAAGCCCTTGTGCTGGAGCGTGTGCGCGTACTCGTCGGCGTGCTGGATGGCGATCAGGCCTTCGGAGAGGAAGCGGTGGCCGCGCGTGGTGTCGTCGGCATCGACGCCGAACGCCGTGACCGGCACGATCTGGTCGCCGTGCAGCACCGTGAGGCGATGCACCGGGCGCACGAACTGGACGTTGCTGCCGTCCGGGCGCTGGTAGGTCATGACCTTCGGGATCGGCAGCTTGCCGAGCGCTTCGTCGAGTACGGCTTGCAGGCCGTCGGCGAGCGTGGCGCCCGGCGCCGAGTAGCGCAGGAAGAACGCTTCGTTCTTGCCGTCACTCGCGCGCTCGAGGTCGCTCACGGGGAAATCAGGGAAGCCGAGCGCCGCGAGCTTCTTCGCGAGTGGCGCGGTGGGCTGGCCGTTGGCGTCGAGCGCGACCGAAACGGGCAGCACTTTTTCTCGCACCTGCTTTTCGGGCGCGACGCTGCGCACGTTCTTGATCGTGACGGCGAGGCGTCGCGGCGTCGCGTAACGTTCGAACGAGAGGTCGCCTTCGATCAGGTCGCGCGCGGCGAGGCGCTGCGCGATGCCTTCGGCGAACGCGTCGCCCAGGCGCGCGAGGGCCTTCGGCGGCAGTTCCTCGGTCAGCAGTTCGACGAGGAGAGTGGCGTGATGAGCTTGCGTCATTGTTCTTGAGATCCGTTCATTCCTCGTCGAACTTGCGTTCGACCTTCAGCGGCGGCGCCCAGGCGGGCATCGCGGCGTCCTGTTCGTCGGTGGTGAGGCCCGGCACGCCGTGCACGGGGTTGCCGAGCATCGGGAAGCCGAGCTTTTCGCGCGACTCGTAGTACGACTGCGCCACGCTGCGCGAGAGCGCGCGAATGCGGCCGATGTACGCTGCGCGCTCCGTCACGGAGATCGCGCCGCGCGCGTCGAGCAGGTTGAACGTGTGGCCGGCCTTGAGCACGAGTTCGTAGGCGGGCAGCGCGAGCTGCAGATCGATCATGCGCTTCGCTTCGGCTTCGTACGCGTTGAAGAACGTGAACAGCAGGTCGACGTTCGCGTGCTCGAAGTTATAGGTCGATTGCTCGACTTCGTTCTGGTGGTAGACGTCGCCATACGTGAGGCGGCGCATTTCCGGGCCGTTCGGGCCTTGCTCTTCCCACTCGGTCCAGACGAGGTCGTAGACGTTCTCGACCTTCTGCAGATACATCGCGAGACGCTCGAGACCGTAGGTGATTTCGCCGAGCACCGGCTTGCAGTCGATGCCGCCCACCTGCTGGAAGTAGGTGAACTGCGTGACTTCCATGCCGTTGAGCCACACTTCCCAGCCGAGGCCCCAGGCGCCGAGCGTGGGGTTCTCCCAGTCGTCTTCGACGAAGCGCACATCGTTCTGCTTCAGGTCGAAGCCGAGCGCCTCGAGCGAGCCGAGGTACAGGTCGAGAATGTTCTCCGGCGCGGGCTTGAGCACCACCTGGTACTGGTAGTAGTGCTGCAGACGGTTCGGGTTCTCGCCGTAGCGGCCGTCCTTCGGGCGGCGCGAGGGCTGCACGTAGGCCGCGCGCCACGGCTCGGGGCCGATTGCGCGCAGGAAGGTGTGGACGTGCGAGGTGCCGGCGCCGACTTCCATGTCGATCGGCTGGAGCAGTGCGCAGCCCTGCTTGTCCCAGTAAGACTGGAGCGTCAGGATGATTTGCTGAAACGTGAGCATGTGTGCCTGCAGTGTCTTTCGGGCTTTCGGGGGCGGAATGCGGCGGCCGAGCCAGGCGAGCACGCCGGCGGGGCGGCGATCCTCCGCCTTGCCCCTTCCCCTTGCCTGGCCCGGGCCGGGAGGCGGCCAGGTGCTAAAACATTGAATTTTACCGGATTGCCGGAGCCTTGAGACCTGGACGGGGTTCGGGCGGGCGGCAGCGGTGTGGTTGCGTCGTCAGCGGGGCGTTGCGCGGCTGATTTTTTTGTTCGCCGGCTTGCGGTCCTTCGCGCCCTTGAAGGCCGGTCCGAACGCAAAGCCGAGCGCCAGCAGCAGCAACGACATGGCGATCACCGTGTTGTTGCCGCTCGTCACGTAGGGCGTGAAGCCGCTCGTGCCTTCGACCTTCACGTCGAGCGAGCCGACCGTGAACGTCGGCAAACGCGCGATCACGCGGCCTTTCGCGTCGATGGCGGCGGTGGCGCCCGTGTTGGTCGCGCGCAGCATCGGGCGGCCGGTTTCGAGCGAGCGCATGCGCGCGATCTGCAGGTGCTGGTCGAGCGCGATGGTGTCGCCGAACCACGCGAGGTTCGTCGAGTTGATGAGGATGCCCGGCGAGGTCGGGCTCTCGCGCACGGTGCGCGCGATCTCCTCGCCAAAGATGTCCTCGTAGCAGATGTTCACCGCCACGAGCTCTCCGTGCACGCGGAAGGGCGGCTGCACGGGCGCCCCGCGCGCGAAGTCGCCGAGCGGGATGTTCATGAGATTGACGAACCAGCGGAAGCCCCAGGGCACGAATTCGCCGAAGGGCACGAGGTGATGCTTGTCGTAGCGATAGAGGCCGTTCTGGCCCGGCGTGATGCCGAAGAGGCTGTTGGTGTAGTCGATCACGCGACCATCGGACGTGATTGTGCCGCCGACTGCGCCAAACAGGATGGCCGTGTTCGTGCCGTCGGCGAAGGCGCGGACATCGCGGCCGAACTTCTGGGGAATTTCCTGCACGAGCACCGGCACCGCGGTTTCGGGCGTGACGACGAGATCGGCGGGCTTTTCGGTAATCAGCTTCTGGAACTCGTTGAGCGCATCGTTCATGCCCTGCTCGGAGAACTTCATGTCCTGCTTGACGTTGCCCTGCAGCAGCCGCACGTTGAGTGGCGTGCCGGAGGGTTGCGTCCACGAGACGAGCGAGAGCAGCAGGCCGGCGGCGATCACGGCGAGCGCGAGCAGCGCCGGCGTCGCCGCTGCGCCGCGCCGAGGCGTCGCGCCATGCCCCTTCATGTCGCGCGCGCGCAAAACCGCCTGCGCGATGAGCGCCGCGACGAGCGCGAGCACCCAGCCCACGCCATAGACGCCCACGATCGGCGCAAAACCGGCGAGCGGACCGTCCACTTGCGCGTAGCCGCTCGAAAGCCAGGGAAAGCCGGTGAACACATAGCCGCGCGCCCATTCGCCGAGCGCCCACGCACTCGCGAATGCGAAGGCGCCGTGCCACGTGGGCGAGAACGGCAACTCGCCGCTGCGTCCATTCTTCGCGTGCCCCGCGCAAAATGACCAGATGAGCGCGGCGAGCGCCGGATACAGACCGAGGTAAAGCGAGAACAGCACGAGCGCGGCGCCCGCGAGCACCGCGGGCATGCCGCCGTAGAAGTGCATGCTCACGTAAAGCCACCAGACGCCGCTCACGAAGTTGCCGAAGCCGAATGCCCAGCCCGTGAAGAGCGCGCTCCTCCAGCCGCTGGTGCGCGTGAGCCAGAAGTAGAACAGCGCAAAGATCGCAATGGCGAGCCAGCCGCCGTGCGGCGTGGGCGCGAACGACAGCGTGTTGAGCGCGCCCAGCGCGGCGGCGGCGAGATAGTGCCAGAAGGGCAGCGCGCGGCGCGCGGCGCCGTTGGCGGTTTCGCTCGCGCGCGTCTCGGTGCGGGTATCGATCGGTTCGGCCATGCGGTGCTGTGGAATGCGATGGAAAGCGCGCTGAAAAGCGCGAGTGCGGATTGCGCGACGAGCGCAACGATAGCACTTTCGTGCGACGTTACCGGGATGGTCTCCTGGGGGCGGATCGAAGCTTCGGCGCGCTCGAAGCAAAAACGCCAGCCCGGAGGCTGGCGTCGTCTGCGCATAGGCGGCGCGCTCGCGTTGCGTCAGGTACCCGGCGGCTGCAGCGCGGCTTCGCGCTGTCCTGCCATCGGGTCGCGCCGCACCAGCAGCATGTGAACCTGGCGCGCGTCGGCGCGCAGCACCTCGAAGATCAGGTCGTCGATGCGCACCTTCTCCCCGCGATGCGGCACGCGCCCGAAGTGATTCGTGACGAAGCCGCCGATCGTATCGACTTCCTCATCGGAGTAATGGGTGCCGAACGCCTCGTTGAACTGCTCGATTTCGGTGAGCGCGCGCACACGGAACCGCCCGTCGGGCGAGGCGATGATGTTGCCGCTTTCCTCGTCGAAGTCGTATTCGTCCTCGATGTCGCCCACGATCTGCTCCAGCACGTCCTCGATCGTGATGAGACCGGCCACGCCACCGTATTCGTCCACGACGATAGCGATGTGATTGCGGTTCTGGCGAAAGTCGTGCAGCAGCACGTTCAGGCGCTTGGACTCGGGGATGAACACGGCCGGACGCAGCATGCCGCGCACGTCGAATTCCTCTTCGGCGTAGTAGCGCAGCAGGTCTTTCGCGAGCAGCACGCCGATCACGTTGTCGCGGTTGCCGTCGTACACCGGGTAGCGCGAGTGCGCTTTCTCGAGCACGAACGGAATGAATTCGTCAGGACTTTCGGCGATGTTGATCGCGTCCATCTGGGCGCGCGGGATCATGATGTCGCGCGCGCAAAGCTCGGACACCTGAAACACGCCTTCGATCATCGAAAGCGAATCGGCGTCGATCAAGTTGCGCGCGTGCGCGTCCTGGAGGATTTCGAGAAGCTCGCTGCGAGAATCGGGCTCGGGCGAGATGAAGTCGGTCAGCCGCTCGAGTAGGGAGCGCTTTTCCTGCGGTTTGTCGGTCTGGCGTCGACTGGGATAAGAGTCGTTCATGGTGGTGCGCCCTTTGCCGCTGGGGGCAGGGCGCGCTGTTGCGGAGGGTTAAGGATACAACATGCCTGTGGCGCGACCGTGTAATGCCACACAAAGGACACACACCGGCAGATCAATCCTAACGCAGATGCGGCGTCGCCGCCCGGCGGACGAAAAAGCGGCGCGCCGTAAGGCCGGTCGCCGCTCGGTCAACGTGACCAGTGCAACCTCAAGCGCAACGCGCGAGCAGCCGTTCCAGCGCGCGGTCGCGCATGCCGCTCTCGCGCAGTGCATCGACGGTGCGGCGCACGTAGTCGAGCGTCGTGCCGTAGCGGCCAGACGCGCAGCCGAACACGGTGCGCACCGTGGCTTCGGAAAGCTTGCCGGTGTAAGACGACACATCGCGCCGCATGACGAATGCGAGCGCGGCGACGCGGCGGCCATCTGCGAGCACGCAGGGCAGCCAGGCGGGGCGGTACGAGCCCATCGGCATCTCGCGGCGCCAGAGCGCTTCGAGATGCGGCATCGCGCCTTCGGCCGCAAGACGGAACGCGACGCCCGCGCACGAGCCGCCGCGGTCGAGCGCCAGCACGAGGCCGGGCTGCTCGGGCGTGCCGCGGTTCACGCGCGACCACAGGTAAAGCCCCCGATGGTAGCCGTGCACGCGCGAACGCACGTTCTCGACGGTGGGCAGCCCTGGGTTCCAGATCAGCGAGCCATAGCCGAACAGCCAGATGTCGCTCGCGCCGTCCCAGCCTCGCGCTTTTAGCGTGCAGGCGAGCGAGGCGCGCAATTCGTCTTCGCTCAGGAGCCGCGACTCGCCGAGCGCCGGCGGGTAGCCGGGGCAGGGCACGCTCGCATCGCCCGCCTCGGGCAGTGCTGAGGGTTCGGCGAAATCGGGCGTGCGTTTGTCGTTCATGGCGTGGGCTTACTTGTACGGATCCGGAAAGCCTAGCGAGTTGAGCACCTCGGTTTCGATGCCTTCCATCTCTTCGGCTTCGGTCTCGTCTTCGTGATCGTAACCCTGCGCGTGCAGCGCGCCGTGCACGAGCAGATGCGCGTAGTGCGCGGCGAGCGGCTTGCCCTGCTCGGCGGCTTCCTTTTCCACCACGGGGCAGCACAGGATCAGATCGCCCGTGACCGGGTCGTCCTCGCTCTCGGCATACGCGAAGGTGAGCACGTTGGTCGCGTAGTCCTTGCCGCGATACGTGCGGTTGAGCGTGCGGCCTTCCTCGGCGTCGACGAAGCGCACGGCCAGTTCCGCGTCCGCGAAGAGCGCGGCCTTGAGCCACGCCGCCACGGTGGCGCGCGGCAGCGCGGCCTTGTGCTCGGGGAACGCCTTCGCGGCGGGGAACTGCACGGTCAGTTTGAGTTTCGGTGCGCGGGGCATGGGGCTAAAGCTGTGAAACGACGCAGGCGGCGGCGTTAGCGCGCGTCGCCAACGCCCTCGTCCTTTTTCGAATGCGCGTCATAAGCCTCGACGATACGCGCGACGAGCGGATGGCGCACCACGTCCGCACTCGTGAAGTGCGTGACGGCGATGCCGCGCACGTCCTTCAGCACATGCTGCGCCTCGATCAGGCCGCTCTTGTGGCCGCGCGGCAAGTCGATCTGCGTGGTGTCGCCGGTCACGACCGCCTTCGAGCCGAAGCCGATACGCGTGAGGAACATCTTCATCTGCTCGGGCGTGGTGTTCTGCGCCTCGTCGAGAATGATGAACGCGTGATTGAGCGTGCGCCCGCGCATGTAGGCGAGCGGCGCGATTTCGATCATCTGGCGCTCGAACATCTTCGCGGTCTTGTCGAAGCCGAGCAGATCGTAAAGCGCGTCGTACAGCGGACGCAGATACGGATCGACCTTCTGCGACAGATCGCCGGGCAGGAAGCCGAGACGCTCGCCCGCTTCCACGGCCGGACGCGTGAGCACGATGCGCTTGACCTGGTCGCGCTCGAGCGCGTCCACGGCGCAGGCCACGGCGAGATAGGTCTTGCCGGTGCCCGCGGGCCCGATACCGAACGTCACGTCGTGCGAGATGATCTGCTTCAGATACTCGCGCTGCGCGGGCGTGCGGCCGCGCAGGTCGGCGCGGCGCGTGTAGAGCTTCGGGCCCAGTTCCTCGACGTCGACGCCTTCGCGCGCGGGCTCGTCGAACGGATGATCGGGGTCGCCGCGAAAACGCGGGTCGATCTCGGCGGCGTCATTGCCACCGCTGTTGCCACCGTTCACATTGCCGCGCACGCCGCCGTTGCCATTGCCGCGCGGATCGTTCGCCGAATTGCTGCCGAAGTTCACGGGGTGCCGGGCTTCGACGAGCGCCAACTGAATGTCGTCGACGGAGAGCGGATCGCGCGCCCGGTTGTAGAAGTTCTCGAGCGCCGCGAGCGCCAGCTTGGCGCCACGCCCGCGAATGGTGATGCGATGGCCGCGCCGCGCGAGCGTCACGTCGAGCGCTTGCTCGATCTGTCGCAGGTTTTCGTCGAGCGGGCCGCAGAGGTTGGCGAGCCGCGCGTTGTCGTCGCGCGGCGCGGTGAATTCCAGATGCTGCTGATTGGGCTTCAAGGTGTCTCTGAACTCCTGAATTCCTGCGATGCGCCGATTAATGCGCGAGCGTCGAAGCGTCTTCGTGAGCGAGCACGAGTTCGCCGCGCAGCGAGTGGGGGTACGCGTGGTTGATCTTCACGTCGATCATCTGGCCGATCAGGCGAGCGTGCGAAGCGAGCGGCACCGGGAAGTTCACCACACGGTTGTTCTGCGTGCGGCCCGAGAGTTCGCTCGGGTCCTTGCGCGAAGGGCCTTCCACGAGAATGCGCTCGACTCGGCCGACCATCGACTGGCTGATGCGCGCCACGTTCTCTTCGATCGTGGCCTGCAGGTGCTGCAGGCGCTTGAGCTTCACCTCGCGCGGCGTGTCGTCTTCGAGATTCGCGGCGGGCGTGCCCGGGCGCGGGCTGTAGATGAACGAGAAGCTCGTGTCGTAGCTCATCTCTTCGACGAGCGCCATCATCTTCTGGAAGTCCTCTTCGGTCTCGCCGGGGAAGCCGACGATGAAGTCCGTGGAGAGCGACAGATCCGGGCGGATCGCGCGCAGCTTGCGGATGATCGACTTGTACTCGAGCACGGTGTAGCCGCGCTTCATCGCCATCAGCACGCGGTCCGAGCCGTGCTGCACCGGCAGATGCAGGTGGCTCACGAGTTTGGGCACCTTCGCGTAGGTGTCGATCAGGCGCTGCGTGAATTCCTTCGGGTGCGAAGTCGTGTAGCGGATGCGCTCGATGCCGGGGACTTCGGCGACGTATTCGATCAACGTGGCGAAGTCGGCCACGTCGTGCGCGCCGGCCGTCAAAGCGCCGCGATAGGCGTTCACGTTCTGGCCAAGCAGCGTGACTTCACGCACGCCCTGGTCGGCGAGGCCCGCGATTTCGGTGAGCACGTCGTCGAGCGGACGCGAGACTTCCTCGCCGCGCGTGTAGGGCACGACGCAGTAGCTGCAGTATTTCGAGCAGCCTTCCATGATCGAGACGAACGCGCTCGGGCCTTCCACTCGCGCGGGCGGCAGATGGTCGAACTTCTCGATTTCGGGGAAGGAGATGTCCACCTGCGCGCGGCCGGAGGCGCGGCGCGCGTCGATCATCTGCGGCAGGCGGTGCAGCGTTTGCGGGCCGAACACGAGGTCCACGTACGGCGCGCGCGCGACGATCGCCGCGCCTTCCTGGCTCGCCACACAGCCGCCTACGCCGATCAGCAGGTTCGGGTTCGCTTCCTTGAGCTCGCGCACGCGGCCGAGGTCGGAGAAGACCTTCTCCTGCGCCTTTTCGCGCACCGAGCAGGTGTTGAAGAGGATGACGTCCGCGTCTTCGGGGGTGTCGGTCTTCACGAGACCTTCGGCGGCGCCGAGTACATCGACCATCTTGTCGGAGTCGTACTCGTTCATCTGGCAGCCAAAGGTCTTTACATATACTTTCTTGGTCATCGGGTTTCGCCGTTCGCAGTGGTTGACCTGGGGGCGTCGTCCGCTTGATGCACGCGCGTGATGCACGGTCTGCACGTCAGGACTACGGTGTTTTAAGGGGCCGAATCGGGGCGCGGCGATGTCGGCTGTGAGCCGGCTTCGGCATCCTGTTTCTGGCCAGGCGCGTCTAGCAACTTGGGACGTTCCGCGTTGTTTTTCGCTTCTTTCTGCCGGCGCCGCATTTGCCGATATTTACCAATGCGGATGCGGCTGCGGATCACTTTCTGCGCAATCCAACATTATATCCGTTTGCGTCTGCGGCTTTGCGTCGCAACGGCTGGATCCGTGCAGGGGACGAGCGCTTCCAGTTCGCCCGAAGTCTGCGCGAAACGCTCGGTGAGGAAATCGAGCAGCGCCCGCACGCGCGGCGCGAGAAAGCGGTTGCGGTGATAGAGCGCGTGCAGCGGCGCGTCGGGGTAGCGCCACTCGGGCATCACGGTCTTGAGCCGCCCGGCGCGCAGATCGTCCGCGACATCCCAGATCGACTTCACCGCGAGGCCGTAGCCGCACAGCGCCCACTGGCGCGCGACTTCGCCATCCGTCGATTCGAGTGCGCCATCGAGCGGCACCGTATAGGTCTGCGTTTCGGCCTGCGATCCGCTGCCGCGCGTGAAGCGCCATTCGTTCACCGGCCCCGCCGCCGAACCGATCACGATGCAGTCGAAACGGGCCAGATCGTTCGGGTCCTTCGGCTCGCCGCAGCGCGCGAGGTAGTCGGGCGAGGCGCACAGCACGCGGCGGTTCGGCGCGAGCCAGCGCGCCACGAGCGAGCTGTCCTGCGGCGTGCCGAAGCGGATCGCGAGATCGATGTCTTCGAGCACGAGATTCGAGAGCGAGTCGGTCAGCATCAGCGCGAAACGCACGTCGGGATAGAGGGCGCGGAATTCGTCGAGCCAGCTCATCAGCAGATTGCGGCCGAAATCCGAGGTCGCCGAAATGCGCACCTTGCCGCGCACTGCGTTCTGGCCCTCCTGCAAGGCCGCTTTGGCGTCGTCGAGTGAGCGCAGCGCGTGCTCGCTGCAGGTGAGGTAGAGGCGGCCTTCGTCGGTGAGGCGCAGCTGGCGGGTGGTGCGGTCGAAAAGACGCGCACGAAGCTCCGCTTCGAGCCGCGCGAGCCGGGCGCTGGCCGCCGCGGGCGTGAGGCCGAGCTTGCGGCCCGCCGCGGAAAGGCTGCCGAGGCGTGTCGCTTCCACGAAGAGGCGCACGTCGCCGAGGTTGTCCATCGCGCGATTATTAGAAATAGATTGAAAATGATTCAAATGCTACGCCAATTATCAAATTCGAGTGTAGCCGCGAAAATGCGCGTGTTTTCAGGACATCCGCCACGGCCCGCACGCCATGCAACTCGATCACGTCACCCTCGTCACGCACGACCTCGAAGGCACATGCCGCTTCTTTCGCGACATCGTCGGCCTCGATGACGGCCCGCGGCCGCTGTTTCGCGTGGACGGCCACTGGCTCTACGCGAACGGCCGCCCGGTCATCCATCTGGTCGATGCGACCGGGCCCGCCCGCTTGTCAGGTGGATCGTCTGCGCTCGTCGCGCCGCGCATCGACCACGTGGCGTTTCGCGTGGCACCGGGCGTTGAGTGGCGCGCACTCGTCGAGCGGCTTGCGGCGCACCGCGTGCCGTACCAACTGACGGAGGTGCCCGCGAGCGCGGAAGTGCAGCTGTTCGTCGCGCTCGCGCCGGGTGTCGTCGTCGAGTTCGTGACGTCGCTGCCGGTTGGCGCGGCGGCTTGATGGCCGCTGGATGCCACTGAAGCCCATTTGAATCCAGGCTGATTTTCGGAGATTTCGATGCCTATCCCCTTACTCGCGCTGGCCATCAGCGCCTTTGCCATCGGCACCACCGAGTTCCTCATCATGGGCCTGTTGCCCGATGTGGCGCGCGATCTGAACGTGACGATTCCCGCCGCGGGCCTGCTCGTGACGGGCTACGCGCTCGGCGTAGCGGCCGGCGCGCCGCTGCTTGCCGTGCTGACGAGCCGCATGCCCCGCAAGCTCGCGCTGCAACTACTGATGGGCGTGTTCATCGTCGGCAACGTGATGTGCGCGGTCGCCTCGAACTATTCGCTCTTGATGGTCGCACGTGTCGTCGCGTCGTTCGCGCACGGTTCGTTCTTCGGCATCGGCGCCGTGGTGGCCGCCTCGCTCGTGCCGCAGGAAAAGCGCGCGAGCGCCATCGCGCTGATGTTCACGGGACTCACGCTCGCCACCGTGCTGGGCGTGCCGTTCGGCACCGCCATTGGCCAGCAGTTCGGCTGGCGCATGGCGTTCTGGATCGTGAGCGGCCTTGGCGTGATTTCGCTCGTCGGCGTGACGGCTCTGGTGCCCAATCATCACGACAGCGGCCCGGCCGGACTCGGCCACGAAGTGCGCGTGCTGCGCGACCCGCAGGTGTGGCTCGCGCTCGGCATGACGGTGCTGGGCTTCGGCGGCGTGTTCGTCGTGTTCACCTACATCGCGCCGATTCTCGAACAGGTGGGCGGCTTCTCGCCGCGCGGCGTGACGCTGATGCTCGTGCTGTTCGGCGTGGGCCTGACGCTCGGCAACACCCTGGGCGGCAAGCTCGCAGACCGCGCGCTGATGCCTTCGCTCATGGGCATTCTCCTGATGCTCGCCGTGGTCATGGCCATCTTCACGAAGACGAGCCACGCCATGTGGCCCGCCGCGATCACCGTCTTCGTGTGGGGCGTCGCCGCGTTCGCGACCGTGCCGCCGTTGCAGATGCGCGTGGTCGCGAAGGCCGCGGCGGCGCCGAACCTCGCTTCGACGTTGAACATCGGCGCGTTCAACGTGGGCAACGCAATGGGCGCGTGGATGGGCGGTCTCGCCATTGCGCACGGCGTGGCGCTCGACTCGCTGCCGTGGGTGGCCGCGGCCGTCTCGGTGGCGGCGTTCGTGCTCACCTCGGCGGCGGCGCGGCTCGACACGCGCGCCGTACCGCTGCCCGAAGCGCGCGTGGCGGCGCGGCAGAATACGTGAGCGCCCGATGAGGGCAACGCGCAAGGCCGTGCAGCGGGCAATGCGCCTTATGCGCAGGACGCGAAAGCAATCCAGGATTGGCGCTCTGCAATGCTGATAACAGTGTGAAGATAACTTCGTTGGGCCCGGCAAATCGCGATGCTAGTCTTGCCTCCATTCATGCTCTTGCGCCGCAATCACGCGGCGCGCCTGGAGGCAGCCATGCATTCACCCCTCGCGCTCGTCCGCGATGCACAACCCGATATTGCGCACACCGAAGGATCTTACGAGACGCTGGAGCATCTCGTGGGTGTGAACCTCGCCCGGCTGCGCGCCGAACGCCAGCTTTCGCTCGATGCGCTCGCACGCGCCTCGGGTGTCTCGCGCGCGATGCTCGCGCAAGTCGAGTCGGCGCGCAGCGTGCCGTCGATCAAGGTGCTGTGCAAGGTGGCGGCGGCGCTCAAAGTCTCGGTTTCGGCGTTCCTGCGGCGCCATGCCGTGAACGGCTTCGAGCATTTGCCCGCCGAGCGGGCGTCGCGCCTCGTTTCCGCCGACGGCCGTTTTTCGGCGCGCGCGCTCTATCCGGAAGGGGAACCCGCCGCCGCCGAATTCCACGAACTGCGCATCGCGCCGCTGCATACTGAGCCCGGCGTGCGCCGCCCGCCCGGCACGACGGTGAACCTCGTGGTGAGCGAGGGTACGCTCGAAGTGAGCGTGCACGATCGACGCCAACTGCTCGCAACCGGCGACGCGATCGTTTTCGACGCCGACCAGCCGCACAGCCTGCGCAACCCGGGCGACACCGAGGCGCGTGTGTTTCGCGTGACGCTCAACGCCGAGACGCCGCCGCGCTGGGACGTGCCAGCCGCGCCGGCTGGCGGCGAAGCGGCGTCGGCAGTCGAAGCGGTCAGGACGGTCGACGCGGTGGAGGCGGTCAAGTCGGTCGAGTCGGTCGCAGCCGTGGCGGCGCAGCCGGCATGAGCCGCGTCGCATTTTCGAGAAAATTGTCTACTCGTACTTTTTCGCGCTGCACAGATGCGCAGCCTGTTGTATCCTTTGCCCGCCGGTTAAGTCAGGTAATAAGCCGGTAATCAGTGCGTCTTCAGGGCGGGGTGAAATTCCCCACCGGCGGTATGCCGGCCGCGCCGCAAGGCAAGGTCGACGAGCCCGCGAGCGCCTGCGCGAGCCTCATTGTGTCGTGCGCAGGGTCAGCAGATCTGGTGCGAAGCCAGAGCCGACGGTCATAGTCCGGATGAAAGAAGATGTGCAGATGGTCATGTTTGCCCATCCGCCGCGGCGTTTTGGCCGATGCGCGTGCGTCCCCATTTTCGGGGCGCGCCGCATCCGTGCGAATCACGCGTGCCGGGGATTCCTGTCTGTTTGCAATGCCCTGAAACGTTTTTCGCCTAACTCTCGCGAGGAGCGTTTCACATGTCCCTTACTGCCAGTACCACTCTCGCTTCATCCCAGGACGCGCCGCTCGACGCCGCCGCCGATCTCCCGTTCATCGATTCCGAGCCGGTGCCGCCGCGCATTGCCGCCGCGTTGCAAGCCATGCGCGAAGGCCGCCCGGTCGTGCTGCAGGACGACCACGACCGCGAGGACGAGGCCGATCTGATCGTCGCGGCCGAACGCCTCACGCCCGAAACGATGGCGCTCTTCATCCGCGAATGCAGCGGCATCGTCTGCCTGTGTCTGTCCGACGAAAAGGTGCGCGCGCTCGAACTGCCGCCGATGGTGGCCCACAACGAGAGCCGCAACCGCACCGCGTTCACGGTCTCGATCGAAGCGCGCGACGGCGTGAGCACGGGTGTTTCGGCCGCCGACCGCGTGACGACGATCCGCGCCGCGATTGCCCCGGACGCGAAGCCTGCCGATATCGTGCGCCCGGGCCACGTGTTCCCGCTGCGCGCGCAGAAGGGCGGCGTGCTGGCGCGCCGCGGCCATACTGAAGGCACCGTCGATCTGGCGGTGCTCGCGGGCCTCGCGCCCGCCGGCGTGCTGTGCGAGCTGATGAACCCGGATGGCACGATGGCGCGCGGCAAGCAGGTCGACGACTTCGCGAAGCTGCACAATCTGCCGGTGCTCTCGATTGCCGAACTGGTGGCGTTTCGCGAGTCGCTCGCCGTGGCGCGCGAGCGCTGCGCCGAGCCGGCCTGAGGCGCGTTGAAAGTAGCGGGGTGAGGGACGTGGCGGCCGATGGGCGCCGCGTCCCGTTTTCATTGCGGCGCGTGCGACTTGTGCGATCTGCGCGCCTTTGGGGCGCGCAGCCTTACGACTGCACGTCGCCGAATTCGCCGCGCACGCCGGCCTCGACGAGCGCCGGCAGCTCTTCCATGTGCGCCATGATGCGCGTGATGCCCATCTCGCGCAGCACATCGGCGTAGCCCGACGGAATGTGGCTCGCGCCCACGAACGCAATCGTCTTCATGCCTGCCGCGCGCGCGGCGTTCAAACCCGAAATGCTGTCTTCGACGACGATGCAGCGCGCCGGCTCCACGCCGAGCTGCTTCGCCGCGTGCAGGTATACGTCCGGATAAGGCTTGGGCCGCGCGACCTGCTCGGCGCTGAAGATGCGCTCACCGAAGATGGTGTCGAGCCCGGCGCGCCGCACCGAAGCGTGCACGCGCGTGAGCCGGCTGTTCGAAACAACGGCGGCAGGCAGCGTCACCCGGCGCAAGGCGTCGCGCACGCCGTTGATCGGGCTCACCGACTCGGCAATGGCGGCTTCGCAACGATGTTCGATGGTCTCGAGAAAGTCCTCGGGCATCGTGAGGTCGAAGCGCGCGGCGACGTCGGCGAGAAAGCGCGAGGTCTGCTGGCCGAACGCCGCGTTCACGGCGGCGTGAAAATCGATGCCGGGAAAGGTGCCGCTGAGCGTGTCGAACAGAACGCGGTCGGCGATGACTTCGCTGTCGACGAGCACGCCGTCACAGTCGCAGATGAGATGGTCGATCATGCGTGAAACGAGAGGCCGGGCAGCGCGCGGCCAGCGGTCGGCGGCCGGTGCGTGCGCCTGAGCCAGGCAGGCGGGAAGGTGGAAACTCCCATCATACGTGCTTTTGCTTTTTGCACGCAGCGCACTCGCGGCCTGCGAGGCTCAGCCGTCGTCCATTGCGTTTGCCTCGCGGGTGTCGGCCCATTCTTTTGCCGCGCGTATCGCGCGCTGCCAGCCGGCCAGGCACCTTGCCGCATCGTCGCGCGGCAACGAGGGCGTGAAGCGGCGCTCGAGGCTCCAATGCTGCTGGAGTTCATCGATATCGCGCCAGAACCCCACCGCGAGCCCGGCCAGATATCCCGCGCCCAGCGCGGTGCTTTCGCTCGAGCGCGGCCGCAACACGTTCACGCCCAGCAGGTCGGCCTGAAACTGCATGAGCAGATCGTTCGCGCTGGCGCCGCCATCCACGCGCAGCTCGTTCACGCGCATACCGGCATCGGCCTCCATGGCGGCGAGCACGTCGAACGACTGATAGGCGATCGACTCGAGCGCCGCGCGTGCGATATGCGCCGCGGTCGTGCCGCGCGTGAGCCCGAACAGCGTGCCGCGCGCGTGCGCGTTCCAGTGCGGCGCGCCGAGGCCGGCGAACGCGGGCACGAGGTACACGCCGTCGCTGTGCGGCACGCTGGCCGCGAGCGGTTCGATTTCCGCTGCGCTGCGAATGATGCCGAGGCCGTCGCGCAGCCATTGCACCACCGCGCCCGCGATAAAGATGCTGCCCTCCAGCGCGTATTGCGTTTGCCCGAGCGCTTGCCACGCGATGGTCGTGACGAGGTTGTGGCTCGACTCGACAGGCTGCGCGCCGGTATTCATCACGAGAAAGCAGCCGGTGCCGTAGGTGTTCTTCACCATGCCGGGATGCATGCACATCTGCCCGAAGAGCGCCGCATGCTGGTCGCCGGCCACGCCGGCAAGCGGGATTTCGGCTGCAAAGAGCGCTGCCGCCGTGCGTGCATAGACCTCCGACGACGAACGCACCTGCGGCAGCATGCTGCGCGGAATCTCGAAGAGCGCGAGCAGGTCATCGTCCCAGCGCAGCGTGTGGATGTCGAAGAGCATCGTGCGCGCAGCGTTCGTGATGTCGGTGGCGTGCAGCGCGCCGCGAGTGAAGTGCCACAGCAGCCAGGCGTCTACGGTGCCGAACGCGAGCCGGCCCGCGCGCGCCTTTTCGCGCGCGCCCTCGACATGATCGAGAATCCAGCGGATTTTCGTCGCCGAAAAGTACGCGTCGATCGGCAGGCCGGTTTTCGCGCGCACCATTGGCTCGAGGCCGCGCGCCTTCAGTTCGTCGCAATAGCCGGCCGTGCGGCGGTCCTGCCAGACGATGGCGTTGTACACGGGCTGACCCGTTTCACGGTCCCACACGATGGTCGTTTCACGCTGGTTCGTGATGCCGATGCCCGCAATCGCTGCGGCCCCGACGCCCGCGCGCGTGAGCGCTTCCGCCGCGACGCCTGCCTGGCTCGACCAGATGTCGCGCGGGTCATGCTCGACCCAGCCGGGCCGCGGGTAAAGTTGCGCAAACTCCTTCTGTGCGAGCGCGACGATTGCGCCGCTGCGCTCTAGCAGCAGGGCGCGTGAACTCGTCGTGCCCTGGTCCAGCGCGAGGATGTACGACTCGGCGTGCGACTGAGGCATCGTGCAGTCTCCCTGGAGGGTGCGCGGCACGCGCGTCGACCGGCCGTCGACCGGCGCGCAACGAGACGCGTGGCATCGAATCCAGCATAGCCCGAAAGCGATTTGCGCTCGCCTCGGCGCGACGGAACGGCCAGGGTGTCGCTCGCGCGGCGCGGTGCGACAATAACCGAGTCGGGATGCAGTCGTTCCAACCAGTCGAAAACGATAACGAGGCAATCATGCGTGCAATTGCAATGATCGGTGCGGCCGTGCTGCTCGCGGGGTGCGTGGGCGCGCCGCCGGGCCCGGAAGGCGGGGGGCGCGCACCGTCGCTGGCCGCGTTGCAACAGATGTGCGGCGGTCAGGCGGTCGATTTCGGTGCGTATGCGCCGGGCGTCTACGCGGCCATTTTCGATGCGTGGGTCGCCAATCGGCGCGGCAGGCTGCCCCAGGACCAGTTTTGCGGCTTCCAGGCTCAGCTCGCGCAGCAATACACCACGCTCGGCAAGAGCGGCAACGGCGAGGCTCGGGGTGAGTGGGTGAACTTCCTCAATACGCAGCGCGCCCAGGCGCTGAGCTGGCGGGCGGCGGTCGACCCCACGCTGAGAGCCGGGTAGGCGAATAGTGCCGCGGCAGGGTGCGCGCGTCCGCGCGTGCAAAGCAGCACGCGCAAAAAAATGGTCACGCGGGCATGAAGCGCGCGGGTCCGCGTGACCATGCACTGCAGGCGCGTACGTCTACTGCCGTGCGCCTGCATCGGGGACGTGCCCGACAAGCCGGGCTGGCGGACGACTCACGCGTCCGCGCAAATCGATAGAGGGCAATGGAGCCTGTGGCTACGCGGGTGCTCGGCCCGCGGGATCAGGCTACGAACACCGCTTGATGGCGCGCAACGCAGAGTCGCCGATTTCGGTTAGTCGCCATTGCTGAAGGCCGGATGCAAGGCGCTCCAGTTGGACGAGCTGTCGTTCGAGCAAGGCGTCCAGTTCTTCTCGCTCCATGTCGAGCTGGTTGGGGGCGTCCTGTACTAGCAGCAGGGTGGCGAATTCATGCGGACTCAGCATCGTTCTCTCCGTGTTGCCGCATCAGAGGTCGCCGGTTGCGGCCCGCAGGGCGGCGCAGCGACAGGAATGCGGTGGTGTGAGCGAAAGCCTGCGACCGTGCAGATCGGCTGGCTGGAGGGACCGGCCGCCCGGGCCGCCTGTGCGCGGCCAAAACGGCATCCAGCCCGGGATCTACCTCGGGGAACTGGAGTGTAGTCAACGCCGCTGCGTTGTACAAACCACGCCCCAAAAATTTTCCCTTTGACATTCGAGCCCGCACGCAGCGGTAGTGCGAGCCGCCTGGATTCGCGAAATCACTTGAGGTTCGTGCCGCAGCGCGGCACGCAGCGAGCGAATCCGCTTCGATACGCTACGCATCAAACGCACGGTATGCCCGCGGGTAATGCGTTTGCGCCTCGGCCGGTGATCGTCACATGACGTAACGCGAAGAGGTCGTCTATTCGCGGAACTGCGGGAACCGGGCCCGGTCTGTGCTTTATGACTGCAGCTACGCGAAAGTACAGCTAAGATGGAAATAGGGATGGCTTGTAACGTTCGCCGCGCGTGACTGGCGCAGTTCGCCGGGCCTCGGGCTTCCTACCGGGCGCCGCGCGTCGTGAGCGTAAAACGCCGCTTCGGGAGTAGGACACAATGCGTAACGACAATGAGCCTCGCCATGTGATGCCCTGGCGCATCGAAGACATCGATCTCACACGTATCGACCGTCAACGTGCCGCCGCCAACGAAGATCTGATGCTGCTCCTCGCCGCCTCTTCGTTCATTGAAAGTGGTTCCGACCTTTACACCAGTAACCTGAACGTATTCTTCAACGGCGACCCCGAGGTCTCAGAGTGGCTCAACCGCGAATGGGAGCCCGAGGAGCTTCAGCACGGGCGCGCGCTGAAGACGTATATCCAGTACGTGTGGCCCGAGTTCGACTGGGACGCGGCGTTTCAGACCTTCATCGAAGAGTATTCGAAGACCTGTTCATTCGAGGAGTTCGAGAAAACGCGCGCGCTCGAAATGGTTGCGCGCTGCGTGGTCGAAACCGGCACCGCCACGCTTTACCGTGCGATCGGCGAGTATTCGGATGAGCCCGTGCTCAAGGAAATCACCGACAACATTCGCAGCGACGAAGTGCGCCACTACAAGCACTTTTTCCGCTATTTCAAGAAGTACAACCAGATAGAAGGGCACGGGCGTCTCGCCGTACTCGGTGCGCTCATGCGCCGCGTGATGGAGATCAAGAACGAGGATTCCGAGATTGCGCTGCGCCATGTGTACGCGAGCCGCTACCCCGACCGCGTGCGCGACGATGCCTATAGCCGCGAGCTCACCGCGCGCGTGAACAAGCTGGTGCGCCACAATCTTTCCGCCGACATGTGCGTGAAGATGCTGCTCAAGCCGCTCAACCTGCCTGCGAAGATCCGGCCCGGCGTGCACTATCCGCTCGCGAAGATCACGCAACACGTCTTTTTCCGCTAGGACACCGGCGCGCAAAGACAAAAAGCCCGCTGCTCGAGCGGGCTTTTTCGTTTCTGGACGCGAAGATCAGCGATCGCGCTGGCCGTTGCCGTCGCGGCGCGAATTGCCGCCGGGGCGGCCGCCGAGCAGTGCGCCCGGGTTGCCTTGCGGCTTGCGTTGTTGCGGGCGGCCCATGGCGCTCTCGTGCGAAACGCCGCGCTGGCTTTCGCGACGCGTATGCTCGCCGCGCGCGCCTTGAGCGCCGTGATTCGCGCCTTGCTGTTTCACGGGCTTGGCGGTGCGCACGCCGCCGCCGTTCGAGGCCGGCTTGGCCGGGCGCTGGCCGCCGTTGCCGCCACCGCTGGCTGGCTGCGCGCGGTTGCTGTCGCGGCCACCTTCGCGGTTACTTTCACGGCCACCTTCGCGGTTGCCTTCACGGCCACCTTCGCGGCCACCTTCGCGATTACCGCCGCGCGACTCACGCGGTTCACGCGCCTGCGCGGGCCGGCCGCCGTTCGTGGCATTCACGCCATTCGACGCACCGCGGCCAGGGCCTTGTCCCTGGCGCGGAGAGCGGCCTTGCGGCTGGCTGCGGCGCTGGATCGGCTCAGGCTTCGCGTTCGGGTCCGGCTCGAAGCCCGCAATGATCTCCTGGGGCACCGCGCGCTTGATGAGCTTCTCGATGTCCTTGAGCAGTTGATGCTCGTCCACGCACACGAGCGACACGGCTTCGCCCGTCGCGCCCGCGCGGCCGGTGCGGCCGATGCGGTGCACGTAGTCCTCGGGCACGTTCGGCAGATCGTAGTTGACGACGTGCGGAAGCTGGTCGATATCGATCCCGCGTGCGGCGATGTCGGTGGCGACGAGAACCTGCAGCGTGGCGTCCTTGAACTCGCTCAAAGCGCGCGTGCGTGCCGACTGGCTCTTGTTGCCGTGAATCGCGAGCGCGCTGATGCCGTCCTTCGTGAGCTGCTCGGCGAGGCGGTTCGCGCCGTGCTTGGTGCGCGTGAACACGAGCACCTGAAACCAGTTGTGCTGGCGGATCAGGTGCGTGAGCAGGTCGCGCTTGCGGTCGCGATCGACGGGATAGATCTTCTGCGCCACGGTTTCGGCCGTGGTGTTGCGGCGCGCGACTTCGATGAGCGCCGGCGAGTCGAGCAGGTTGTCGGCGAGCGCCTTGATCTCGTCGGCGAAGGTGGCCGAGAAGAGCAGGTTCTGGCGCTTGGGCGGGAGCTTCGCGAGCACGCGCTTGATGTCGTGGATGAAGCCCATGTCGAGCATGCGGTCGGCTTCGTCGAGCACGAGAATCTCGAGCTGCGAAAGATCGATCGTCTTTTGCTGCATGTGATCGAGCAGGCGCCCCGGCGTCGCGACCACGATATCCACGCCGCGCCTGAGCGCGTCGATCTGCGGATTGATGCCCACGCCGCCGAACATCACCGTGGACTTGAGCTTCAGATACTTGCCGTAGGCGCGCACGCTCTCTTCGACCTGCGCGGCGAGCTCGCGCGTGGGCGTGAGGATCAGCGCGCGCACCACGCGCTTGCCGCCCGCTGCCGGCGCCATGTCCGTGAGGCGTTGCAGGATCGGCAGCGTGAAGCCGGCGGTCTTGCCGGTGCCGGTTTGCGCGCCGGCGAGCAGGTCGCCGCCGCCGAGCACGGCGGGAATCGCCTGCGCCTGGATAGGCGTGGGCGTGCTGTACCCAAGTTCGTTGACTGCGCGGACCAGCGGTTCGGACAAGCCGAGAGAATCGAAAGACATAAACACCTGTTGTATTGCAGTAGCGCGGGCGTCGCTTCGCGGCCCGAAGGCGCGCTGCGCAGCCAAAGCGGTGTTGCCGGCTTCAAATGCGCCCGGTGAAGCCGCTTCTTCGCGTTGTTCGGAGGGCGCGCCAGTGCGCGCGCCGCGTTTTTTCTTCATGGAACGGACGGGTCTATCAAGACCCGTCGTCTGGCGTTAAGTTGCATCGTGCGGCCGCGGACACTGCGGCGGCCGTGCGATGTCTTCCCATTGACGCGTCACGCGACGTAGCGCGCGACGCTCACGAATTGACAGACGCTCCCGGCGAGCACGAACAGATGCCAGATTCCATGTCCGTGCCGGATGCGCTCGTCATTGACGAAAAAATAAATACCGACGCTGTAAATGACGCCGCCGGCCAGCAGCCACGCGGTGCCCGCGGCCGGCAAGGCTTCGATGAGCGGGCGAACCGCCACCACCGCGAGCCAGCCCATCACCACGTAGAGCACCATCGAAAGCATTCTCGTGCGCCGCCCGAGCGTGAGTTCCTGGACGATGCCAAGGGCCGCGAGGCCCCAGCTCACGCCGAAGAGCGACCAGCCCCAGGGCCCACGCAGCGTCACGAGCGCGAACGGAGTATAGCTTCCCGCGATGAGCAGATAGATCGCGGCATGGTCGCACTTTTGCAGCACTGCCTTCAGGCGTATGCCGCGCACGCCGTGATACAGCGTCGAGATCGTGTACAGCGCGCACAACATCGCCCCGTATACCGCAAAGCTCACGACCTTATACGCGTCGTGATCCAGCGCCGCGAGCGTCACGAGCGAGACCAGCCCCGCTACCGACAACATCGCGCCCACGAGGTGAGTAATGCTGTTCAGACGCTCACCGGCGTGCATGACGACCACTCCTTGTTCTTCGTGAGCGCAGCGCGCGCCGGTGGAACAGTGTTCCACCCCGTACGGCGCCGTGCTCGACCGCGGCGTTCAAAACCAGGCCTGACGGGCCACGGAACCGCCTTCACCGCACGGCCCGGCGCCAAATAGCGAAGGGCGCAGCCCGCGCTTTGCGGACTGCGCCCTTATCAGGCAATCGTTACTATAGCAGTAACCACTTGCGTGGGACCGCCGTAAGGGCTGGGGCCCTAACGGCGGCGGTCGGCTTTGCATGGGACCAGAGTAAGCGCTATGGGACCGGAGCAGGCGCTAAAGCGTCAACTCCGGTCGACATGCTAACTCTGGTCGACACAGGCGTCAGTCGAGCGGAGACGAGCGCAGGTCCGAGACCTGCTGCGGGGACACCGGCGTGCCCTTGTTGCCCCAGGACATGCGGATGAACGTCACCACCGCCGCAACCTCCTGGTTCGAGAGCGCCTGCGCGAACGGCGGCATGCCGTACGGGCGCGGATTGCCCCCCGTGCTCGGCGGATAGCCGCCGTTGAGCACCATGCGGATCGGGTTCACGGCCGAGTGCATCTGGATCGACTGGTTGTTCGCAAGCGGCGGGAAGTTCGGCGGCATGCCGAGACCGTTCTCCGCGTGGCACTTCGCACACTGGTCATGGTAGATCTTCTGACCTTGCTGCAAGAGTTCGCCGCCGAACGCTTCCGAAGTCTCCATCTGCATCGTTTCGGGCGCTTCCTTCTTCTGCGGGATGGTCTTCAGATACGAGGCCATCGCGTGGATGTCGTCGTCCGAGAGGTATTGCAGGCTGTTGTGGATCACGTCCGCCATCGGACCGAACACGGCGCCGCGCTGCGAAACGCCGGTCTTCAAGAGGCTTGCGATGTCCTTGATGTCCCAGTCGCCGAGGCCGCCTTCGCTGCCCGTGAGCGACGGCGCATACCAGTTCTGCAGCGGGATCAGGCCGCCCGCGAAGGCCGCCGAGTTGACCGGGCCGCCCACCGCGTTGATGGACGTGTGGCACATGCCGCAATGGCCGAGGCCTTCCACGAGATACGCGCCACGGTTCCATTCGACCGACTTGGTCGGATCGGGCTTGTATTCGCCTTCGCGGAAGAACAGTGTGCGCCAGCCGATCAGCAGGTTGCGGTTGTTGAACGGGAACTTGAGTTCGTGCGGGCGGCTAGGCACGTTGACTGGCGGGACGGAGCGCAAATAGGCAAAGATCGCGTCGGCGTCGGCGCGCGTGACCTTGGTGTAGCTCGCGAACGGGAACGCCGGATAGAGCAGGCTGCCGTCCTTGGAGCGGCCCGTGTGCATGGCGCGATAGAAGTCGTCGGCGCTCCACTTGCCGATGCCGTACTGGTCGTCAGGCGTGATGTTGGGGGTGTAGAGCGTGCCGAACGGCGTGGCCATCGGCAGGCCGCCCGCGAACATCTGGCCGCCGCGCACGGTGTGGCAGGCGATACAGTCGCCAGCGCGCGCGAGATACTCGCCCTTCTTGATGAGATCGGCCTGGTCGACGGGCGTCGCGGCCTGCGCTGCGCCATTGTGCAGATAGCGGGTGCCCGACCAGAGCACCGGCACGAGGGCCGCGGCGGCGGCCACGACGACGGCGGAAAGTGCGAACAGGGACTTGCGGTTCATATTGGCTGTCTCCCCGGCGCCTTATTGCGGTTCGCTGCCGCAGGCAAGCGGCGTCTTGAGTGAGCCAGCCGGCGCCGGCACGGGGTTCTGCGGCGCGCTCTGCGTGGAGAGCCAGGCCGCGACCGCGTTCACGTCTTCGTCGGTGAGGCGCGTGGCGATCTCATGCATGCAGTCGGGCGCCTTCGCATGCCGCGAGCCCGAGCGCCAGGCGCCGATCTGCGCGCTGATGTAATCCATGTGCAGACCGACCAGACCCGGAATGGCCGGCTCCATGCCGGTGAGCTTCGCGCCGTGGCAGGCCGCGCAGGCGGGCACCTGCTTGGCCGGGTCGCCGTGCAGGACGATCTGCTGACCGCGCGCGAGCGTGTCGCTGCCGACCGAAGGTTTCGCGGGCGGTGGGTAGGGCGGCCGCTGCTGTGAGAAGAACGTCGCGATCTCGTGCAGGTAGTCGTCGGAGAGATAGGTGACCAGATAATTCATCGGAGGGTACTTGCGGCGCCCCTCGCGGAAGTTCATTAGCTGGTTGAACAGGTACTCGGCCGGTTTGCCGGCGAGACGCGGGAAGTAGTCGTTGTCGGTGCCCTGCCCGTGCGAGCCGTGGCACGCGGTGCAACCCTGTACGCGTGAGGCGATCGTGTCCGGGGCGTTGGGCTGCGGCGCGGAGGCCGCCGTCTGGGCATGTGCCGCGCTGAGAACGCCGGTCGTCCCGAGCAAAAGTGCTGCTGCCAGAGGCGCGACGAGCGGAATGAGCGGTCGGAAGATACGTCTTGGGGACACGCGTAACTCCATCTTTATCGTGGACCTGACCAGGCTTCGAACGGCCCGGCTTTTAGGCTGCGCGCGATGAAAGCAGAAGACCGTGCGCGCTGCGACGACGCAGCAGATTCTAGCATCGGGAACTCATAGTGACCATTTGCCACATGCGCCACAAGCGCCCGCCGATGCCTTCGCGGCGCCACCGCGACGCGCTTGCGGCCGATCGTCGCGGTGGCGCCGGTTATGATTCTGCACCTGTTCGCCGATCGGTGACACGGGGTTGTCCCGCACCGGCGCCACACTCGGCGAGCCGCTCGTTGCCGGGTTCATGCATGACCTGATGCCGGGCGCATGCCGCCGCTGCTTTCGGTCTCGTGCCTCGGCTCGATGCTCGCGCATGGAACGCGCGTTGAAGCCGCATCGAGCCCGCATTGAACCGAATGGCGCGCCGGCTATCGAAGCAGGCACCCTTGCGGGCACGCGATGTGATGCGTGTGCGTGCTGCTGTTGCCGTTTTCATGTTGTTTCCTTGCCACTTGTCTCGATGACTCCAATTGCACTTTCCCTATCGTTGCATCAAGCCGACCGATCCCCTTCGCGCGAAGTCCGTGCGACCCGCAACACGCGGGAGGGCGAGGTCCGATGAAAGCTGACTGGCTCTGGATCGGGCAGGTCGCCATGGCGGCCATCGTCAACATTGCCTACGCATTCGCGCTCGGCTCTGCGTTCTATGGCGCGTGGCTCGACAAGGACGGCCGCACGGCCGTCGCGCCCGCGCGCCTCGCATGGCTGCGTGCGCAACGCTCGCTGCGCGCTGCGGCATTCGTGCTCGTGGCGGCGCTCATCCTGTGGATGCTTTACGAGAGTGCGTCGGTCAGCGGCGAACCGTTGCCCAGCGCGTTCGGCGTGGTCGGCACGGTGCTCTCGCAAACGCACGTTGGCCACGCGTGGAGCGTTGCGTTCGTCGGCGCGCTCGTGCTGCTCGGCTGCGCGTTCGCGGCTTCGAGTGTGGCGCGCGACGGCGTGCTGTGGCTCGCGCTCGTCGCCATCGCCGCCGGGCGGGCGGGGCTCGGGCACGCGGCCGATGCGGGCTTCGCCTCGGCCGCGCTCGGGCTGCACACCCTCCATTTGCTCAGTGCGAGCGCGTGGAGCGGCATCGTCATGGCGGGGGGACTTGCCGTGCTGCCGGCGCTCGGCGCATCGACGGCGCGCGGCGTGCTGATCCGCACGGCGGGCCAGATTTCGAACGTGGCGTTCTTTGCGGTCGGCTTCGTGATCGCGACGGGCGTGTTCGACGCGCTGCGCGGCAGCGGCGGCTCGATCGACGCCATGGTCGGCAGCACCTGGGGCCGCGTGCTGATGCTCAAGGCCGTGCTCGTCCTGCTCGCGCTCGCGATGGGCGGCTTCAACCGGCTCGTGGCGATGCCGGAGTTGCGGCGCGCGGCGTCGACAGCGGCGGCGCGCCGTTTCGTCAACGTGATCCATCTCGAAGCGATCGTGATGATCGGCGTGCTGGTGGCCGCGGCCGCGCTCGCGCACAGCGTGCCGGCCTACGTGTTGCAGGGCTGAAACGTCGTCGCTGCAACCTATTCGTAGCCGAGCCGGTGACTGAGGATCGGTGAGAAGAAGAGGGCGAGGGCGCAGCCCGTGGCGTTGCCTTCGAGCTCCGCGAGCGCGGCCCCGGACGTTGGATTGGCGATCAGCGCAATCAGCTGCGGCGCGCACCACAGCGCCGCGGCGCCGATCGCGGCGTACTCGACCCAGCGAATGCGCCAGCCGCGCGTGAAGGCGATTGCGGCAGCGAACACGCGCAGGAAGCCGAAGGCGACGAGTGCGCCGACGGCGGCTTGTTCGCGGACCAGATAGTCGGGAAGCGACGCGTCCATGGAATCCTTTGCAACACCGAAGTTGGGTTGCAAAGGAATCAGCAAGGAGCAGGCCAGTGGGTGACGTTCGCTGGCGGGGAATGCGTTCGCTGATGGCCACGCCTTGCGCGGCGCGGCCTTCCATGAACTGGCTGTGTGCGCAAACGACATAAGCCGTTCGCGCGTGTCGCGAGCGCGCGCGCCTGAGCGCGCAAAGCCACGCAAAACGTTACCTCGCCGAAACGCGCGACGCCCGGCGTGTCACGTTACGCTGTGCGCCGCGCGTTTCGACGTTCATTTGTGCATCACCATTCGGCGACGCTGCCATCCTCGTGACGCCACACCGGATTGCGCCAGCGGTGACCGGTCTTCGCCATTTCGCGCACCTTCTCCTCGTTCACGTCGATGCCGAGACCCGGGCCCTGCGGAATCGAGACGAAGCCGTCTTCGTACTCGAAGACTTCGGGATTCCTGATGTAGTCGAGCAGGTCGTTGCCCTTGTTGTAGTGGATGCCGAGGCTCTGCTCCTGGATGAACGCGTTGTAGCTCACCGCGTCGATCTGCAGGCAGGTGGCGAGTGCGATCGGCCCGAGCGGGCAGTGCAGCGCGAGCGCGACGTCATAGGCTTCGGCCATCGCGGCGATCTTGCGGCACTCGGTGATGCCGCCCGCGTGCGAGGCGTCGGGCTGGATGATGTCCACGTAGCCGCCCGCGAGAATGTGCTTGAAATCCCAGCGCGAATACAGACGCTCGCCCAGCGCGATCGGCGTGCTGGTCTGGTTGACGATGTCGCGCAGCGCCTCGACGTTCTCCGAGAGCACGGGCTCCTCGATGAACATCAGCTTGAACGGATCGAGTTCCTTCGCGAGCACCTTGGCCATCGGCTTGTGCACGCGGCCATGGAAGTCCACGCCGATGCCGACGTTCGGGCCCACGGCCTCGCGCACGGCCGCGACGTTGTTGATGACGCCCTGCACCTTGTCGAAGGTGTCGATGATCTGCAGCTCTTCCGAGCCGTTCATCTTCACGGCCTTGAAGCCGCGCTCCACCACGGCGCGCGCGTTGTTGGCGACGTCGCTCGGACGGTCGCCGCCGATCCACGAATACACCTTGATCTTGTCGCGCACCTGGCCGCCGAGCAGCGCGTGAACCGGCACGCCATGGTGCTTGCCCTTGATGTCCCAGAGCGCCTGATCGACACCGGCAATGGCGCTCATCGAGATCGGGCCGCCGCGGTAGAAGCCCGCGCGATACATCACCTGCCAGTGGTCTTCGATGAGGAGCGGATCCCGGCCGATCAGATAGTCGGCGAGTTCATCGACGGCGGCGGCTACCGTATGCGCGCGGCCTTCGACGATCGGCTCGCCCCAGCCGACGATCCCTTCGTCCGTTTCGATCTTCAGAAAGAGCCAGCGCGGCGGGACGACGAAGGTTTCGAGCCTGGTGATTTTCATGCGGTGTCTCCATGACCTTAAGCGGTAGGGCGGCGCTCGCACCACGCGCGAGCGGCAACGTCTTCAAGCGCACATGCTACTGCAAAATTCGCCTTTAAGTGCTATTAATAGTATTATTTAGCAACGCTTCCCAATATCCAGGAGAACGGCGATTCAACGCGATCTGCACGGCACGGTGGCCTACGAACTCGGCAGCGCGATCCTGCGCGGCGACTACCCGCCTGCGACGGTCCTGCCGCGCGAGGCCGAACTCATGGCAACGTTCGACGTGAGCCGCACGGTGCTGCGCGAGGCGCTGCGCACGCTCACCTCGAAAGGGCTCGTGGAGTCGCGCCCGCGCGTGGGCACGCGGGTGCGGGCGCGCGAAGCGTGGAACCTGCTCGATGCCGACGTGCTCGACTGGTACGCGCGCGTGGCGCCGCCGCTCGCTTTCGCGCTCAAGCTCCAGGAAATGCGCGAGATGATCGAGCCGTTTGCGGCAGGGCTGGCCGCGAACGCGCACGACGCCGATGCGCTTGCCTCGATCGCCGCCGCGCACGCGGCCATGGCTGGGGCGCGCAATGTAGACGAGTGGGTGCGCGCGGACCTGCGCTTCCATCTCGCGGTACTGGGCGCCTGCCGCAACGAATTGCTGGTGCCGCTCGGCACGCTGATCGAGCGCACGCTCGAAGGCCAGTTGCGCGTGAATGCGAAGCGCGCCGACGTATTCAACGCTGCGCTGCCCGATCACACCCTCGTGTACGACGCGATCGCGCAACGCGACGCCTATGCGGCGAGCCGCGCGATGGCGGCGCTGCTGCGCGTGACGCGCGAGCGCATCGAGCGCTGAACGCGTATGCCTAATGGGTGTCTTCGCAACGAATCGCATAAAGCGCAGCGAATTGCAGATGTAAAACGTTTGCGCTGGCACAATCAATAGCGTTTGCTATGCTTTAGCCCGATCGCACGGCGCTTTGGCTTTCAGTGCCGTCAACAAGTCAAAGGCAAGGCTAACGGTTAAGCGATGAAGAAGAGCGAAGCGAAAGACACGCAACTGGACAACGCAACCCTGCTGGAAATCATCAAGGCGCAGTCGGACATCGCGAAGCTCGGGCTCGATCTCGGCGGCGTGATGGCCTACGTGGCCGAGCGCACCGAGCAGCTCACGCGAGCGCAAGGCGCGGTCGTCGAGCTAGCCGAAGGCGAGGACATGGTGTACCGCGCGGCCTCGGGCAACGTCGCGGACCTCCTTGGATTGCGCCTCGCGCGCGAAACGAGCCTGTCGGGCATGTGCGTGCGCGAGGGCGAGATCCTGCGCTGCGACGACTCCGAAAGCGACCCGCGCGTGGACCGCGAAGCTTGCCGGCGCGCCGGCCTGCGCTCGATGATCGTCACGCCGCTCAAGCATCTCGAGACGATCGTCGGCGTTCTGAAAGTCACGAATTCGGAAGTCGACGCCTTCAAGGACGAGGACATCCGCACGCTCTCGCTGATGTCCGAACTCATCGCCGCGGCGATGTTCCATGCCGCGCGACACGAGACGAGCGAACTCTATCTGCGCGCGACGCATGACGCGCTCACGGGTCTGCCCAATCGTGCGCTCTTTTACGATCGCCTGCGCCAGTCGGTGGATCTCGCGGTGCGCTCGTCGGGCGGACTCGGCGTGCTCAATCTCGACATGGATGGCCTCAAGCCGATCAACGACCGCTACGGCCATCGCGCCGGCGACGCGGCGATCCGCGAGACTGCGGCGCGCATTGCACGTCACAGCCGCCGCGTGGACACGGCCGCGCGCGTCGGCGGCGACGAGTTCGCCGTGATCCTGCCGGGCATCGCGGGGCGCGGGGACGCCGAGGCCTACAGCCGCCGGCTCGTGGACACCGTGGGCGAGCCGTTCGAGTTCGAAGGACATCGCATCGATCTCGGCGTGAGCGTGGGCGTTGCGATCCTGCCCGAAGACGGCACCGAGATGACGGCGCTGATCGAATACGCGGATCGTTCGATGTACGAAACGAAGCGGGAGCGCAAGCAGGTTAGGTGAACGGTGCCGCTGTCTGGCGGACTGCGGTTAATCGGTTCGCCAGGCGCGAGCACGGAACCCGGAAATGAAAAAAGCCGCTGTCCTTGTGGGATAGCGGCTTTCTTTTGCAACTGGTGGCGAATCAGGGATTCGAACCCCGGACCTGCGGATTATGATTCCGTCGCTCTAACCGGCTGAGCTAATTCGCCGAAGAAAAGAATTATCGCGGTACCGCCGGAAGTTGTCAACCCCCTTCGTCATCTTTTCTGCAGGGAAGGCGCTCGCCGGGCGAGAAGCCCCTCCCGGCGGCGCTCACAGCCTCAATCCTGCGCGTAAATATCCGAGTCCTTGGTTTCCTTCACGAACAGCATGCCGATCACGAAGGTACCCAGCGCGATGATGATCGGGTACCAGAGGCCCGAGTATATATCGCCGCGCGCCGCCACGATCGCGAAGGCCGTCGCCGGCAGGAAGCCGCCGAACCAGCCGTTGCCGATGTGATAGGGCAGCGACATCGAGGTGTAGCGGATGCGGGTCGGGAACATCTCCACCAGCATCGCCGCGATCGGCCCGTACACCATGGTCACGAAGATCACGAGGATCGTCAGCATCACCACCGTCATCGGCCAGTTCAGCTGCGCGGGATCGGCCTTCAGCGGATAGCCTGCCGCTTTCAGCGTGGCCGCGAGCGTCTTCTCGAACAGCGAGCCGGCTTCCTTCGCACCGGGCGCCCTGCCGTCAAATGTATCGATGGTCGCGTCGCCCACCTTGATCTGCGCGAGCGTGCCCGCCGGGGCGGCGACGTTCTCGTAGTTCAGGCCGGCCTTCGAAAGCGCGCTCTTGGCGATGTCACACGAGCTCGTGAACTTCGAGGTGCCGACCGGGTTGAACTGGAACGAGCATTCGGCCGGATCCGCGATCACGACGATCGGCGCGCGCTGCGTAGCGGCTTCGAGCGCCGGGTTCGCGTAGTGCGTGATCGCCTTGAAGATCGGGAAGTAGGTGAGCGCCGCGATCAGGCAGCCAGCCATGATGATGGGCTTGCGGCCGATCTTGTCCGAAAGCGCGCCGAAGAACAGGAAGAACGGCGTGCCGATCAACAGCGCCAGCGCGATCAGGATGTTGGCGCTCGAACCGTCCACCTTGAGCGTTTGCGTGAGGAAGAAGAGCGCATAGAACTGGCCCGTGTACCAGACCACGGCCTGGCCGGCCGTGAGGCCGAAGAGCGCGAGCAGCACGATCTTGAGGTTCTTCCACTGGCCGAACGCTTCCTTGATCGGCGCCTTCGAGATCTTGCCTTCCGCCTTGATGCGCTTGAACGCCGGCGATTCGTCGAGCTGCAGACGGATCCACACCGAAACCGCGAGCAGCAGGATCGAGGCGATGAACGGAATGCGCCAGGCCCATGCGGCGAACTGTTCTTCGCCAACAAACGTGCGCACGCCGAGAATCACGAGCAGCGAGAGGAACAGGCCGAGCGTGGCGGTCGTCTGGATCCACGAGGTGTAGAAGCCGCGGCGTCCGGGCGGAGCGTGTTCCGCGACGTAGGTCGCAGCGCCGCCGTACTCGCCGCCGAGCGCGAGACCCTGCAGCAGACGCATGCCGATGAAGATCACCGGTGACGCAATGCCGATCGCCGCGTAGCCGGGCAGGAAACCGACCACGAAGGTCGAGATACCCATGATGACGATCGTGACGAGGAACGTGTGCTTGCGGCCCACGAGGTCGCCGAGGCGCCCGAACACGATCGCGCCGAACGGACGCACGGCAAAGCCGGCGGCGAAGCCGAGCAGCGTGAAGATGAAGCCGGCCGTGGGATTGACGCCGGAAAAGAAGCTCTTGCTGATGAAGGCCGCAAGCGATCCGGCCAGGTAGAAGTCGTACCACTCGAACACGGTGCCGAGCGACGACGCGAAAATCACGCGTTTTTCGTCGCTGGTCATCGGCGCGTGCGAGGCGTGTCCGCCAACGGTTGCCATAGATGTCTCCAGTATTGATATGCGTGTGGTCCGTCGGGCAGGCGACTCTTAGACCCGCGGTCCTGCGGAGCATTATTGGAATGGAAACTTACGGGCTTCTGACGCGCGTGTGGGTTTCTGAATGTGGTATAGGAATGGGGTCTGATCTGCTATATTCGCCGAATGCGCGAGTAAAATCACGCATTCCGATTGGAACGTCTTATAAAGTTTGATCTTTGAGCCGTGCGCCGCGGATCGGGTAAGGGTAAGTCCCATCCCGGTTTTCTGACGCGATCCGTTGGTTTCGCAGTGGTTTCGCCGCCAAAGCGCCGGCGCGGCCGCTCAAGCGAGCGCGCGCAGCCGCAGCGTCACGCGCACGAGCGTGCCGGCGAGGCGCGGCGTGTCCTGATAGACGTGGTCGTCGATGGCGAGTGTCCCGCCGTGCATCGTGACGATCTCGCGCACGATCGCGAGCCCGAGCCCGCTGCCTTCACCGTCGCGCCCGAGAATGCGGTAGAAGCGCTCGAGCACGCGCTCGCGCTCGGCGCTCGGAATGCCCATGCCCGTGTCTTCCACCTCGAGATGGACCACGCCCGCCGCGGGCTCGGGCCGCACGCGCACGGTGATGCGCCCGCCCGCGGGCGTATAGCGGATCGCGTTGTCGATGAGGTTCGAGAGCATCTCGCGCAGCATCACCGGGTTGCCGTCCACTTCGACGCGCGCCGCCGCTTCGCCATCGACTTCCTCGCTGCCGTAGGCCGTTTCGGGGCCTTCGTAGCCGAGGTCCATCTGCTTGGCGAGCGCCGGCTGCACCCAGTCGCGCACGGCGTGGCGCGCCACGTCGGCTACGTCCACCGGCGTGAAGACCTGCCCCGACATGCGGTTTTCCGCGCGCGCGAGCGCGAGCAGCTGCGTGACGAGCCGCGCGGCGTGCGCGGAGCTCGTCGCGATCTGCTCGAGCGAGCGGTGCACTTCGGCGGGCGCGTTCTGGCGCAGCGCGAGTTCGGCCTGGGTGCGCAGGCCCGCGAGCGGCGTTTTCATCTGATGCGCGGCGTCGGCTATGAAGCGCTTTTGCAGTTCCATGTTCTGTTCGAGCCGCGTGAGCAGGTCGTTGAACGAGGTGACGAGCGGCTCGATTTCGGGCGGCGCGCGGCGCGCTTCGAGCGGCGAAAGATCGTCGGGGCGACGCATGCGGATGTTCGACTGCAGCGCATGCAGGGGAGCGAGGCCTCGCGAGAGGCCGAACCACACGAGCAGGATCGCGAGCGGCAAGATCACGAACTGCGGCAGGATCACGCCCTTGATGATGTCGTTGGCGAGCTGGCGGCGCTTGTCGAGCGTTTCCGCGACCTGCACGAGCACGGGTTGGCCTTGCCGATCGGCGGCGCTGGGATGCGTCGGCTCCACCGTTGTATAGGCGACGCGGATGTCGATGCCACGCAGCGTGTCGTCGCGGAATTCGACGAGACCCGGCGGCGGTCGGTCGTCGTCGTGCGGCAGCGGCATGTCGCGATCGCCGCCGATCAGCTCGCCGCGGCTGCCGAGCACCTGATAGAACACGCTGTCCACGTTATCGGCGCGCAGGAAGTCGCGCGTGGAGGCGGGCAGTGTCAGCTCGGCCACGCCGTTGACGGGCTGGATCTGGCGCGCGAGCACATAGGCGTCGGTCTCGAGCGCGCGATCGAAGGGGCCGTTGGCGATCGATTTCGCTACCAGATACGTGACCGCGATGCTCATCGGCCAGAGCAGCAGCAACGGCGCGAGCATCCAGTCCAGAATCTCGCCGAAGAGCGAGCGCGGGCGCGCCTCGGCGACGGCTTCGGCTTCGTCGGGTGGGGCGAACGGATCGGCGTAGCGGGCGTCGCGCGCGTCGTCGTCGAGGGCGTCGGCCGCGAATGCGCTCGCGCCCGGGGCGCTGTCGCCGGCCGAACCGGCCACGCCTGCGGCGCCCTTGGGCGGCACGGCGCGCGCGATGGGAGGACGCCCGGCCATCGTCGATCCTGCCTACTTGAAGTAGTGGCTGGCGGGCATCGCCGGCGCGGCGTCCGGCGCGCCGGCCTCGGTCCGGGCGGGCGTCTGGCCTGCGCCGGCCTGTGCTTCCTTCGCCTCCTTTTCGAGGCAGTAGCCGAGCCCGCGCACGGTCACGATGCGCACACCGCCCGCTTCGATTTTCTTGCGCAGCCGGTGCACGTAGACTTCGATGGCGTTATTGCTGACTTCCTCGCCCCATTCGCACAGGTGATCGACGAGCTGCTCCTTCGAGACGAGCCGCCCGAGCCGCTGCAGCAGCACTTCGAGCACGCCCAGTTCGCGCGCGGAAAGATCGAGCACCTGGTCGTTGATGCGCGCAATGCGCCCCACCTGGTCGAACGCCAGCGCGCCATGCCGCACGACGGTCGGGCCGCCGCCCGCGCCGCGCCGCGTGAGCGCACGCACGCGCGCTTCGAGCTCGTTGAGCGCGAAGGGCTTGGCCATGTAGTCGTCGGCGCCGAGGTCGAGGCCTTTGACGCGCTCGTCCACGCTGTCGGCGGCGGTGAGGATCAGCACGGGCAGGTTGGAATTGCGCGCGCGCAAACGGCGCAGCACTTCGAGGCCCGGCATTTTCGGCAGGCCCAGATCGAGAATCAAGAGGTCGAACGACTGCATCGACAAGGCAGTATCGGCATCCACGCCGCTACGCACGTGATCGACGGCATAGCCCGATTGGCGGAGTGATCTCACGAGCCCGTCCGCGAGTATGCTGTCGTCTTCGGCAATGAGGATTCGCATGTTGCGCCAGCGTCGCCTTCGAGGCTTTTTGACCTCGTAGTCAGGCTCGTAACGCCCGCGCCGCACCGCGTCCTTGAAGGCGCGGTCAGGCGACGCGCGGCGGTCTCCCGAAATTTGTGGTTCTGGATAGCCAGAAAGGCTTGCCAAAACCACTGTTTTTTTATACAGTGTCTGCGTTCGTGTGCATTAGCCCGAATGAGGCGTGCGCATGGTCACGAGACGCCGTTCATCATAGCAAAGGACGATTCATGGAAGATAGCAAGAAAGGCTCGGCTGGGCTGACTGCTGAAAAGAGCAAGGCGCTGGCCGCCGCGCTCGCGCAGATCGAAAAGCAGTTCGGCAAGGGGTCGATCATGCGACTCGGCGACGGCGATGCGGTCGAGGACATCCAGGTCGTCTCCACCGGTTCGCTCGGCCTCGACATCGCACTCGGCGTGGGCGGTTTGCCGCGCGGCCGGGTGGTCGAGATCTACGGTCCGGAATCGTCGGGCAAGACCACGCTCACGCTGCAGGTGATCGCCGAAATGCAAAAGCTCGGCGGCACGGCGGCGTTCATCGACGCGGAACACGCGCTCGACGTGCAATACGCCGCCAAGCTCGGCGTGAACGTGCCCGAACTGCTCATCTCGCAGCCGGACACGGGCGAGCAGGCGCTCGAAATCACCGACGCGCTGGTGCGCTCGGGCTCGATCGACATGATCGTGATCGACTCGGTCGCGGCGCTCGTGCCGAAGGCCGAAATCGAAGGCGAAATGGGCGACTCGCTGCCGGGTCTGCAGGCGCGTCTGATGTCGCAGGCGCTGCGCAAGCTCACCGGCACGATCAAGAAGACGAACTGCATGGTGATCTTCATCAACCAGATCCGCATGAAGATCGGCGTGATGTTCGGCAACCCGGAAACCACCACGGGCGGCAACGCGCTCAAGTTCTATTCGTCGGTGCGTCTGGACATTCGCCGCATCGGTTCGATCAAGAAGAACGACGAAGTGATCGGCAGCGAAACGCGTGTGAAGGTCGTGAAGAACAAGGTCGCGCCGCCGTTCCGCGAAGCCGTGTTCGACATTCTCTACGGCGAGGGCATCTCGCGTCAGGGCGAAATCGTCGACCTCGGCGTGCAGGCCAAGATCGTCGACAAGGCGGGTGCGTGGTACAGCTATAACGGCGAGCGCATTGGCCAGGGCAAGGACAACGCACGCGAATTCCTGCGCGAGAACGCGGACATTGCTCGCGAGATCGAAAACCGCATCCGCGAATCGCTTGGCGTGAGCACGATGCCGGACGGCGTCAAGGATTCCGGCGAAGTCGAAGTCGCTGGCGAAGAGTAAGTCCACCAGGCTCTCGTAGATAAGGCAAGCTGATGCGCAAGGGCGGGTCACACACGTCCTCGCCTTCCGGCGAGCAGGCTAACCCGCATGCGGGTTCGTCTGTGGACAGGGGCGCCGAGCGGCGCTCCGCCGTCAAGCCTGCCGACTCGCGCACGAGCCGCTCAAGCCATTTGAGCCGCGACGCCCAGGCGGGCGATCGCGGCTTCGCGCATTCTGGCGCGGCGTATTCCCCGCCCGCCGATCTCAGCGACGATGGCGGCGCGGTCTTCGAAGTCCCGTTCGAGGCTTACTTCAGCGGGGCCGACGAAGCCGCGGCAAACATGCCACCAGAGCCGCCGCTGTCCGAACCAACATTCAAGCGATCGCGTCGCGCGCCTCTCGAAACGGCGCGCGAATCCAGTGCACCGCAAGCCGACCAATACGAGCGTAGCTCGGCCAGCCGCGCCGCACGCGCCAGCGAGCGCGAACAATCGTCCACGGCGAAGCAGCGCCCCGAGCGCTCCCTCAAGGGCCGCGCGCTTGGCTATCTTTCGCGCCGCGAATACAGCCGCGCCGAACTCTCGCGCAAGCTCATGCCGTACACCGAGGACGCCGACGCACTCGAAGTCCTGCTCGATTCGCTCGAACGCGAAGGCTGGCTCTCCGACGCGCGCTTTGCCGAAAGCGTCGTGCACCGGCGCGCGTCGCGCGTGGGGGCAGGGCGTATCGTCAGCGAACTCAAGCGCCACGCCGTGGGCGAAGCGCTCATCGAAGAGGTGAGCTCGCAACTGCGCGAGACCGAGCTCGTGCGTGCCCGCACGGTCTGGCAAAAGAAGTACGGCCAGTTGCCCGAGACGCCTGCCGAACGCGCGCGCCAGGCGCGCTTTCTCGCGGCGCGCGGCTTCTCGATGTCGATCATCGGCAAGATCCTCAAGGGAATCGAGGAAGACTGGTCCGACAACTGAGCCGGCCGTCTCGAAAATCCGCGCAGGCAAGTCCCCGCCCGGCCTGTGTGTTCGCGGCTGTCTCAAATACCCGGTATGTTAAAATCGCGAGGTTTTCCCATCCGGTCTTACCTTTAGCATGCCGCTTTCTCCGCCCGTGCCCCGCCAGTTGCGCCATCAGCGCGCCATCCGGGCGGTTGCCTATGAGCGCGAAGACGGCCTGTGGGACATCGACGCGTGCCTGACCGACCACAAGCCACGCGACGTGCCGCTCGCCGCCGGTGTCCGGCCCAATGGTCTGCCGATCCATGAACTCTGGCTGCGCATTACGATCGATCGCAAGCTCAACGTCGTCGACGCCGAAGCGTCGTCCGACTGGGTGCCTTACGACGGTCAGTGCCAGAACGCTAATCCCGCCTATCGGGCCCTTATCGGGCTCAATCTCCTCGACAACTTCCGCCGCGAAGCGGGCCGGCTCCTCGCCGGCACGCTCGGCTGCACACACCTCACAGAAATGTTGGGCGTTTTGCCAACGGCTGCGGTCCAGGCGTTCGTCGGGGCGGTGTGGGACACATCGAATGGCTCGCCGGGTGAAGCGCCCGGACCGGAACTCGGCAAGACCGCCGGAGGCAATGAGGCCGCCGGTGAAAAGCCGCCCTTCCAGCTTGGCCGCTGCCATGCGCTGCGGTTCGACGGGGAGGCGGTGAAGCAGTTTTATCCGCGCTGGTATGGCCATGTGCCGCGTTCGATAGCACGCGGCGCGGAAACCCCCAGCGTGCGCGACAGCCGGAGCCCGGGCCAAGAGGGCAGGGCCGACGCCGTCTCGCATGAATAACAACAGCGGAATCGAAGTTCACTCCAACTCTCAGACTGAAGGAATCACGCATGAAGATTCACGAGTACCAGGGTAAGGAAATCCTGCGGAAATTCGGAGTCGCGGTCCCGCGCGGCATCCCGGTGTTTTCGGTGGATGACGCGGTCAAGGCCGCTCAAGAGCTGGGCGGTCCGGTCTGGGTCGTCAAGGCGCAGATCCACGCTGGCGGCCGCGGCAAGGGCGGTGGCGTGAAGGTCGCCAAGACGATCGAGCAAGTCCGCGAATACGCGAACCAGATCCTCGGCATGCAGCTCGTCACGCACCAGACCGGCCCGGAAGGCCAGAAGGTCAACCGTCTGCTGATCGAAGAAGGCGCCGACATCAAGCAGGAACTGTATGTCAGCCTCGTCGTCGATCGCGTGTCGCAAAAGATCGTTCTGATGGGTTCGAGCGAAGGCGGCATGGACATCGAAGAAGTCGCCGAAACGCACCCGGAACTGATCCATAAGGTCATCGTCGAGCCGTCGACGGGTCTGCTCGACGCCCAGGCCGACGACCTCGCCGCGAAGATCGGCGTGCCGGCTGCTTCGATTCCGCAAGCCCGCGCCATCCTGCAAGGCCTGTACAAGGCATTCTGGGAAACCGACGCATCGCTGGCTGAAATCAACCCGCTGAACGTCTCCGGCGACGGCAAGGTTATCGCGCTCGACGCGAAGTTCAACTTCGACTCCAACGCACTGGCCCGTCATCCGGAAATCGTCGCTTACCGCGACCTGGACGAAGAAGATCCGGCCGAAATCGAAGCCTCGAAGTTCGACCTCGCGTACATCTCGCTCGACGGCAACATCGGCTGTCTCGTGAACGGCGCAGGCCTCGCGATGGCCACGATGGACACCATCAAGCTGTTCGGCGGCGAGCCGGCCAACTTCCTCGACGTAGGCGGTGGCGCCACGACCGAGAAGGTTACGGAAGCGTTCAAGCTCATGCTCAAGAACCCGGACCTGAAGGCGATCCTCGTGAACATCTTCGGCGGCATCATGCGCTGCGACGTGATCGCAGAAGGCGTGATCGCCGGTTCGAAGGCCGTGAACCTGAAGGTGCCGCTCGTCGTGCGCATGAAGGGCACGAACGAGGACCTCGGCAAGAAGATGCTGGCCGAATCGGGCCTGCCGATCATCTCGGCAGACAGCATGGAAGAAGCCGCGCAGAAGGTTGTCGCGGCTGCCGAAGGCAAGTAATTTTCACCGGACACGAATGGCGTGGTGCCGGCGCGGCCACTGTAATGAAAGTGGCAGGGCTACATGACGCCAGACGAACAGAGGTCAATACATGTCGATTCTGATCAACAAAGACACCAAGGTCATCACGCAGGGCATTACCGGCAAGACCGGTCAGTTCCACACCCGCGCTTGCCGTGAGTACGCGAACGGCCGTGAAGCGTTCGTCGCTGGCGTGAACCCGAAGAAGGCCGGCGAAGATTTCGAAGGCATTCCTATCTACGCGAACGTGCGTGAAGCGAAGGACGCCACCGGCGCGACCGTTTCGGTCATCTACGTGCCGCCGGCAGGCGCTGCTGCTGCGATCTGGGAAGCCGTCGAGGCCGACCTCGATCTCGCGATCTGTATCACGGAAGGCATTCCCGTCCGCGACATGATCGAAGTCAAGGACCGTATGCGCCGCGAAGGCCGCAAGACGCTGCTCCTGGGCCCGAACTGCCCCGGCACGATCACGCCGGACGAGCTGAAGATCGGCATCATGCCGGGTCACATCCACCGCAAGGGCCGCATCGGCGTCGTGTCGCGTTCGGGCACGCTGACGTATGAAGCGGTTGCCCAGCTGACCGCGATCGGCCTCGGCCAGTCGTCGGCAGTCGGTATCGGCGGCGACCCGATCAACGGTCTGAAGCACATCGACGTCATGAAGATGTTCAACGACGATCCGGATACGGACGCCGTGATCATGATCGGCGAAATCGGCGGTCCGGACGAAGCGAACGCCGCCGAGTGGATCAAGGGCAACATGAAGAAGCCGGTCGTCGGCTTCATCGCGGGCGTCACGGCGCCTCCGGGCAAGCGCATGGGCCACGCCGGCGCGCTGATCTCGGGCGGTGCGGATACGGCCGACGCGAAGCTGGAAATCATGGACGCGTGCGGCATCAAGGTGACGCGCAACCCGTCGGAAATGGGCCGTCTGCTGAAGGCGATGCTGTAATTGCGAAATGCGCCGCCGCTCGTGCATCATGCATGCGCGGGCGGCCGGCGTTTTTTGATATGCTTGCGGAATCCTTTCACGAGGTTTCCGAACAAAAGCGAGGGAGCCAGTCATGGCCTCCTCGCTTTTTTATTTGGCTCGCCGTATGAGCCGCCCATCCTGAGTCACGGCTGAGTCTTCGTCTTCATGCTCGAGTTTTTCGCGACGCTCCATTGGGGCGCTGTCATCCAGATCATCGTCATCGACATCCTGCTCGGCGGCGACAACGCCGTGGTGATCGCGCTCGCCTGCCGCGACCTGCCTTCGCAGCAGCGCATGCGCGGCATTCTGTGGGGCACCGCAGGCGCGATCGCGCTGCGCGTGGTGCTGATCGCGTTCGCCGTGGTGCTGCTCAACGTGCCGTTCCTCAAGTTCACAGGCGGCCTGCTCTTGCTGTGGATCGGCGTTCGGTTGCTCGCGCCCAGTCATCTCGAGCACGCCAACGTGAAGCCTGCCGAGAAGCTGGTGGGCGCGATCAAGACGATCATCGTCGCCGACGCGGTGATGAGCCTCGACAACGTGGTCGCGATCGCGGGCGCTGCCGAAGCTGCCGATCCGCGCCATCGCATCGCGCTCGTGATCTTCGGGCTGATGGTGAGCATTCCGCTCATCGTGTGGGGCAGCCAGCTCGTGCTCAAGCTGCTCGACCGCTACCCGGTGATCGTGACGCTCGGCGCAGCGCTGCTCGGCTGGATCGCGGGCGGGCTCATCATCAACGATCCCGCCGGCGACCGCTGGCCGCTGCTCGATACGCCTGCGGCCGAATATGGCATGACCGTGGCGGGGGCAGTGTTCGTCGTCGCGCTCGGGTCGTGGCTCAGGCGCCGCAACGCGCGGCGCAGCGCGGCGCAGGGGCCGCAGTCGCACTGAGCGCGCATGGCTGTGCCATTGCGCCTGGGCCATCTGGCCGACTGCTGCGCAGAGCGGGCCGCCGATACGATCAAGACGCCTGTTCACGACTGTGAGCAGGCGTTTCTTGTTTCAGGAGCCCTGACGATGACCGTATCCCCCCTTTCCATGAGCCCGCCGCCGCGCAACGGCTGCGCGTGTTTTGCCAGACTCTCGCGCCTCGCCAGCATCGCCGCGCGCTGGACCGCGCGTGGCTTCACGCTGATCGAACTAATGATCGTGCTCGCGATCGTCGGTGTGATCGCCGCCTACGCCATTCCCGCGTACCAGGATTACCTCGCCCGCAGCCGCGTGGGCGAGGGCCTTTCGCTCGCGTCTTCCGCACGCCTTGCCGTGGCGGAGAACGCGGCGAGCGGCAACGCGTTCGGCGCGGGCTACACGGTGCCGCCCGCCACCCGCAACGTGCAGTCGCTGCATATCGACGATACGACCGGTCAGATCACGGTTGCTTTCACCTCGCGCGTGGCGCCCGAGGGCAGCAACACCATCGTGCTCGTGCCCTCGGTGCCCGACAATGCCGATGCGCCCACCGCGCGCGTCGCGCTCGCGCAGGGCAGCGTGCAGGGCGGGACGCTCACGTGGGAGTGCTTCGCAGCGGGCAAGGCGGCTTCGTCGCTGGGGGCGCCCGGCGCGGGCCCAGCGCCAGTGGACGCCGCAACGCTGGCGAGCAATCTCGCGCCGCCGGATTGCCGCGCATAAGGTTTGCGCACAGGTGCGGGGGCAACCATGAGCGCTTTCGAGCGCATGCGCGCAACCGCACGCCGATGCGACCCAACCGGCCGCACCCGCACAGCGGGGGAAAAGTTTTGTATAGTGCCCCGTTGCTGAACGCCCCCGCCCAACCATGCCTTCCAATTTTGCGCGTTACCTTACGTTCGTCTTGCTGGCCCTCGCGTTGACGCTGCCCTATGCGGTCGTCAACCACACCTATCCGATTCCGACTTTCTACGCGGAATTCGTTGCACTGACACTTTATGTGCTGATGGGCGCCGCGACGTTGCTGCTCGTTCGTCCGGCGCGCACGGGCGAGGGCTTCGCGTCGCCCGCGGTCGCGCTCGTGCCGTTTTTCTTCGGTCTGCTGCTGATCGTGCAGACGTTCGCACTGCCGCTCGCCGAGCCTTCGATGAACTGGCTCGGCGCGGGTTATCTGCTCGCCGCCTTCGTGGCGACGCACGCGGGCTACACCATCACGCGCGCGCGCCTCATGCAGTCCGCACTCGTGTGGGGGGCGTTCGCGCTGCAGTTCGGCGGCCTCTTCGCCGTATTCACCCAGGTGATCCAGCTCTTTCACCTGGAGACGAAGGTCACGCCGCTCGTGGTGGCGTACAACATTACCGTCGATCGCCGGCCGTTCGGCAACATGGCGCAGGCCAATCACCTGGCCACCTATATCGCCTTCGCGATGGCGGGTGCGATGTACCTCGTGCTCACGCGGCGTCTGAACATGCTGCTCTGGGGCGTGCTGACCGCGATCTATTCGGGCGGTCTCGCGCTCACCGTGTCGCGCGGGCCGTGGCTGCAGATGGGCGTGATTTTCGTCGCGGGGCTGTGGATCGCGCTTGCGGGCTGCCGCAGCGAAGCAGACGAGGGACGCGGTGCGCTCGCGCAAGGCTTCTCATCGGCGGCGGGCTCGGGCCGCAAGGCCGGCGGCGTGCGTGCCTGGACCATCCCGGTCGTGCTCGTGCTGATCTTTTTCGGCATGAACGCATTCGTGCGCTGGGCCAACGTCCACTATGGCCTCGACCTTGCGCAGTCGGCCGCCGAGCGCATGAAGGACGCCAGCCAGATTGCGCCGCGCCTCGCGCTGTGGCGCTACGGCTGGACGATGTTCAAGTCGCATCCGGTGCTCGGCGTCGGCTGGGGCGACTTCCCGATGCATCAGTTCGAGCTGGTGCGCTCGCTTGGCGGCGTCGAGATCGCCAACAACGCGCACGATATCTTCCTCGATCTGCTCGCGAAGACCGGCCTCGTCGGTCTTGCCATCGTCGTGATCGGGCTCGTCGCGTGGTTCGTGCGCGGGCTGCGCGCGCCGCACACCGCCGAGCGCGTGTTTGGCTTCATGCTGATCGGCGTGCTCGTCATGCATGCACTCGTCGAGTATCCGCAGCAGTACATGTTCTTCCTGCTGCCGGCGATGTTCGTGTTCGGTCTGCTGGAGACGAAGCCGCTGCGTGCCGTGCCGTCGCGCGTCTCGCTCGGCGTGTATGCGGTGGTCGTGTTCGGCGGCGTCGCGGCGCTGTACCCGGTGCTGCGCGACTACAACCGCGCCGAGGTGCTGTATTACGGACAGCACCCGGCGCGCGACTACGGCGACGATCCTTCGCGCCTGTTCGGCGCGTGGGGCGACTACGGCATGGCCACGCTGTTGCCGATGAACGCCGCGAGCCTGCCGAGCAAGCTTTACGCGCACCAGCGCGCCATCGCGCTGCTGCCCGGCGAGACGGTGCTGCGCCGCTACGCGGTCTTGCAGGCGCTGGACGGCGACACGGCGGGCGCATTCGACACGGTGGAGCGTCTGCGCATTTTCGCCTCGGAGCTACACGACTGGCAGACGCAACTCGCTTCGCTCTACGGCCTGCTCGACGAGCAGCCCACGCTTGCAGACTTCAAGGCGCAACTCGTCAAGAAATACGGGACGCCGGCGAAGTCGGTCGAGCAGGACGACGAGGACGATTCGGACGATTGAGCCTCACGCCTCGTGCGTGAAGCGGCGGCGCGTCAGTTCGCCGCCGCGTTCTGCGCCGCTGCGGCAATCAAAGCTCGGAGTATTTCGTGGCGCTGCCTTTCGCCTTCTCCACGGGGTAGCGCTGCGCGTTCAGCTTGAGCTTTTCCGCTGCCGCCTCGACCAGATCGATGCCGGCGGTATGCGCGACCAGCAAGAGGTAGATGAAGACATCCGCGCATTCGTGCTTGAGATGCGTGAGCTGCGCGGGATCGGCGAGCTGTGCGTCGATCTGCGCATCGGTTTTCCACTGGACCGTTTCCAGCAGCTCGCCGGCCTCGATGCTCGTCGAGACGATCAGGTTGCGCAACGTGTGAAACTGCTTCCAGTCGCGCTCGTCGCGGAAGGCCAGAACCTGCGCGAGCAGTTCGTCGAGCGTCATGGCGTCAGCGCTCCGCCATCCAATCCCCCGACTTCCCGCCGTGCTTTTCCAGCACGCGCACATCGGTGATCGTCATGCCGCGGTCCACCGCCTTGCACATGTCGTAGACGGTCAGCAGTCCGACCTGGACGGCGGTCAGCGCTTCCATCTCCACGCCCGTGCGGCCGAGCGTTTCCACCTGCGCCGTGCAGTGAACCCCGGGCAGCGTTTCGTCGAGCGCGAAGTCCACCTTCACGCGCGTGATCGCGAGCGGATGGCACAGCGGAATCAGGTCCGAGGTGCGCTTCGCCCCCTGGATTGCGGCGATGCGCGCAACGCCGATCACGTCACCTTTTTTTGCGTGGCCGTCGCGGATCAGCGCGAAGGTTTCCGGCAACATGCGGATCGTGCCGCTCGCGAGCGCGATGCGCTTCGTCTCTGCCTTGCCGCCGACATCGACCATATGAGCGTCGCCGGCGGCGTCAAAATGCGTGAGTTCAGGCATGGTGGGTTCTTCCTTGAGGGGTACCTATCTTAACAGTGCGGCACGCCGCGCTTTCTACGCGTCTTGCCGCGCCGCAAGAGTTGTAAGGCGGGCTACAATCGATCGGTTGGCGCAAGCGCGCAGGCGGTCCGCACCGGGCGCACCGACGCGCCAGTGTTCCGCATTCCCCGATCCTGTCATCAATGCGTCTGAAACGGCTGCTTGCTGCATGGTTGTGCGCGTCGCTCGCGGTTTCGCCGCAAGCGTACGCGCAGGCGTCGAATGCCGCCGTGCTCAATCTCGGCGCCGTGCAGCCCGTCCCGGCCCCCGCCAGACCCGCACCGAATGCAGCCAATGCGGCGCCCGCACTCGTGAGCGGCCCGTTCGACGACGCGGCGGACCCCGTCGTCCCCGCCTCGATCGCGCAGGGCGTGTTCGGCACTTACGGCGGCGCGCAGAGCCGCTTTGCGACCCAGGGCCACGCAGGCGCAGCTTCGTCTTCGAGCGGCAATACCAGCGTGCGCGCCCCTGCCTGGGTGCCGCAGCTGCCCGACCTCGGCGACGGCTCGGGCGGCGCACTCACGCCGCAGGCCGAGCGCCGTATCGGCGAGCGCGTGATGCGCGAGATTCGCCGCGACCCCGACTACATCGGCGACTGGCTCGTGCGCGACTACCTCAATTCGGTCGCCGCGCGCCTCGCCGCGGCCGCTAGCGCGCAGTTCATCGGCGGGTATCGGCCCGACTTCGATCTGTTCGCGATCCGCGATGGCCAGATCAACGCGTTCTCGCTGCCGGGCGGCTTCATCGGCGTGAACTCGGGGCTCATCGTCGTCACGCAAACGGAATCCGAACTCGCTTCCGTGCTCGGTCACGAAATGGGCCACGTATTGCAGCGGCACATCGCACGTATGCTTTCGCAGAGCGAGCGCACGGGTCTTGCCGCGCTGGCCGGCGTGCTGTTCGGTATTCTCGCGGGCGTGCTCGCGCACAGCGGCGATCTCGGCGCCGGAATTGCGCTCGGCAGCCAGGCGTATGCCGTGGACAGCCAGTTGCGTTTCTCGCGCGCCGCGGAGCACGAGGCCGATCGAGTGGGCTTCCAGCTGCTCACCGGCGCGGGCTACGACCCGTGGGGCATGGTGGCGTTTTTCGAGCGGCTCGAGCGCGATTCGATGGAAGACACGGGCGTGCCGGCCTACGCGCGCACGCACCCGCTGACCGGCGAGCGCATCGCCGACATGCAGGACCGCGCGCGCCGCGCCGCATACCGTCAGCCGCGCCAGGCGCCCGAGTACGGTTTCGTGCGCGCACGTGTGCGTGTGCTTCAGGACCGCACGCGCAATGAGTACATCGACGAGGTTTCGCGTTTGCGCTCGGAACTCGAGGACCGCACGGCGCTCAACGTCGCCGCGAACTGGTATGGCATTGCCTGCGCGCAGATGCTGCTGGAGCGCTATGACGACGCCACGGCGTCGCTCGCGAACTCGCGCGCGGCGTTCGCGCAGTTCGAGGCAGCGGATGGCAGCAAGACACGCAACTCGCCGAGTCTGGACGTGCTCGCCGTGGACATCGCGCGCCACGCAGGCCGCACCGACGACGCCGTGCGGCTCGCCCTGGCCGCGCACAAGGCGTGGCCAGACTCCCACGCAGCCACCGATGCGCTGCTGCAGGCGCTGATCGCGGCGCGGCGCTTCAAGGAGGCGCAGACGCTCGCGCGCAGCGAAACCGAGGCCGAACCGCAGCAGGACGGATGGTGGCTCTATCTGGCGCAGGCGAGCGCCGGACTCGGCGACGCGCTCACCCAGCATCGGGCGATGGCGGAGAAGCTCGCGCTCGACGGCGCCTGGCCCTCGGCCATCCGTCAGCTCAAGGAGGCGCGCGACATGAAATCGGTGGGCTACTACGATCTGTCGACCATCGAAGCGCGCCTGCACGATTTCGAGGCGCGCTACAAGCAGGAGCGTCAGGACGAGAAGGACGAGGGTCGCGGCTGAGCCGGCGCTCAGTCTGCGGATGCAGGCGGCGCGCCGCTCGCGCCGTGCTGCGCGGCCAGCGCCTCGCGCTCGGCGCGCGCCGGGCTCGTCACGAAGGCAAAGCGCGCGCTCACGTCGGCGCGCTTGATCGGCTGCAGCGGTAGCGCGGCGCCAGCGCGCCAGTGGAACGTGCCGCTCTCGGCGTCGTCCGCGAGCGTGGCGTGGTCCGTGAAGAGGTCGAGGTCGTGGTCGTGCAGCAGCGCCGCGCGCGGTGGCGTGCTTGCATCGGCGAAAATCACGCTGCCCGCTTCGTCGAGGTAGGCCGCCAGGGGCTCGAACGCCTGACCGCCCTGATCGGTGAGCGTCAACGCGTCATCGCCGCCGTCATGACCCGCGGCGAGACGCACGATCCACGGCGTGTATTCGAGCTCGACGTACACGCGCTGCGGCCCGTTCTGGAAGTACCACTGGCCTTGTTCGTCGCGCTCGTAATTGCGGTTGATGAAGCCGAGCAGCGCTTCGTGGCGGATCGCCGTGCCGGGTGCGTTCTGCGCCTGGGCGGCCTCGTCGCGCATGCGCCAGTTGCCGCGTGCGTCGAGCAGCAGCCAACCCGTGCAATGCGGGACGTTGGGCCAGCGCGCGAGCGCCTGTTTGACGATGTCATCCATGAGAGACGAAAGGCGAGAGATAGGTGAACACGCGCTGCGCGAGCCAGTCGCTGCGGCCGGGGAACGGCCCCGTCATGAAGCCGACGTGGCCGCCGTGCGCGGGCTGATCGAGCTCGACGGCGGCGCTCACTTCGTGGCGCGCGGGCAGCGCGCGGCCCGGCAGGAACGGATCGTTGCGCGCGTTCAGAATGAGCGTGGGAACGGCGATTTCGCCGAGCTTCGGGCGGATCGTCGCCTGGGTGTAGTAGTCGTGGGTGTCGCGAAAACCGTGCAGCGGCGCGGTCACGACGTTGTCGAATTCGTACATCGTGCGGCTGGCGAGCACGGCTTGCGCGTCGAACAGGCCGGGGTACTGCTCGAGTTTCTGGAGCGCCTTCACTTTCAGCGTCCTCAGGAAGCTGCGCGTGTAGATCATGCCGAAGCCCTGCGTCAGCATCTCGCTGCCTGCATGCACATCGAGCGGCGTGGAGATCGCGGCGGCGGCCGCGACGATCGCGGCGTCCTCGCGACGCTGCGCGAGCCAGTGCAGCAGCACGTTGCCGCCGAGCGACACGCCCGCGACGACGAGCGGCCCTGCGTGGCGGGCGGCGAAGCGGCGTAGCACCCAGTCGACTTCGGCGGCATCGGCGAGATGGTAGAAGCGCGGCAGCAGGTTCAATGGACCGCTGCAACTGCGAAAGTGGGGGATCGCCGCATGCCAGCCGCGCGCCTGCGCGGCGGCCGCGAGCGCGCGCGCGTAGTGGGAACTCGAGCCGCCTTCCAGGCCGTGGAACAGGACGAACAGCGGGGCGTTACGTACGTTGGGGGCGTTGCGTGAATCCGCACCGGCTTGCTTGCCGTCCAGCCAGTCCACTTCGATGAAGTCGCCGTCTGGCGTGTCCCAGCGCTCGCGCCGGTAGGCGGGCGCGGGCAGGCGCGAGAACAGCGCCGGCACGATGGTCTGGATGTGCGCACCGGGCAGCCAGAACGGCGCGCGGTAGTCGTTGTCGTAGTGGGGGCCGAGCAGGGCAGTCTGGGCATCGAGCGCGGCCGCGACGCGGGCTGCCTCGCCGGGCCTGCTGGTGTCGTCGGTCGTACTCATCACTGCCCCCTGCTTTGCGCCCTTATGTCAGTGCAGCGCGCCCTGGCCGTGGCGCAATTTGGCCGAGAACTGGGTAGCTGCGTCGTCGGGCATGCGGCTCGCGTGAATGTGCGCAATGCGCCACTCGCCGCGCTCGTGAACCATCACGTAGGTCGTGAAAACCATGGTGGGAATCGCGCTGGGATCGACCGGGCGGTGCGCTTCCACGATCGCGTAGACCACGGTGCCGAGGCTGTCGTACACACGGATGTCGAGCGGCTCGATCGACACCGGCGCCGCTTCGAGCTGCGCGGCGAGGCCCGCGCGGATGCTCGACAGGCCGTGCAGATGCGCGCCTTCCGCCGTGATGCAGCTCACGAATTCTTCATCGATCCACAGACCCATCAAGCTGTCGATGTTGACTTCCGCGACGGCCTGGTAGTACGCGTTGAGGGTGTCCGCGGCGGCTTCGAAGATGTGGGCAAAACGTGGCATGGCTCGTTGGTCTTGTGCGCTCGGTGTTGCATTCGGCGTCTACCTGGGCGCGGGTTGGCGATTGATCGGTTGCGTCGCTGCGCGGCTGTCGCTGCGTGCCGCGCGTTTGCCGCGAGCATGCCGCTTTCGCGAGACAGGCCTGTGACGTGCTCCGATGCGGCGCTTTGGTCCCTCCCGCGCCGATGCCTCTATTGGGCGCGCGCAACGCGCGTGGCGTCCGTTGCGTGGCGCACATCCATTGGTGTGCGCGATGTTTTCAGCGTGGCGGGCGGGACATAGCCGCCCAACGCTGCTGGCGATGCCTGATGCTTATCGCTGCCCGAGCAGCATGCCGCGCAGATCGCCGAAAACCTGCTCCGGGCTCAGTTCGCGCAGGCAGTTCAGATGCCCGAGCGGACACTCGCGCGCAAAGCAGGGACTGCATTCGAGATGCAGCCATTGTACCTTTGCAAGCTCGGACAAGGGCGGCGTGTGGCGCGGATCCGTCGAACCGTACAGCGCGACGAGCGGGCGGCGCAGCGCGGCGGCCACGTGCATCAGGCCCGAATCGTTGGTCACCACGGCATTCGCGCGCGAGATCAGTGCGCACGCTTCGCCGAGTGCGGTCTGCCCGCACAGGTTGCGCACGTTCGGCGCGCGATCGGCAATGGCCTGTGCGAGCGGGGCGTCCTTCGGCGAGCCGAGCGCGACGATCTGCGTATACGGGAACGACTGGCCCACCATCTTCGCGAGCGCCGCGAAATGCTCGGGCGGCCAGCGCTTGGCCGGGCCGTACTCGGCGCCGGGGCAGAACACGAGCAGCGGCACGCGCGTATCGAGATTGAAGCGCGCCGACACACGCGACGCCTCGTTCGGGTCCGACTCGAGGCGCGGCATCGGCAGGTCGTCGGGTACGCTCGCGCCGGGCGCGTAGGCGAGCGCGGCGTAGTGCCCGACCATTGGCGCTCGCTCGTCCTTCGGCGGATTCGCATGGCGCACGTTCAAGAGGCCGTAGCGGTTCTCGCCCGTGTAGCCGATGCGCAGCCCGATATTGGCGAGCCACGGGATCAGCGCGGACTTGAGCGAATTAGGCAGCACGTAGGCGGCGTCATAGCGCTCGGCGCGCAAATCGCCCGCCAGTTGCCAGCGGCGCAGCAGCTGCAGCTTGCCGTGGCCGAGGTCGGTGGCGTAGACGTCGCGGATCTCGGGCATGCGCTCGAGTACGGGCGCAACCCAGGTTGGCGCGAGCGCATCGATCTGAATGCGCGGGTGCAGTTTCACGAGCCGCGAAAAAAGCGGCTGCGCCATGAGTGCGTCACCGATCCAGTTCGGTGCGATTACCAGCGCGCGACGCATCGGGAGTCAGGGTCCGGAGAGGGTAAAGGTTGCACGTGCGGCGTGCCCGCCTGGGACCGGCTCGGGGCCGGCTTGGGGGCGTATCGGGCCGCGCGCGAAACACGGTTGGGAAAAAGACGACGGGCCGCGCGCCGATGAACCGGCAGCGGCATCACGGAAAGACGCGCCGCCGCATGCACGGCGGCGCGCCGCGAGTGAGGCGAAACGCGTCAGTGGCCGTGGACGACCTCGCCCGCGCGCAGCTTGTAACGCGTGCTGCAGTACGGGCACTTCGCTTCGCCGTGCGTCACGTCGAGGAACACGCGCGGGTGGTTGCTCCAGCGCGGCATCGACGGATTCGGGCAGTAAGCGGGCAGATCCTTGGCCGAAAGTTCGACCAGCGGCATTTCCTTAATTTCGCTCATGAGGACGATTCTCTGTGTAGCTGTGGGGGCCGGGCGAAGGGGCGCCCGGACCTTTATGTCTTAGACCTTCGCGAGCCAGTGCGCGTACTTCTCGTTCTTGCCCGAAACCACGTCGAAGAAGGCCGATTGCAGCTTTTCCGTGACCGGACCGCGCGAGCCGCTGCCGATGGTGCGGTTGTCGAGCTCGCGGATCGGCGTGACTTCGGCGGCGGTGCCGGTGAAGAACGCTTCGTCGCAGGTGTACACCTCGTCACGCGTGATGCGCTTTTCGATCACCGGAATGCCCATGTCGCGCGCGAGCGTGATGACGGTGTCGCGCGTGATGCCGTCGAGGCACGACGCGAGGTCCGGCGTGTACAGCTTGCCATTGTTCACGAGGAAGAAGTTCTCGCCCGAGCCTTCCGAGACATAGCCGTCCACGTCGAGCAGGAGCGCTTCGTCGTAGCCGTCGGCGGTGGCTTCCTGGTTGGCGAGGATCGAGTTCACGTACCAGCCCGAAGCCTTGGCGCGCACCATCGACACGTTCACGTGATGGCGCGTGAACGACGACGTCTTCACGCGGATGCCCCTGGCGAGGCCGTCTTCGCCGAGATAGGCGCCCCACGGCCATGCGGCGATGGCCACGTGAATGGTGTTGCCCTTGGCCGAAACGCCGAGCTTTTCCGAGCCGACCCAAATGATCGGGCGGATGTAGCACGACTCGAGCTTGTTCGCGCGCACGACTTCGAGCTGCGCGTCGGCGAGCGTCTTCGCGTCGAACGGCACGTCCATCTGGAAGATCTTGGCCGAGTTGAGCAGACGCTTGGTGTGCTCGGCGAGGCGGAAGATGGCGGTGCTGCCGTCGGCGGTCTGATAGGCGCGTACGCCTTCGAAAACACCCATGCCGTAGTGCAGCGTGTGGGTCAGCACGTGAATGTTGGCGTCGCGCCAATCAATCAGCTTGCCGTCCATCCAGATCTTGCCGTCGCGGTCGGCCATTGACATACGATTCTCCAGACAAGTGCAGTAAATATCGGGCTTATACAGGGGGTTTCGCCGCGCGCCGCGTGGCTGCGGTTGGCAAAGACGATTATTTTAGCGTCATTTGACGCCTTCCAGCGCGCCCGCGGGCACGTGGGGCGGGGTTTTCGGGCGATTTTAGGGTCGTTTCGCGCCGCCTCTGGCCGATTTTTTTTCGGGTTTCACGCATGCTGCAACGCAGCAAATGGCGCGAACGCCCGCCCGGCGAGCAGCGTCTGCCCAAATACGGGAGATTCGCCTGGACACGTCTCAGATCGTCCTGGCTATCAGCTAAAATACCGATCTCGCAATTCGATGCTGGCTCGTGCCAGCGACGAGCAGCCGACACGGCGATCCGGGACAGCGTTCGAAACCGGATCCCGCGCCGTGCCGCCCCGCACGTCTTGCCGCGCCAGAGTATGGCCTGCGGCGCCGCATCGCCTTGCCACCGCCTTCCCACCATCAAGATGACATGCCCATGAACAAGGTTCTGCGTCTTTCCGATCTGATCTCCGAAGGCAAATTGAAGGGCAAGCGTGTATTCATCCGCGCCGACCTGAACGTGCCGCAGGACGATCACGGCAACATCACCGAAGACACCCGCGTGCGCGCCTCCGTGCCGGCCATCAAGGCCGCACTCGACGCCGGCGCGGCCGTGATGGTCACCTCGCACCTGGGCCGCCCGACCGAAGGCGATTTCAAGCCCGAAGACTCCCTCGCGCCGGTCGCCAGGCGCCTCGCCGAACTGCTCGGCCGCGACGTGCCGCTGGTTGCGAACTGGGTTGAAAACGGCGTGAACGTCGAGCCGGGCAATGTGGTGCTGCTCGAAAACTGCCGCGTCAACAAGGGCGAGAAGAAGAACTCGGACGAGCTTGCGCAAAAGATGGCGAAGCTCTGCGATATCTACGTGAACGACGCGTTCGGCACCGCCCACCGCGCCGAAGCCACGACCTACGGCATCGCGAAGTACGCGAGCGTCGCCTGCGCGGGTCCGCTGCTGGCGGCCGAACTCGACGCCCTCGGCAAGGCGCTCGGCGCGCCCAAGCGCCCGCTGGTGGCGATTGTGGCGGGCTCGAAGGTCTCGACCAAGCTCACCATCCTCAAGTCGCTGGCCGAGAAGGTCGACCAGCTGATCGTCGGCGGCGGCATCGCCAACACGTTCATGCTGGCCGCGGGTCTGAAGATCGGCAAGTCGCTTGCCGAAGTGGATCTCGTGGACGATGCGAAGGCCATCATCGAAGCGGCGCGCGCGCGCGGCGCCTCGGTGCCCATCCCGACCGACGTCGTGACCGCGAAGGAATTCTCGCCGACGGCCAAGGCCGAGACGAAGAACGTGGCCGACGTGGCCGACGACGAGATGATCCTCGACATCGGTCCCGTCACCGCCAACGCGCTCGCTGCGCAGCTCGCGCAGGCCGGCACGATCGTGTGGAACGGCCCGGTCGGCGTGTTCGAGTTCGACCAGTTCGGCAACGGGACGAAGACGCTCGCTGATGCGATCGCCAGTTCGGGCGCGTTCTCGATCGCCGGCGGCGGCGACACGCTCGCCGCCATCGCGAAGTACAACATTGCCGACAAGGTCAGCTATATCTCCACTGGCGGCGGCGCCTTCCTCGAGTTCCTCGAAGGCAAGAAGCTGCCGGCGGTCGAAGTGCTCGAAACGCGGGCGGCCGGTTAAGTGGCGCCGCGCGCCCCGGCCGGGAAGGCCATGAGCAAACTTCCTCGTGCAAGCGCACAGAAGTCGCGCAGCGCAGCCGGGGCCGCAGCAAAACAGAAGGGGCGCGCAGCGCCCCAGGCAGAAGCGGATACGGCGAGGGCGGACGCGCCGCCCGCCGCCGCTGCCGAAATGGACATTGCGGCGACGCAGTCGACTGCTGAATCGACAGCCGCACAGAATCCGACAGGGCGCACAGCCACGCCCGCATCGAACATGACTACGCAGGTAGAAAGCGCCGCAGCGGCTCGTGTGAGCCCCGCGGCGTCCTCCAAGAAAGCGACGCCGGGTACACCCGGTGCGCGTTCCGGCGCATCCGCACCCGCGGCGCAGCCGGCCAGCACTTCTCGCAGCAACGGTTTTCCCAGCGATCCTATCCAGACGAGGAGACTCATGCATCGCGCCACCAAGATTGTCGCCACCATCGGTCCGGCTTCCAGCACGCCGGACATCCTGCTGAAAATGATCCGCGCAGGACTGGACGTGGTGCGCCTCAACTTTTCGCACGGCACTGCCGACGACCACCGTCAGCGTGCTGAAATGGTGCGGGACTGCGCCCGCCAGGCTGGCCGCGAAGTTGCGATCATGGCGGACCTGCAAGGTCCGAAGATTCGCGTCGGCAAATTCGAGAATGGCAAGACGACGCTCGAGCCGGGTCATCCCTTTATCCTCGACGCCGAATGCGAGCTCGGTAATGACGAGCGCGTCGGTCTCGACTACAAGGACCTGCCGCGCGACCTGAAGCCGGGCGACATCTTGTTGCTCAACGACGGCTTGATCGTGCTCGACGTTTCGCGCGTGATCGGCAGCGAGATCCACACGGTCGTGCGCGTGGGCGGCGACCTGTCGAACAACAAGGGCATTAACCGCCAGGGCGGCGGCCTGACGGCGCCCGCGCTCACCGCGAAGGACATGGAAGACATCCGCACGGCCATGTCGCTGGGCGCGGACTTCGTCGCCGTGTCGTTCCCGAAGAACGCCACCGACATGGAAATGGCGCGCCAGCTCGCGAACATCGCGGGCGCGCCGTACGGCATCAAGCCGAAGATGATCGCGAAGATCGAGCGCGCCGAAGCGATTCCGGCGCTGCAGGAAATTCTCGATTCGTCGGACGGCATCATGGTCGCGCGCGGCGACCTGGCCGTGGAAGTGGGCAACGCCGCCGTGCCGGCGCTGCAAAAGCGCATGATCCGCATGGCGCGCGACTCGAACAAGCTCGTCATCACGGCCACGCAGATGATGGAGTCGATGATCCACGCGCCGGTGCCCACGCGCGCCGAAGTCTCGGACGTCGCCAACGCCGTGCTCGACGGCACGGACGCGGTGATGCTCTCGGCCGAATCGGCGGCGGGCAAGTACCCGGTCCAGACCATCGAGGCGATGGCCGCGATCTGTCTGGAAGCGGAGAAGTCGGAGCAATCCGAGCTGGACAAGGACTTCCTCGACCGCACCTTCACGCGCATCGACCAGTCGATCGCCATGGGCGCGCTGTTCACGGCCTACCACCTGGGCGCAAAGGCAATCGTCGCGCTCACGGAGTCGGGCTCGACCGCACTCTGGATGTCGCGTCACTGGACCCATGTGCCGATCTTTGCGCTCACGCCGCGCGCGGGCAGCGAGCGCGCCATGTCGCTCTACCGCAATGTCACGCCGCTGCACCTCGATACGAGCAGCGACCGCGACACGGCGCTGCAGCAAGCCATCGAGGTGGTGGTGAGCAAGGGCTTTGCCTCGCACGGCGACATGGTCGTGCTGACCGTGGGCGAGCCGATGGGGCAGCCGGGCGGCACGAACACGCTGAAAATCGTGCGCGTGGGCGACGTGCTGTAAGTTCGTTGCTGTAACCTCGCGGCGACGATTTTTTTCGCTTTATTTTCGCGACTCCCGAAAATAAATGCGGTCGGCGCCCGAGGTTGCCAGCTGGTATCACACTGGTATCGGATCGGCGCCAGATCGGTGCCATTTAGACGCCTTTTCCCCGCAATTGCAGCCCATACGCCGCAGAAACGTCGCGCGGGCTGTCAACTCTTTTTGCACCTTCTCGCGGTTTTGACGCTCCGATACGCCAATTTCATGCCAGTTACGTGCCTGGCGCCGGGAACGGACGCGCTTCGCGATAAAATCACGCCATCGAGCCCGCGGCAGTTCACGCGGGCGGCGGCTGCCAGGCCGCCCTCGACCGGCTGCGCAAGACAGTCGGCGGCAGAAGCATTTCGTTTCAAATCAAAGGAGTAGCAACAATGCCTCTCGTATCAATGCGTCAACTGCTCGACCACGCGGCTGAACACGGTTATGCCCTTCCGGCGTTCAACGTGAACAACCTGGAACAGGTCCAGGCGATCATGGAAGCCGCGAACCAGGTCGGTTCGCCGGTGATCATGCAGGCATCGGCCGGCGCGCGTAAGTACGCGGGTGAGCCCTTCCTGCGCCACCTGATCGAAGCCGCGGTCGAGTCGTATCCGCATATTCCGGTCGTGATGCACCAGGACCACGGCCAGTCGCCGGCGGTCTGCATGGCCGCGATCCGCAGCGGTTTCACCAGCGTGATGATGGACGGCTCGCTCGAAGCCGACGGCAAGACGGTCGCATCGTACGAGTACAACGTCGAAGTCTCGCGCAAGGTCGTCGAAATGGCGCACTCGATCGGCGTGACGGTCGAAGCGGAACTGGGCGTGCTCGGTTCGCTGGAAACGATGAAGGGCGACAAGGAAGACGGTCACGGCGCCGAAGGCACCATGACGCGCGAGCAGCTCCTGACGGACCCGGAGCAGGCCGCCGACTTCGTGAAGCTCACCCAGTGCGACGCGTTGGCCATCGCCATCGGCACCTCGCACGGCGCGTACAAGTTCTCCAAGAAGCCCACGGGCGACATTCTGTCGATCCAGCGCATCAAGGAAATCCACGCGCGCATTCCGAACACGCACCTTGTGATGCACGGTTCGTCGTCGGTGCCGCAGGAACTGCTGGCCGAGATCCGCGAATTCGGCGGCGACATGAAGGAAACGTACGGCGTGCCGGTCGAAGAGATCCAGGAAGGCATCCGTCACGGCGTGCGCAAGATCAACATCGACACCGACCTGCGTCTGGCGATCACGGGCGCGATCCGTCGCTATATGTATGAAAACCCGTCGAAGTTCGACCCGCGCGACTACCTGAAGCCGGCTCGCGAAGCCGCGAAGAAGGTGTGCGTGGACCGCTTCCTCGCGTTCGGCTCGGAAGGCCAGGCCGGCAAGATCAAGCCGGTTCCTTTGGACATGATTGCCGGGAAGTACAAGTCGGGCGAATTCGCGCAGATCGTTCGCTAAGCGGGCTCCTGCGTCAGGCGTTCCGCACCTTGCCGGACGCCTGAAGTCGTCAAAACATCGCCGTTTCCGCCTGTTTCGGGGGAACGGCGATGGGCTTTTCCGGGAAATTTGCCGGTTTTTGGTTTACCCTCGCAATACCTTCGGTTTTACGGTTTCCTCGCGCGGTTGCAACCGCGATTCTGGACCGAACCCGCCTCCGTTTCGATTGTCCTTTTAGCGAATCACGACGATGTCTACCCTCTACGAATCCACGCTCCGCTCGCTGCCGCTTCTCGGCCGCGGCAAGGTCCGCGACAACTATGCCGTGGGCAACGACAAGCTGCTGATCGTCACCACCGACCGTCTGTCGGCGTTCGACGTCATCATGGGCGAGCCGATTCCGCGCAAGGGCGAGGTGCTCAACCAGATGGCCGACTTCTGGTTCGAAAAGCTCAAGCACGTCGTGCCGAACCACCTCACGGGCGTCGCGCCGGAGACGGTCGTGGCCGCGGACGAAGTCGAGCAGGTCAAGGGCCGCGCCGTCGTGGTCAAGCGCCTCGAGCCGATCCTCGTGGAAGCCGTGGTGCGCGGTTATCTGGCCGGCAGCGGCTGGAAGGACTATCAGGCAACGGGCGCTGTGTGCGGCGTCGAACTGCCGCCGGGCCTGGAAAACGCCCAAAAGCTGCCCGAGCCGATCTTCACGCCGGCAGCGAAGGCCGAAATGGGCCACCACGACGAAAACATCACGTACGAAGAGATGGAGCGCCGCATCGGCACCGAGCTGTCGCGCACCATCAAGGACATTTCGATCAAGCTGTACAAGGAAGCTGCCGACTACGCGGCTACGCGCGGCATCATCATCGCCGACACGAAGTTCGAATTCGGTCTCGACAACCACGGCCAGCTGTATCTGATGGACGAGGCGCTCACCGCCGACTCGTCGCGCTTCTGGCCGGCCGACCAGTATCAGGTGGGCTCGAACCCGCCGTCGTTCGACAAACAGTTCGTGCGCGACTGGCTCGAAACCCAGGACTGGAAGAAGGAGCCGCCGGCGCCGAAGCTGCCCGACGAGGTGGTCGCCAAAACGTCGGCGAAGTATCAGGAGGCGCTCGAGCGTCTCACGGGTCAAAAGCTCGCGTGAGCGAGAAGAGGCAAGAAGGAAGCACAATGAGCGAAGTTCAGACGGCTCACCAGCATGCGGCGCCGCTCGTCGGCGTGTTGATGGGCTCCAGCTCCGACTGGGACACGATGAAGCACGCGGTCGCGATCCTGCAGGAGTTCGGCGTCGCGTACGAGGCCAAGGTGGTCTCGGCGCACCGCATGCCCGACGAGATGTTCGAGTACGCGGAAAAAGCACGCGAGCGCGGCCTGCGCGCGATCATCGCCGGCGCGGGCGGCGCGGCGCACCTACCGGGCATGCTGGCGGCCAAGACCACGGTGCCCGTGCTGGGCGTGCCGGCGGTCAGCAAGTATCTGAAAGGCGTGGATTCGCTCCACTCGATCGTGCAGATGCCCAAGGGCGTGCCGGTCGCGACCTTCGCCATCGGCGAGGCGGGCGCGGCCAATGCGGCGCTCTTCGCCGTCTCGATCCTGAGCGTGACCAACACCGAATACGCGAACAAGCTCGCGGCTTTCCGCGTGCGCCAGAACGAAGCAGCGCACGCCATGGTGCTGCCCCCGCTTTGATTGCCCCGCTTTGATCGTCCCCACGCGCCGCGGCCATCCCGCGGCCGACCACCAAGATGACTCCTGACAATTCACCGGTTTCACCGATCCTGCCCGGCGCCTGGCTGGGCATGGTGGGTGGCGGCCAGCTCGGCCGCATGTTCTGCTTTGCCGCGCAGGCGATGGGCTACCGCGTCGCCGTGCTCGATCCCGACGCGACGAGCCCCGCGGGCACCGTTGCCGACCGCCACATCTGCGCCGCGTACGACGACGAAGCCGCGCTTACCGAACTCGCGCGCCTGTGCGCGGCCATCTCGACCGAGTTCGAGAACGTGCCCGCGGCGAGCCTCGACACGCTCGCGAAGTCGACCTTCGTGAGCCCGGCCGGGCGCTGCGTGGCGGTGGCGCAGGACCGCATCGCCGAGAAGCGCTTTATCGCGGCGGCCGGCGTGCCGGTCGCGCCGCACGTGGTGATCGAGTCGTCGCAGGCGCTCGCCGGCATCGACGACAAGGCGCTCGCCGCCGTGCTGCCGGGCATTCTCAAGACCGCGCGCCTGGGCTACGACGGCAAAGGCCAGATTCGTGTCTCCAACGCTGAAGAAGTGCGCGAGGCCCATGCGTCGCTCGGCGGCGTGCCGTGTGTGCTGGAAAAGCGCCTGCCGCTGAAGTTCGAGGTGAGCGCGCTGATCGCGCGCGGCACGAACGGCCAGGCCGCGGTCTATCCGCTCGCGCAGAACACCCACCGCAATGGCGTGCTCTCGCACACCATCGTGCCCGCGCCGGACGCAAGCCCGGTGCTCGTGCAGCAGGCCCAGCAGGCTGCGATCCAGATCGCGGCGAAGCTCGGCTATGTGGGCGTGCTGTGCGTGGAATTCTTCATCCTCGAAGACGGCTCGCTCGTCGCCAATGAAATGGCACCGCGTCCGCACAACTCGGGCCACTACACGACCGATGCGTGTGCCACGAGCCAGTTCGAGCAGCAGGTGCGCGCGATGACGGCCATGCCGCTCGGCGACACGCGCCAGCACTCGCCGGCCGTGATGCTGAACATTCTCGGCGACGTGTGGTTCCCCTGCGCCGTGGGTGAGACGAAGCCCCAGAAGGGCGCCGCGCCCGTCACGCCGCCGTGGGACCAGGTGGCCGCGATGCCGGCCGCGCGCCTGCATCTGTACGGCAAGGAAGAAGCGCGTCCGGGCCGCAAGATGGGCCATGTGAACTTCACCGCGCCGACGCTCGACGAAGCGCGCACGGCCGCGCGCGATTGCGCGCGCCTGCTGCACATCGCCACGAGCTGAGGTTGGGCCGCATCATGTCCGATCAGCAGAATGCGCCGGCCGCTGGCGCGCCGCCTCTGACCAATGCCGACATCGAGCGCGCCGCCGCGCTGCTCGATGCGGGCGAGCTGGTCGCGTTCCCGACCGAGACCGTCTACGGTCTGGGCGGCGATGCGGCGAGCCCCGAGGCGGTCGCGCGCATTTACGCGGCCAAAGGGCGGCCGGCGAACCATCCGGTGATCGTGCACTTGCCGCCCGGCGGCGACCCGCAGTACTGGGCCGCGGAGTGGCCCGAGGCGGCGCAAAAGCTCGTCGCCGCGTTTTGGCCCGGCCCGCTCACGCTGATCGTCAAACGCCACGAACGCATTCCCGACGCCGTCAGCGGCGGCCAGGATTCGGTGGGGCTGCGCTGCCCGTCGCATCCGGTCGCGCAGCAGTTGCTGGCAGCGTTTTCGGCGCGTCGCGGCGGCCATGGCGGCGTGGCGGCGCCGTCGGCGAACCGCTTCGGCCATGTGAGCCCGACCACGGCGCAGCACGTGCGCGACGAATTCGGCGCGGCGGTGCACGTGCTCGACGGCGGCGCATGCGACGTGGGCATCGAATCGACGATTCTCGATCTCTCGCGCGGGTTTCCCGCGTTGCTTCGTCCAGGTCACGTGACGCCGCACGACATCGCACGCGTGCTGGGCGAGGCGCCGCGCTTGCCCGACGGCTCGGACGCCACGGCGCCGCGCGCCTCGGGCACGCTCAAGGCGCATTACGCGCCGCGCACGCCGCTCGCACTGCTGCCGTTCGAGGCGCTGGCGCCGCTGCTTGCGGCGGCGCGCGATGCGGGCGAAACGGTGGCGCTGGTGGCGCGCGCTTCACGCGCGGGCGTCTGGGCGCAGGCTCAGGGCGTGCACTTCGTCGCCGCGCCGGAAGAACCACAGGAATATGCGCGTGAGCTGTATGGCTTGCTGCGCGCGCTCGATCGCGCGAATGTCTCGCGCATTCTCATCGAGAAGCTGCCGGAGACGATCGAGTGGATCGCGGTCAATGACCGGTTGGGTCGGGCGGCGGCGGCGTTCGAGGCGCAGCAGTAGGGCCGAGGACGGTTTCTCGCGTTCAATGAAAAACACCCCACGAACCTGACGGTCCGTGGGGTGTTTTTCTTGCACCGGAAGATCCGGTGCAAGCGACGCTGATTAAGGCGCCTTGCCGATGCCCGCAGCAGCCAGTTGCGTCTCGACGTACGTCGCGAATTGCGAGTGCAGCGCCGTGGTCGGGTGCACGAGATCCGCGAACATGTAGGTCGTGGGCGCGTTGGCCGTCGTCAGCGTTTGCGGCGAGCAGAACAGCGAGCTGCCGAAGCTCTGGCCGTAGGCCGCGGCGTACGCGTTGATGGTGGCTTGCGGCGTCGTGGCCGGGTTCAACCCGAGCGTTGCTTGCGGATTGGCGAGCGCGTAGTTGGTCGCGCTGTTCGTCATGGCCGTGAGGTTACAGGCGGTATCCGTGTTCGTCACGGTGAAGCCGAGGCTTGCCGCGTTCGCGATCGACTGGTCGAGCCACGAGAACGTATCGACCAGCACGACCTTCTTCGCCTGCACGTCGGCCGCGGTGGCCTTGATCAGCGTCAGGTTGTACATCGCCGAAATGAGCGAGAGCGCCTGGTCAGCCGAGCTCGCGGAGCCGGGCGTTGCGCCGATGGCGGCATCAGCCTTCAGCGCTGCCGGCGTCTTGCCAATGTCGGGCACCGTGACGACCGCGATCTTCGGATTGCCGGGGACGATATCCGCATGGACGAGCGCGCCCAGCGTGCCCGCTGCTGTGAGGACCGGGGCGATCGAGGCGAAGCTGGAGGCGTAGTTCGGGTTCGTGACGATACCGAGCGCGATGGCGGCCGGCACCAAGGCTGTTGCCTGCGCTTGGGTGAAGCCTGACTGCATCAGGCTCACAACCGTGCTCTGCTGCGTCGCGGGATCGTTGACGAGCGTCGAAAACGGAGTGGCCGCGAGCGCCGCGCCGAACAACGCCAGCCCCGTGGGGCTGCCGTTAGTGGGCACGTCCAGCAGGTTCAGGATTTCATTCGCGCCGCCTTCCACGAGCACGAGCTGATTCGCGCTAAAGCTGCCGTGCTGCGCCAGATACTGCTGGAGCTGCCACGTGACCGGCTGCTCGCTCGCGGCGGCGATGACGGCGCTGGTATTCGCAACGCCGCCGCCCGTCACCAGCGCGCCGCCTTGCGCGTAGTCGAGCCCGCCCGTTGCCGTGAGCGGCAGACCGAAGCCGCCTTCGAAGGCCGGCGAAAGCGGGTTGCCGAAGTACTCGGACACGTGCTGCGCCCAGACTTCGCCGGGGTTGGTCGTGAAGCGGCCGCCGCCGAAGCCCGGCAGAATCTGCTCCGAATACGTGCCAGCGTCGCTCAGGCTCGTGCCGAACGCCACCACCTGCATGTTGACGCCCGACGGCGGCGGCGTGCTCGCGTTGTTGTTCCCCCCGCTGCTGCCACCGCAGGCGGCGAGCAGCGCAAAAGCGGCGCTCGCGGCAGCGATCTGGGTGGCGCGCAACAGCGTACGGTGTCTCGGTCCTTGATGCTTCATATTCACTTCATCTCCTCTGTGTGTGGCCTTTGATGCCATGCTTGCCTACTCATGCAACGGGTGCTCGTGGCACGAGCGGCTGCCCCGTTGTCGATGTTTTTCCCGACCGCCGGCCTTGCATGCAACCCCCTGCGTGCTGCTGCCCCAGGGTCAGGGCCAAGGCCGACAGACTACGCAATCTCTCAACTGTTGCGCGACCCGAACTCACCCTCGGTGTTGTTTTCCGGCACGCCGAAGCGCGTTCCCGCGGGCGTCGCCGGCGCCGTCACGGATGCGAAGCCCAGTGCGTCGTGGCGCTCGCACCAATCGGGCGGCGCGAACAGCGCGGCGAGACGCGAGCGCCAGTCGGGCATGCGCGCGAAGTCCCGCACCATTGCGAGCCATTCGTGAAACGTCGCCTTAAGCGGATTGCATGACGCGAGTGGCTTGACGATGCCGTAATCGGGCGCGTCGTGCGCGTCTTCCTCGACATAGCTGCCGAACAGGCGGTCCCAGATCGCGAGCACGCCGGCGTAATTGCGATCGATATAGCGCGCGTTGCGCGCGTGATGGACGCGATGCATCGAAGGCGTGTTGAACACGTATTCGAGCCAGCCGAGCTTGCCCACGGCCTGGGTGTGCACGAAGAACTGGAACGCGAGATTGACGAGCACGATCGCGACGATCTGCTCCGGCGTGAAGCCGAGCAGGGCGAGCGGAATCCAGAACAGCCACATGCCCGCCACGGGATACATGAGGCTCTGGCGAAACGCCGTGGAAAGGTTCAGGCGCTCCGACGAATGGTGCACGACGTGCGCGGCCCAGAGCCAGCGTACGCGATGGCTCGCGCGATGAAACACGTAGTAGAGCAGGTCCTGCGCAATGAAGAGTGCGATCCACGCGACGAGCCCAGGCTGCCACGAAACGAGCCGGAAGTGCCGGTAAACGTGGGCATAGACGGGCACGGCGACGAGCCATGCGAGCTTGTCCGCGCCCTGGTGCATGAGCGCGAGCGCGGCGTTGCATAGCGTATCGGGCCAGGCGTAGCGGGCGCTGTCGGGGGTGTCGTTCGATGCAGCGCGCGCCCGCGTGCGGGAGAGTTGCCACGCTTCCCAGCCGATGCAGGCGAGAAACACGGGAGCGAGGGCGAGCAGCAGCCATTGCGCGTCGAACTGCACGAACGTCGTCCTCCTTGTCCCGTGGGCGGCGCTGGTGGGCAGCGCGGCGGTTGTAGTCTCATGTCTTGTCGGCCGCGTTGGTGCGCGTTCTCACGGGCGCGCGGCTCGATTGGCGGGCGCGTATGACAGATTTTTATTACGCGCCTTCGGCCTTTGCCCGTCAGGGTACACGCCTCGCGCCCAGGACGGGCGGCGCTTTGCTAGAGGAAAACTTCGAGCCCGGCGCACGGTGGCGGCCTCGGGCGAGGCGCACGGGGACAGGTCCGCGGCGCCCGCCCGGCGTGCACACAGCGTGTACGCCGTGTGTAGTCAGCGTGCGCCTGGCGCGTGGTCAATGCGTGGTTAATGCGCGCCGCGTCGCCGGGCAGGTGCCTTGTGCGTGGTCTTCGCGACCCTCGACTCTTTTGCCGCGCGCCTCGGATGCGGCTCGACATACACGGGCTTTTCTTCAGGCATGCCCTTGTAGACCCACTCGAGCAACGCGTCGTGCGCGGCGCGTGCGGACTCGGCGCGCGGATCGTTGATGAGGCTCACCACGATCCAGCTCTCGCCGTTCTCGGCCGCCACGTAACCGGCGATGGCGCGCACGTCGCGCAGCGTGCCCGTCTTGATATGCGCGTTGCCTTCCACGCCCGCGTTGGTGAGGCGGTTGCGCATCGTGCCGTCCACGCCGACGATCGGCAGCGAGTCGATGAACACCTGCGCGACCGGGCTCGCGTTCGCGTTCTGCAGCAGGTTCGCGAGCGAGAGCGCGCTGATGTGCTCTTCACGCGAGAGGCCGCAGCCGTTGTCGAGCACGAGTTCGGGCATGTTCAGGCCGCTGCGCCGCAAGAACGTATTGACGGCCGTGGCGGCCTTGGCCGTAGTCGCAGGCGGTTTGGCCTCGACGGCGCCGAGCGTGAGGAACAGATTGCGCGCCATCACGTTGTTGCTGAACTTGTTGATGTCGTGCACGACGTCCGCGAGCGGCGGGCTCTGGTGCACGGCGAGAAGGCGCGCGCGCGGCGGCACGACGCCTTCGCGCACCGCACCGCCCGGCGTGGCGAAGAGGCTGCCGCCCGATTGCTGCCAGAGGGCGAGGAAGCCGTCCGCGAAGAACGTGCTGTGGTCCACGGGAGCGGCCATGTTGAGCGTGCGCTCGCCACAGCGCATGGCGTAGCTGCCCGCGAAGCTCGCGGTGACGACGCCGTTGCCGCCGGGCGAAACCTGCGGGCTCGGCAGCATGCCGCCGCACGCGCCGGCGCGCTCGCGGATCTGGTTGTCGATCTGCCACTGCGCAACGGGCGGCACCACGTCGATCGACACCCCCTCGCGGGAGGGCGAGAACGTGAACGAGACCGCCTTGAACGCGTACATCAGCGGATCGGGGCCAACGTTGTAGGGCGCGCTGTCGTCGCCGTCAAACGAGGGCAGGTCGCGCGTGGACGGATCGAACTCGCTCTTGTCGAGCACGAGTGCGCCGTCGATGCGCGCGACGCCCGCCGCGCGAATCTTTTGCACGAGGTCGATCAGCTCTTCGGGTACGAGCTTCGGGTCGCCCGTGCCCTTGATATAGAGGTTGCCGTGCAGCGTGCCGCTCGCATCGACTTCGCCGTCGGTATAGGCGCTCGTTTTCCAGCGATAGTCGGGACCGAGCATCGCGAGGCCGCTCCACGTCGTGACGAGTTTCATCGTCGAGGCGGGCATCATCGGCTGGCCGGCATTCACGGCGACGCTGGGCTGGCGGTCGCCGACCTTTTCGATCACCACGCTGACCGACGAGAGCGGCACGTGTGCGCGCTCGAGGCCCGCCATCACGGTGGGCGGCAGCACGGTGGTCACGTTGACCGTGGGCAGGCGTGCGCCTTCGGGCTGCGCGTAGGCGGCCGGCGCGGCGGCGAAGCCCGCGGCGAGCGTGGCGCAGGCCAGGGCGAGGGCGAGCGGTCGAGGCAGGCGCGGGGTGGCGGCGGCGCGATGCGTGCGGTCGGTGCGCGAGGCAGGCGGTCTGAACAAGGAGCGTAGGCGGGACAGCGAAGCGGGCAGCATGAAAAGCGTTCGGGCGAGTGCAGGGGCGGTGCTTGGGCCGGGCGCGGCGCACGGCAAGCCAGGGCTCGCCGGTGCTGCGCGCGGACGCGAAAATTGGGGCGGCGTGTGATTCGTGGTGCGCGCGCGATGCGCTCGCTTGAACGTACTGTACAAGCCTGCACGCGCGCATCGCGGCCGAAACACGAGTGGAGCGCCGCAAAAGCGCACATTGTAAAGACCTCGCGCCGCGTGCGCGCATTGCCGGCGAGAAAACGTTGCACATTGCGTGGCGTGATTCAAACACCGCCCGCAATGCGTACTGTTGCAGCGCGACCGGCTGCGCGCCGCAGCGGCGCGGCGCCCCTGTTCAGGCGCTAGAATGCTCGCATCGTCCTCCACTCACGCAGCGCGGCGCAGCGTCGCCGCCTGGCCAACATTACGATGCGCATACTGCTAGTCGAAGATGACCGCATGATCGCCGAAGGCGTGCGCAAGGCGCTTCGCGGCGAAGGCTTCGCGGTCGACTGGGTCGAAGACGGCGACGCCGCCCTCTCGGCCGCGAGCGCGGATTCTTACGATCTCATGCTGCTCGATCTCGGATTGCCGCGGCGCGACGGTCTCGACGTGCTGCGCACCCTGCGCGCGCGCGGCGCGGCGCTGCCTGTGCTGATCCTCACCGCGCGCGACGCCGTGGCCGACCGCGTGAAGGGTCTCGACGCCGGCGCGGACGACTACCTCATCAAGCCCTTCGATCTCGACGAACTCGGCGCACGCATGCGCGCGCTGATCCGCCGCCAGGCGGGCCGCAGCGATTCGACCATCCGTCACGGCTCGATCACGCTCGATCCGGCTTCGCACCAGGTCACCCAGGACGGTTCGCCTGTCGCGCTCTCGGCGCGCGAATTCGCGCTGCTCGAAGCGCTGCTCGCGCGGCCGGGCGCCGTGCTCTCGAAAACCCAGCTCGAAGAGAAGATGTACGGCTGGGGTGAGGAGATCGGCAGCAATACCGTCGAGGTCTATATTCACGCGCTGCGCAAGAAGCTCGGGGCCGACCTGATCCGCAACGTGCGCGGCCTCGGCTACATGATCGCCAAAGACGCATGAGGCGGGTAATCAAGCGCGGCCTTGCATGGGACCGCAGTCAGCGCTAAAGCGCTAACTGCGGATCGACAGGGAGACCCCTTTAGCCGATGAGTTCCATCCGACGACAACTGCTGTTCTGGCTGCTCGCGATCGTCGTCGCGGGCGTCGGGCTCGCGGGCTGGCTGATCTATCGTCAGGCGCTCGCCGAAGCCAACGAGCTGTTCGACTACCAGCTGCAGGAAATCGCCGAGGCGTTGCCCTCCGAGCCATTCAACGAGATCCTCAGTTCGCGCGATACGGGCGACGAAGGCATCGTGCTGCAGATCTGGAATCGCAACGGCGTGCTCATGTACTACTCGCATCCGCGTGCGCCGCTCGCGCCGCGCGCGGAACTCGGCTTTTCGACGGAGCGCACCGATCGCGGCGACTGGCGCGTGTATGGCGCAATCGTCGGCGACAATGTCGTGCAACTCGCGCAGCCCGTTTCCGTGCGCAACCGGCTCGCCGCGAACGTGGCGTTGCGCACGCTCTGGCCGCTCATCGTGGTGCTGCCGTTTCTCGGCATCGCGGTCTGGATCATGGTGGGGCGCGGGCTCAGGCCGCTCTCGCGCGTCGCGCGCGCACTCGATACGCGTCATCCCGAAGCGCTCGACCCGCTGCCCGAAGAGCGTCTGCCGCGCGAAGTCACGCCGCTCGTGCATGCGTTGAACGCGCTGCTCGAACGCCTCGCGCAGGCCATCGACACGCAGAAGGCCTTCGTCGCCGATGCCGCGCATGAGTTGCGCACGCCGCTGGCGGCCGTGCAGATCCAGGCGCAACTCGTTGCGCGCGCAAAGGATGACGAAACACGCCGCGAAGCGCTCGTCGATCTGCAGGCGGGCGTGACGCGCGCCACGCGTCTTGCCGAGCAACTGCTCGCCCTCGCGCGTTCCGAGCCTGACGGTCATGCGCGCGCGCAGAACGTCGATCTGCATGCGCTGCTCGATGATTGCGTGCTCAACTATGCGCCACTCGCGCAGCAGCGCGGCGTCGATCTCGGCATCGAGGAAAGCGCGGTCGCGAGCGTGCATGGCGACGCCGACGCGTTGCGCGTGATGCTCAACAACCTGCTCGACAACGCGACCAAATACACGCCCGCGGGCGGCCGCGTGGACGTGAGCCTCGCCGTCGTCGATGGGCATCCGCGCGTGCGCATTGCGGACAGCGGGCCTGGCATCCCGCAAGGCGAGCGCGCACGCGTGTTCGATCGCTTTTATCGCGTGGGCGCGGGCGTGAATCGCGCGCGCACCGATATCGCCGGCACGGGCCTCGGGCTTGCTATCGTGCGACGAATCGCGGATCAGCACGGCGCGACCATCACACTCGGCGATTCGCCCGCCGGCGGCCTGCTCGTGGACGTGCGGTTCTGAGTCCGAATCGCCCGCAAATGCCCGCTGCGCGGGCGTTTGCGCGATTATTGCGATTTCCGCGTACTTAAGACTCCTTTAAGCGACACGGCTTACTCTTCGGTACGTCGTGATGAGTACCCCGCGCAAGGAGTCCGCAATGAATACAAAAGTTCTTTCCCGCAGTGCCGTGGCAGCCGCCGTGGTCGTCGCATTGTCGGCGGGCTACGTAGCAGGGCACCGTGATCTGCCTGCTCCGCAGGTTATCTCGCAGGCCCAGGCCGCGGCGTTGATGCCGGCCGAAGCCGCAGCCAAGACTGGCATTCCCGACTTCTCGGGTCTCGTGGAAACCTACGGGCCCGCGGTGGTCAACATCAGCGCCAAGCACGTCGTGAAGCAGACGGCGATGCGCAGCGGCGGCAGCGGTTCGCAGCAACTGCCGATCGATCCGAGCGATCCGTTCTACCAGTTCTTCAAGCACTTCTACGGCGGCGCGCCCGGCATGGGCGGCGGCGACAATGGTCCGCAGGCGGACCAGCCGAGCGCGAGCCTCGGTTCGGGCTTCATCGTCAGTCCGGACGGCTACATTCTCACGAACGCGCACGTCGTGGACGGCGCCAACGTCGTGACGGTGAAACTCACCGACAAGCGCGAATACAAGGCGAAGGTCGTGGGCGCGGACAAGCAGTCGGACGTCGCCGTGCTCAAGATCGACGCGAAGGATCTGCCGACCGTGAAGATCGGCGACCCGCGCCAGAGCAAGGTCGGCCAGTGGGTGGTGGCGATCGGCTCGCCGTACGGCTTCGACAACACGGTGACCTCGGGCATCATCAGCGCGAAGTCGCGCTCGCTGCCGGACGAGAACTACACGCCGTTCATCCAGACCGACGTGCCGGTCAACCCCGGCAATTCGGGCGGCCCGCTGTTTAATCTGCAGGGCGAAGTCATCGGCATCAACTCGATGATCTATTCGCAGACGGGCGGCTTCCAGGGCCTTTCGTTCGCAATCCCGATCAATGAGGCGATCAAGGTCAAGGACGAACTCGTCAAGACCGGTCATGTGAGCCGCGGGCGTCTCGGCGTCGCGGTGCAGTCGATGAACCAGACGCTCGCCAACTCGTTCGGCATGGAGAAGCCGCGCGGCGCGCTGGTGAGTTCGGTGGACGCGAGCGGTCCGGCCGCGAAGGCGGGCCTGAAGCCCGGCGACGTGATCCTGTCCGTGAACGGCCAGGCCGTGGACGATTCGTCCGATCTGCCATCGCTCATCGCGGGCATGAAGCCGGGCACGAAGGCCGATGTTCAGGTGTGGCGTGACAAGAGCACGAAGAACCTCACCGCAACCATCGGCGCGCTGGGCGACGCGAAGGTGGCTTCGAACGACGCACCGCAAGCGCAGATGCAGGGGCGTCTAGGCGTCGCGGTGCGCCAGCTCACGCCGGAAGAGAAGAGCAACGGCTCGCTCGACCACGGTCTGCTCGTCGAGCAGTCGGGTGGCGCGGCCGAGAATGCGGGTGTCCAGCCCGGCGACGTGATTCTCGCCGTGAACGGCCGCCCGGTGACGAGCGCCGATCAGCTCAAGCAAATGGTTTCGAAGGCTGGCAACAGCATTGCACTCCTGATCCAGCGAGACGACGCACAGATTTTCGTGCCCGTCGATCTCGGCTGATCCCTGCTGTCGCGAATCCGGCTCCGTGCGCCGGATTCGCGGCGAGAGCAGGTTTCATTACGTTGTACCTGCGCTGCCGCCGTTGGCCCCTGGCCTCGGCGGCAGCGGTTTTTTTGGGGCGCACAAAACCTTCTGCGCGCCGATCGGGCATGCCCCTTGCGGAAGCATTACATCGGACCACCTGAAAGGAGCGATCGATGAAGCGTTTCCACAACTCGCGCCCCGTCCATACGACCGCTTACGCGGCGATCCTCGCGGCCACACTTGCTCTCGGCTACGCGGGCGGCGCGGCGGCGCAGCAGGCCGATGCCTCAGGCACGGTCGGCGGCTCGACCACCGACAACACGAGCGCCGGCAACACCAATGGCGGCGGCATGCCGCAAGTCCAGCAGCAGGGCGACGTGTCGTACGTCTCCGGCGGGGTGGGCCTCGACGAATCCAGGGCGCTGCTCAGTGCGGAGCGCCAGTGGCCACTGGCGTTGCGCTTTACCCAGCGCAGCGGTGAGTACGTCGCGGACGTGCGCGTGCAGATCACCGACTCGCACGGCGCAAGCGTGCTCGATACGACTTCGCGCGGGCCGTATATGCTCGTGAAGGTCCGTCCGGGCCGCTACAGCGTGCACGTGAGCCATGCGGGCGTCGACAAGACCAGCGCCGTGACGGTGGGCTCGAACGGCAGCGCGCGGGCGGCGTTCATCTGGTAAGGCGCCCAGCCGGGCCAGGCCGGGTTTGGGCGCTCCCGCACGCGCGCCGCGCATAAGATTCACGCAGCCAGGACGAGTTTGGCCGATAATGAAGCCGAAGGGAGGCCGCGATCGCTCAGGCGTGTCGCGAGCGGGTTCGCGTGTTGCCGTCGGTCGCCGTCGATTGCGTGATCGGCACGGCGACAGGCGACTGGCGAGCGGCCATCCCGTGGCATTGCACGGCACGCGCCTTCATGGCGGCGTGCCACGCGAACCGGTGCGGGCTGCCGGCCGGCGAGGGCAGGGCGCCGCAGGCGCCGCCTACCAACAGGGGAGCCGAACATGGCGGTCGAACCGGCTGCGGACCATCGCATCGAACTCGTCGCGAACCGTCACCGCGTGCGCGTGATTCACGGCGGCATCACCATTGCCGATACGCTGCACGCCGTCACCCTTTGCGAAACCGGCTACCCCGACGTCTTCTACTTTCCGCGCGCCGACGTGAACATGGCGCGACTCGAACGCTCCGGCCAGACCTCGCATTGCCCGTTCAAGGGCGAGGCGACGTATTTCCATTTGCGTACCGAAGACGGGCGCGTCGACGACGCGGCCTGGAGCTACGAAGCGCCGCTCGATGACGCACGCGGCATCAAGGGGTATCTGGCTTTCTACGCGACTCGCGTAGACCGGATCGACCAGACCTCCTGATATGGCCCGGTAGCTTGCATAGGGGAGCCGCCATGGAACTGAACGATGCGTTGAGAATTCCGCTCGAACCGGCCGCCGTCTGGGCGGCGTTGCAGGACGTGGCGCTCGTACGCGCGAGCATGGAGCATTGCGAGTCGTTCAGGCGGCTCGGCCCCGGCGAATACGCGATCACGCTCACGGTGCCGCTCGGGCCGCTGCGCGCACGCTATGAAGTGCGTGCCCACATTGCCAATGACACGGCGCAGGTGCCGCTCACGCCCCGGCGCGTGCTGAGCTTTCGCGCCCGCGCGGACGGCATCGGCTCGCTGCGCGGCCAGATCGACGTCGCGCTGCGCCCCGAAGAGCGCGCTATGACGCGGGAGCCGGGTACGGGCAAGGATGTGAGCACGCGGATCGACTACTCGGTGTGGGCCACGCTCACGGGACCGCTTTCCGAGCTGCCGCCGCGCCAGATCGAGAACGCGCTGCACGAACTCGCCGACGACTTCTTCACGGAGTTCTGCGCCGTGGTTGCGGTCAAGCACGGCCAGGCGCCGAACCGCGTGGCGGGCGAGCAGCCGCGCCGGCAGCACGTGTTCCTGCGGCCGATCAACCTCGCCGGTCTCGCCCGGCGCGCGCATATCCTGCCGCAGCACCATGCGGGCGGCACGCTCTCGGGCCGCGCGGCAAGCACGCTGAATCACGAGCCGCCGCCGCACGCCATGCCGTATTGGGCGTGGGCCGCGATGATCTTTTTCGTCGCGCTGCTGCTGTATGCGGCGCGCTGGTTTACCGCGACCTGAATGCGGCGGCGGGCGGCGCGCGCAAGGTGCGCCGCCCGTCGAACCCCTCACGCCCCCCGGAACTCCCGCCGCCACGCCGACGGCGAGATCCTGAACGCCTCCACGAAATGCTGACGCAACGACGCGGCCGAGCCGAAACCCGCGCGCTGGGCGATTGCGTCGATCGGCTGATCGGTGCTTTCGAGCAACTGCTGCGCGCGGGCGAGGCGCTCGCCGAGCAGCCACGCGCTCACCGTCGAGCCCGTCGTCAAACGGAACTGGCGCGTGAAGGTGCGCCGGCTCATCAGCGCACGCTGCGCGAGCGAGTCGAGCGTGTGGGGCGCGTCGAGGTGGGCGCGAATCCAGTCGAGCAGACCCGGCAGACGGTCGCCGCGGTCAGCCGCCGCGAGCGGCTGCCGCACGTACTGGGCCTGGTTGCCCTGGCGATGCGGCGGCACGACGAGCCGCCGCGCCACGTAGTTCGCGGCGCTCGAGCCGCACAGGCGCCGCATGAGATGCAGGCAGCAATCGAGTCCCGCCGCCGTGCCCGCCGAGGTGAGCAGGTCGCCGTCGTCGATGTAGAGCACGCCGGGATCGAAGCGCACGGCCGGAAAGCGCAGCGCGAAATCGTCGGCGGCGGCCCAGTGCGTGGTGCCCGGGCGGCCATCGAGCAGGCCCGCATGTGCGAGCACATAGGCGCCGAGGCATAGCCCGACGAGGATCGCGCCGCTCTCGTGCGCTTCGCGCAGCGCGTCGCAAAGCGCGGCGGGCGGCGCCTCGTGGGTGTCGCGCCAGCTCGGCACGACGATCACGTCCGCGCCGCGCAGCCCCTCGAGGCCCTGCGGCGCGCCGATCGTGAAGCCTGCCGTGGTCGTGAGCGTGCCGGGCTCCGCCGCGCAGACGGCGAGTTCGAACGGCGGCACGCCGCCTTCGCTGCGGTCTTCGCCGAACACGACGCAAGGCACCGAGAGATGGAACGGGCTGATGCGGTCGAAGGCGATGACGGCGACGCGCAACGGGGCCGTTGAAGGGGCCTGACGGGGAGCAGTGGCCATGACGAGTCCCGAAGAGGAATGGCCCGATTTTAGCGAAAGTTGTCATCCGGGCCACTGTCGCGGCGGCGCGCGCGGCACCACAATCCCGCCATCGACTTCGCGTCTTCGGACCGGTCGGTTCCTTTCACCCCCTGGAGGCATGGCCATGTCCGCGAATCCGCGCCGGGCGCTCGTCGTCATCGACGTGCAGAACGAATATGTCAGCGGCGATCTGCCGATCGAATATCCCCCCATCGAGACGTCGCTCGCCAATATCGGCCGCGCGATCGACGCCGCGCGCGCGGCCGGCGTGCCGGTCGTGGTCGTGCAGAACTTCGCCCCTGCGGACTCGCCGCTCTTCGCGCGCGGCAGCGTGGGCGCCGAGCTGCATCCGGTCGTGGCCTCGCGCGAGCGCGATCACTATGTCGAAAAAGCGCTGCCGAGCGCCTTCGCGGGCACTGATCTCAAAGCGTGGCTGGCCGAGCGCGGCATCGACACGCTCACGGTGGCCGGCTACATGACGCACAACTGCGACGCCTCGACGGTGTTCGAGGCGACCCACGCGGGTCTTGCCGTCGAGTTTCTGGCCGATGCGACGGGTTCGGTGCCGTACGCAAACGAGGCGGGAACGGCTAGCGCCGAGCAGATCCACCGCGTGTTCAGCGCAGTGATGCACACGCGCTTCGCTGCGGTCGTGAGCACGGATGCCTGGCTTGCCGCCGTCGAAAAAAGCGTGCCGCTCGCGCGTGACAACATCTACGCGTCGAATCAACGGGCCCGCGCGAACCGCGTGCCGGCCTGAGCGGTCAAGAAAAAGGCGGCCTCGTCCGTGGGCCGCCTCGATCGATCCGGGATGCGCGCGCAGGGCTCAGGCGTCCGGCTCGCTCGCGCCAATACGCAGCGACGGGCTGAAGCGCAGCGCGTCGAGCATCGCGTCGACGTGCAGCTCGGCGTTGCTCGCCACGTCGAACACGTCCGGCAGGATCGCCGTATCGCGCAGGGCGCCGCCAATGAACGAATGGAGCACGCGCGAAGCGCGCTTGGGGTCGAGGTCGGCGGGCAACTGGCCCTTCGACATCGCATTGCGCAAACCCTGCTCGATGCTCGCCAGGCCCTCGCGCATATCGGTCTGATGGCGCGCCATCACTGGTCCCATCTCCTCGACGAACTCGCACTTCAGGAACAGGATCTCGAACACGCGTCGGCGGCGCGCGTCGGTTGCCGTATTGCGCAGACACAGAATGCACAAATCGCGCATGCGCCCGAGCGGGTCGGGCTCGCCGGGATCCGTCGATGCCACCTTCAGCTCGTCGAGCGGCAGCACCACGCGGTCGAACATGGCCGTGAACAGGTCGCCCTTGTTTTCAAAATGCCAGTAAATCGCGCCGCGCGTCACGCCCGCGGTCTGGGCGATGTCGGCCAGCGAAGTGCGCGACACGCCCTTTTCGTAAAAGACGTGTTCGGCGGCGTCGAGGATCCGGTTGCGCGTCTCCAGCGCTTCCTCTTTCGTTCGGCGGACCATTTTGTAAGATGAGTGCGTTGCTGCGGGTTAGGGGGAGTGAATGTATTTGGGGTGCGAACCGTAATGTATTGATTTGTAATATGGAGGTGATGCGCGGATCGCTCCTGAAGTACCACTCAACGGTTACGTAACGTCCTTTTACATTCGTTCGCGAATGTATCTATAATAGCACCCCACCACCTAGGTGCCTCAAGTGGTGATGTCCGGTTAATATCCGTCCTTGGCCAAGTGGTCGTAGAAACCCCAATGCGCGACGCCTCTCGCGGCGGCGCGCGGCAGTATCGCCCGGACGGATATGTAGACCGGAATGCGCCTTTCTAGAAGAAAGTACCGGGTTTATCCGTCAGGTATTTGCCAGATGCTGGCGTGCGTGGTCGTCCTCCTCGTTGCAGGACGCCGCACGCTTTTATTGTCAGTTATAGACAGAGGTCGCTCCATGCGCGTCGAACGGGTTCCATTCCGCCTAATCAGTGTCGCGACGGCTGCCATCGTGCTCGCAGCCTGCGGGCAAAAGCAGTCGGCGCCGCCGCCGCAAACCCCCGAAGTGGGTATCGTCACCGTCCAGCCGTCCGCCGTGCCGGTCGTCTCCGAGCTTCCCGGCCGTACCAGTGCCTTCCTCGTCGCGCAAGTGCGCGCACGGGTGGACGGCATCGTGCTGCGCCGCGAATTCACCGAAGGCGCGATCGTGAAGGCCGGTCAGCGGCTCTACAAGATCGACCCCGCGCCGTATATCGCCGCGCTCAACAACGCCAAGGCCACGCTCGCCAAGGCGCAGGCCAACCTCGTCACGCAGAACGCACTGGTTGCGCGCTACAGGGTCCTCGTGCAGGCCAATGCGGTGAGCAAGCAGGACTACGACAACGCCGTTTCCGCCCAGGGCCAGGCCGCAGCCGACGTCGCCGCCGGCAAGGCCGCCGTCGACACCGCGCAGATCAATCTCGGCTATACCGACGTCGTTTCGCCGGTCTCGGGCCAGGTCGGCATCTCGCAGGTCACGCCGGGCGCCTATGTGCAGGCGAGCGCGGCCACGTTGATGTCGACGGTGCAGCAGCTCGATCCGATGTACGTGGACGTGACGCAGTCGAGCCTCGAGGGGCTGAAGCTGCGCCGCGAGATCCAGGAAGGTCGCCTGAAGACCAACGGCCCGAACGCCGCGAAGGTTTCGCTCGTGCTCGAAGACGGCCGCACCTATTCGGAAAAGGGCAAGCTCCAGTTCTCCGACGTCACCGTCGACCAGACCACGGGCTCGGTCACGGTTCGCGCGATTTTCCCGAACCCCGACCGCGTGCTGCTGCCGGGCATGTTCGTGCGCGCGCGCATCGAAGAAGGCATCAACAACAACGCGTTCCTCGTGCCGCAGGTCGGCGTGCAGCACGACCAGAAGGGCCAGGCATCGGTGTACGTCGTCAACCAGGACAACAAGGTCGTGCCGACGCCGATCACCACTGCGGGCACGCAGGGCCAGGACTGGGTCGTCCAGAGCGGTCTGAACGCCGGCGACCGCGTGATCGTTCAGGGCACGGACAAGGTCAAGCCGGGTGCGCAGGTCAAGCCGGTTGCCGCGCAGCTGCCGCCGCCGCCGCCGTCGGGCGCGCCTTCGGCTGACATGGCAACCGCTTCGGGCTATGCGAACGCCGCCAGCGCCGCATCGGGGCCGAAGGCTGCCTCGGCTGCACCTGCCGCCTCCGCAGCGCAATAACGGGGAGCCCGCTTCATGGCAAAGTTCTTTATTGATCGCCCAATCTTTGCATGGGTGATCGCCATCATTCTGATGCTCGCAGGTGTGGCGTCGGTGTTCACGCTGCCGGTCGCGCAGTATCCGACCATCGCACCGCCTTCCATCCAGATCAGCGCGAACTATCCGGGCGCGTCGGCCAAGACGGTGGAAAACACGGTCACGCAGGTGATCGAGCAGCAGATGAGCGGTCTCGACCACCTGCTGTACATCTCGTCGACTTCCGATGACTCGGGCACGGCCACGATTACGCTGACGTTCGCCGCGGGCACCAACCCGGACATCGCGCAGGTGCAGGTGCAGAACAAGCTGCAGCTCGCCACGCCGATTCTGCCGCAGGTGGTGCAGCAGCTCGGTATCAGCGTCACGAAATCGAGCAGCAGCTTCCTGCTCGTGCTCGCGTTCGTGTCCGAAGACGGCAGCATGACCAAGTACGACCTCGCGAACTACGTGGCGTCGAACGTCAAAGACCCGGTCAGCCGTATCGACGGCGTGGGTACGGTCACGCTGTTCGGCTCGCAGTACGCGATGCGCGTGTGGCTCGATCCAAACAAGCTCACGAACTTCCAGCTAACGCCAACCGACGTCACAGCGGCGATCACCGCGCAGAACGTGCAGATCGCGGGCGGCCAGCTGGGCGGCACGCCGGCGGTGGCGGGGCAGTCGTTCCAGGCGACCATCACCGAATCGACGCTGCTGCAGACGCCTGAGCAGTTCGGCAACATCCTGCTGAAGGTGAACCAGGACGGCTCGCAGGTGCGCCTGAGGGACGTGGCGCGTATTGGTCTGGGCGGCGAAAACTACAACTTCGACACGAAGTACAACGGTTCGCCGACGGCCGGTCTGGGCATTCAGCTCGCGACGGGCGCCAACGCGCTGCAGACCGCGAAGCTCGTGCGCCAGAAGATCGACGACCTCTCGAAGTACTTCCCGCACGGTCTCGTCGTGAAGTACCCGTACGACACGACGCCGTTCGTGCGCCTGTCGATCGAGGAAGTGATCAAGACGCTGCTGGAAGGCATCGTGCTGGTGTTCCTCGTGATGTACCTGTTCCTGCAGAACCTGCGCGCGACATTGATTCCGACGATCGCGGTGCCGGTGGTGCTGCTGGGTACGTTCGCGGTCATGGCAATGGTGGGCTTCTCCATCAACACGCTGTCGATGTTCGGCCTCGTGCTCGCCATCGGTCTGCTGGTGGACGACGCGATCGTGGTCGTGGAGAACGTCGAGCGGGTGATGGTGGAAGAGGGCTTGGGGCCGAAGGAAGCCACGCGCAAGGCCATGGGCCAGATCACCGGCGCACTGGTGGGCGTGGCGCTCGTGCTCTCCGCGGTGTTCGTGCCGGTGGCGTTCTCGGGCGGCTCGGTTGGCGCCATCTACCGGCAGTTCTCGCTCACGATCGTGGCGGCGATGGTGCTGTCCGTGCTCGTCGCGCTGATTCTCACGCCGGCGTTGTGCGCGACCATCCTCAAGCCGATTCCGAAGGGCCATCACGAAGAGAAGAAGGGCTTTTTCGGCTGGTTCAACCGCACGTTCGAGACGAGCCGCGACAAGTATCACAGCGGCGTGTACCACGTGATCAAGCGCTCGGGCCGCTGGCTCATCATCTACCTCGCGGTGATCGTCGCGGTCGGCCTGCTGTTCGTGCGCCTGCCGAAGTCGTTCCTGCCCGATGAAGACCAGGGCACGATGTTCGTGATCGTGCAGACGCCCGTGGGCTCGACCCAGGAAACGACGGCACGCACGCTCGCCAACATCCAGAACTGGTTGCTCAAGGACGAAGGCAGCATCGTCGAGTCGGTGTTCACGGTGAACGGCTTCAGCTTCGCGGGCCGTGGCCAGAACTCGGGTCTCGTGTTCGTGCGGATGAAGGACTACAAGCAGCGTCAGCACGCGGACCAGAAGGTCCAGGCGCTGGTGCGGCGCATGTTCATGCACTACGCGGGCTACAAGGACGCGATGGTGTTCCCGGTGAATCCGCCTTCGATTCCTGAACTCGGCACCGCGTCGGGCTTCGACTTCGAACTGCAGGACCGCGGCGGTCTCGGCCACGAGAAACTGATGGAAGCGCGCAACATGCTGCTCGGCATGGCGGCGAAGGATCCGACGCTCGCCGTCGTGCGCCCGAACGGCCTGAACGACACGCCGCAGTTCACGGTGGATATCGACCGTGAAAAGGCCGAGGCACTCGGTGTGACGGCGGCTGCGGTCGACCAGACCTTCTCGATCGCCTGGGCGTCGGCATACGTGAACAACTTCCTCGATACGGATGGCCGTATCAAGAAGGTGTACGTGATGTCCGATGCCCCGTTCCGCATGACGCCGGAAGACATGGGCCTCTGGTACGTGCGCAACAGCGCGGGCGGGATGGCGCCGTTCAGCTCGGTCGCGAAGGGCCGCTGGACCTTCGGTTCGCCGAAGCTCGAGCGCTACAACGGCATCTCGGCGGTGGAAATCCAGGGTCAGGCGGGGCAGGGCAAGTCGACCGGCCAGGCCATGACGGCCATGGAGCAGATCGCGGCGAAGCTGCCCGCGGGTATCGGCTACGAATGGACGGGCCTGTCGTATCAAGAGCGCCAGTCGGGCTCGCAGGCGCCGATTCTGTACGGCATCTCGATCCTCGTCGTGTTCCTGTGTCTCGCGGCGCTGTATGAAAGCTGGTCGATTCCGTTCGCGGTCATCATGGTGGTGCCGCTCGGCGTGCTCGGCGCGCTGCTGGCGGTTACCTTGCGTGGGCTCGAGAACGACGTGTTCTTCCAGGTGGGTCTGTTGACCACCGTGGGTCTGTCGGCGAAGAACGCGATTCTGATCGTGGAGTTCGCGCGCGACCTGCAGGCCGAAGGGAAGATGGGACCGATCGAGGCGGCGCTCGAAGCTTCGCGACTGCGTCTGCGGCCGATTCTCATGACGTCGATGGCGTTCATTCTCGGCGTGCTGCCGCTCGCGATCAGTAACGGCGCGGGTTCGGCTTCGCAGCACGCCATCGGCACGGGCGTGATCGGCGGGATGATCACGGCCACGTTCCTCGCGATCTTCATGATCCCGATGTTCTTCGTGGTGATTCGCGCGAAGTTCGCCGGCGAGAAGGAAGACGCGGACGTCGCGCTCCAGCACTACGAAGAGCACCACGCACACGACCATGACCAGGACAACGGCGCGAATGGCGGTGGCGCTCGCGGTCAGGGCGGCACGGGTGGCAACGACGGCAGCAACGGCGACGGCCCGGGCAAGGAAGGACATTGAGATGCATAAACTATCCGTAATTGCATTGGCTACCGCGCTCCTCGCGGGTTGCACGATGGAGCCGTGGTACCACCGGCCCGAAGCGCCGGTGTCGCAGAGTTTCCCGCAAGGCGGCGTGTACGCCACGCAGCCGGTTGCTGCGGGCGCGAATGGCCAGAACGGCCAGGCTGCCCCGAGCGCCAATGGCGCCGCGGCGACCGACATCGGCTGGCGCGAGTTCTTCGTCGATCCGCGCCTGCAGCAACTCGTGGACATCGCGCTGAAGAACAACCGCGATCTGCGCGTCTCGGTGCTCAACGTCGAGGCGGCGCGCGCGCAGTATCAGATCGTACGCGCCGATCTGTTCCCCGCGATCAACGGTGTGGGAACGGAAACGCGTACGCGCGTGCCGAGGAACTTTCAGACCACGGTGAACAACCCGTACAGCGTCTACAACGTGGGTGTGCAGGCTTCGTGGGAACTGGACTTCTGGGGGCGCATCCGCAGCCTGAAGGACCAGGCGTTGGCGCAGTACCTCTCGACGGCGTATGCGCGCAAGGCAGCGGAGATCACGCTGGTTTCGGAAGTCGCTGACCAGTACCTGACCATGCTTTCCGACGACGACCTGCTCAAGGTCACGCAGGAAACGCTCAAGACGGCGCAGGACTCGTACAACATCGCGAAGGCGCAGTTCGATACGGGCACCGGCACCGAGCTCGATTTGCGTCAGGCGCAGACGGTGGTCGAGAACGCGCAGGCCAACATGCAGGCGCAACTCCGGGCGCGCGCCCAGGCCGAAAACGCGCTCGTGCTGCTGATCGGCGAGCCGCTGCCGGCGGATCTGCCGCAAGGCCTGCCGCTCGACGGCCAGCCTCTGCTCAACGACATTCCGGCAGGCCTGCCTTCGGATCTGCTCACGCGTCGTCCGGACATCATGCAGGCTGAAGAGACGCTGCTCGCGGCAAACGCCAACATCGGCGCGGCACGTGCGGCGTTCTTCCCGAAGATCTCGCTCACGGCGGCGTTCGGCACCGAAAGCCTGTCGCTCGGCGGGCTCTTCAAGGCCGGCACGGCGGCATGGAGTTTCGCGCCGCAGATCACGCTGCCGATCTTCGAAGGCGGGTCGAACATCGCGAACCTGCAACTCGCGAATGTCGAGAAGCGCATCGAGATCGCCAACTACGAGAAGTCGATCCAGTCGGCGTTCCGCGAAGTGGCCGACGGTTTGGCTGCGCGCGGCACCTACGACGAGCAGATCGCCGCGCTCGAGCGCAGCACCTTTGCGAACCAGCGCTCGCTCACGCTTTCGGAACTGCGTTACAAGAACGGCGTGGACAGCTATCTGCCGGTGCTGGCCGCGCAGACCAGCCTCTACACGGCGCAGCAGTCGCTCGTCACGGCGCGTCTCGCGCGCCTGACCAACCTCGTCGATCTGTATCGCGCGTTGGGCGGCGGCTGGATCGCGCACTCGGGCGAGACGCCGCGCGAGCCCGATGCGCCGGCCGATTACGGCGCGGCCAGCGCGCCGGTGGCGGCTTCGGCTGCGACGGCGGGGTGATGCCCTTCGCTGCGTGTCGAACGCGTAAGCGCTTGATGTAGCAAACGGACGCCTCAGTCACTGACTGGGGCGTTTTCTTTGGCTTGGGATTGCTTTGGCAGAACGCCGCGGGATTTTTCGTGGCATTTTTTTCGGCTTACTACGCAGTCACATTATTCGCAGCGTTCCAGCGCGCCGATGATCGGTTCGAGGTTCGTGCTCTGTCTGAAAATATCGACTCGGCACCACGCCCATGATGCGCCGGAATACGGCGGCGAAGGCACTCGCGGAGTCGTACCCGAGATCGAGCGCAACCGTCGTGACTGGCTCGCCGCTCGCAAGCCGGGGCAACGCGGCGTGCACGCGCATGTGCTGCCGCCACTGTCCGAAGGTCATCCCCGCCTGCGCGCGGAACGCGCGCGCCAGCGTGCGCACCGAACTGTTCAGCGCGCTCGCCCACTGTTCGAGCGTGCGCGGATCGGAAGGCGTTTGTTCAAGCTCTCGCTGCATGGCAAGCAGCCGCGTGTCGCTCAACACCGGCAGGACCAGCGGCCGCGCGGTTGACCATTCGATCTCCGCAAGGGCGAGCGACGCGATCTGACCGTCCCGTCCAGCGGCGTCGTACTCGACAGGCATCTCAACCGCCCTCAGGATCAGTTCCCGCAAGAGCGAAGTCACGTCGATGGTGCCGGGCAGAGCCCCGGCGCCAGCGGGCAGCGACGCAGGATCGACGTACAAGGTCCGCACCGAGGTCGCGGTCTTGAAGTGGACCTCGTGCTCACATTCGGCAGGGATCCACATGGCGCGATGCGGCGATGCGAACCATGAGCGGTTGCCGACGCGAATCTCCATGACGCCGACCGGCGCGTAGAGCAGTTGCGCGCGAGGATGGCGGTGCAGGCCGCTCACGGCTCCGCGCTCGAATTCCTTCGCCATGGCGCCGACGGGCCTTGAGATCGTTTGATAGTCGTCTCGATTGGTGCTCTTCATGTTCGGTCCTGCTTGTCCGGTTTGGAGCAGCGGTTGGCCAAAATCGCGTAGCGAGGCCGCAGGCGCCACTCTACACTGCAGGCCCAATCGCACTTCGGCACTTGCTCACATGACGACACTTTCTTCCGCCACTGCCATCCGGACCGTCGGGGTAGTCAGACATGTTCACTTCGAAGACCTCGGCAGCTTTGCCGACGTGCTGTCTGAATCGGGCTGCGCCGTGCGCTATTTCGAGGCCGGAATCGACTCGCTACCCGACGAAGCGGTCAGCGCACCCGATCTTCTGATTGTTCTCGGCGGTCCGATTGGAGCCTACGAAGAGGCGAGCTATCCGTGGCTGGTCGATACGCTGCGCCTCCTCGAAGCGCGCGTGCGCGCCGACGCGCCGACCCTGGGTATTTGCCTTGGCGCGCAATTGCTGGCGCGCGCACTCGGCGCACGCGTCTACGCGGGCGATCGCAAGGAAATCGGCTGGTCGCCGCTCACGCTAACCGCCGAAGGCCACGCCTCGCCACTGCGGCGCCTTGCAGCGGAGCAGGCCTCGATGTTGCACTGGCACGGCGATACCTTCGCGCTTCCTGAAGGCGCTGCGCTCCTGGCGTCGACGGAGTCGTATCGCAATCAGGTGTTCTGCTATGGGCGCAACGTGCTGGGTTTCCAGTGCCATCCGGAAGTGCGCGCGCGTGAATTCGAGCGCTGGCTGATCGGTCACGCCGGCGAAATTGCGGCGACGCCAGGTGTCAGCGTGCAGCAGTTGCGCGAGGATACGCAGCGATATGGCAGCCGGCTCGAGCAGGCGGCCACGGCGATGTTCCGTGAATGGCTTGCGACGATACGCCCTCACGCCGAGCGCTGAGTCCGCAACGCGAGGACAAAAAAAGCGCCATGGTTTCCCATGGCGCCGAACCAGCAAAAGACCCCGCCTGCATGTGTGTGTAGATGGACACCTGCGAGCGGGGCACCTCTCGCGTCAACTCAATACGTTCAAACTCAGTTCGATCAACTCAGTGCGCGGCCGAGCGCGGCATTTCGTGGCCCGCATCCGGCGCCTGCTCCGCGTCGGGACGACCTTCGAGATCGTGCCCGGCGCGGCGGATCGCGCGCTCGGCGGCTTTCTCGCTCTTCGCACCGTTGAAGATCAGGTTCAGTACCACCGCCGAAACCGAAGCGAGCAGGATGCCGCTATGGAGCAGAGGCGAAAGCGCGGGCGGCAGCTTGGCGAAGAAGTGCGGCGACACCACCGGCACGAGGCCGAAACCCACGCTCACGGCCACGATGAAGAGGTTGTGCTGGTTCTTCACGAAGTCCACGCGCGATAGCACCTTGATGCCGTTCGCCGCCACCATGCCGAACATCACGATGCCTGCGCCGCCCAGCACGAAGGCGGGCACGGAGGCGACCATCTGCGCCATCTTCGGAAACAGGCCGAGCAGTACGAGAATCACGCCGCCCATCGCGCACACGTAGCGGCTCTTCACGCCCGTCACGCCGATGAGGCCCACGTTCTGCGAGAACGACGTATGCGGGAACGAGTTGAAGATGCCGCCGATCAGCGTGCCAAGGCCGTCCACGCGCAGGCCGCGCACGAGTGTGGCCTGATCGACGGGGCGCTCGACCATGTCGCCCACGGCGAGGAACATGCCCGTCGATTCGATGAAGGTCACGAACATCACGATCACCATCGTCGCGATCGGCAGGATGTGGAACTTCGGCATGCCGAAGTGGAACGGCATGACGATGCCGACCCACGGCGCGCTGGCCATGCCTTCGAGGTTCACGCGACCGAGCGCAAGCGCGATGGCAAAGCCCGCGACGATGCCGAGCAGCACCGAGATATTGGCGATGAAGCCGCGCCCGAACTTGTTGATGAGCAGGATCAGCATCAGCACGAGCAGCGAGAGGCCGAGGTAGATGGGGTTGCCGTAGTCGGGGTTGCCCACGCCGCCCGCGGCCCAGTTGATGCCCACTTCCATGAGCGAGAGGCCGATCACCGCGATCACGGTGCCCACCACGACAGGCGGGAAGAAGCGCAGCAGCTTGCCGATCATCGGCGCGATCACGATGCCGATCGCGCCCGCCGCGATGGTCGAGCCGAAGATATCGAGAAGGCCGAGCGAGGGATTGGTGCCGATGGCGATCATCGGGCCCACCGAGGCGAACGTGCAGCCCATGATCACGGGCAGGCGGATGCCGAAGATCCACAGGCCGAGCGTCTGGATCAGCGTGGCGATGCCGCAGGCGAACAGGTCGGCGCTGATGAGGAAGGCGACTTGCTCCTTCGGCAGCCCGATCGCGCCGCCGACGATGAGCGGCACGGCGACCGCGCCTGCGTACATCACGAGCACGTGCTGGATGCCGAGAGTCAGCAACTGGCTGAACGGCAGGCGCTCGTCGCAGGGGTGGACCTGTTTCTGACCAGACCGCTGGGCGGCCTGGTCCTCAATGCCCTTGGCTTGCATGTCGTCTGTCTCCGTCTCTTTGTTTGGGGATATGGCCTCCAAGGTATGCGGTAAGAAAATTTGCAACAAGACCGCTGGAGACTATTCCGTGCTTTCCGGCGACGATATGCGCGCGGAGCGATAGCCAGGCGACATAAGGGTGGGGTCGGCACGCGTGGGCCGCGCGCGGGGGCTTCATGGCGGCAACGCGTGACGCCGGTTCGGACCGCGCATGTGGCGGCGCAAGGCGGGAAGCCCCCTGTTTGCGGCGGTTGAGCGCCTTTGCGCGATGGACGCCGCGGCGCGGGCGTGGCGGTACCGAACCATGCCAGAGCGTGTGCGGGGGCGGCGAGCCCAGGCTGGCGATGCCCAACGGGTCATGTCACATATGGCCGCGCCGTTATGATCTCTATTTCGAATGCGGCATGTGAGCCATTTTGCATCGCGCGCTCGCCCACCGGGTTAACCCGCGAATGGACGTTTTTCGCGTCGAAATCGGCTGTGTTGCGCGCGGGTTCGCGGCAAGTTTGAAGGCCCCGCTTAACGCGCGTCCGGCGCCGGGGATGTCGCCGCGCATCTCGCCGGTATGATTGTTTTTCCCGTCCTCACCCACCTCGCACATCGTTTCCCATGAGCCCATCGCAGACGCGTTTTCTCGGTATCGACCTCGGCACCGGTTCACTCAAGCTCGGCATCATCGATGCCGACGGCGTCGAGCGCGCCGCCGCGAGCGTGGCCTACGCGCTCGAAACACCGCAGCCCGGCTGGGCCGAGATCGCCGTGGATCGCTGGTGGGACGCGCTCGTCGCGGCCTGCGCGCGACTGCCCGAGGGCGAGCGCGCCGCGGTGCGTGGAATCGGCTTTTCCGGACAAATGCATGGCGTCGTGCTCACCGACGAAGCGGGCCGCGCGTTGCGCCCCGCAATGCTCTGGCCCGATACGCGAGCGCATGCGCTGCTCGAAGCGTGGCCCGACGACCCCGAGCATCCGCAGCCCAACCCCGTTGCGCCCGGCATGGCGGGGCCGCTGCTGCGATGGGTCGTGCAGCACGAGCCGCAAGTCGCGAAAGCCGCGCGCTGGGCGCTGCAACCGAAAGACTGGCTGCGCGTGGCGCTGGGTGGCGAGTTCAAAGCCGATCCTTCGGACGCCTGCGCGACCGCGCTCGCCGCACCCGATGGCGCGTGGGAATTCGCGCTGATCGAGCGCCTTGGTTTGGCTTCGCACTGGTTCGCGCCGCTTGCTGCATCTTATGAAGCGAGCGGCACACTAAGCGCAGCGGCTGCACAGGCCCTCGGGCTGCCCGCCGGCATCGTGCTCGCGACGGGCGCGGGCGACACGCCTTGCGCCGCGTTCGGCAGCGGCCTGGCCGACGAAGGTGACGCGCTCCTCACGACGGGCACAGGCGGACAGATCGTCGTGACCACGCGCAGCGAGCCACCCGCGCGGCGCGGGCTGCATCGCTACCGCTCGGCGACGGGCGGCTGGTACACCATGGCCGCCATGCAGAACGTGGGCGTGGCGCTAGAAGCGGCACGCGGCTGGCTGGCCTACGACTGGGCGCCGGCTTACGCGGATGCGTTCGCCGTGCCGCCATCGGCGACGCTCGCGTTCCTGCCTTACCTGAGCGGGGAACGCTCTCCGTGGCTCGACCCTACGGCGCGCGGCGGCTGGCTGGGCGTGTCCCTTGGCGACTCGCGCGGCACGCTCATGCGCGCCGCGTTCGAGGGCGTCGCGTTCGCGTTGCGCGCGGGCCTCGACGCCGTGCGCAGCACCCGTGAAGCCGCCGATGGAGGGAGGCGAGATGCGCGCAGTGTTGCGACGCTCAAGCTCGCGGGCGGGGGCTCCGTGGACGCGCGCTGGCGGCAGTTGCTCGCCGACACGCTCGACGCGGACCTCTACGCGATCGACTGCCCGAACGCAGCGGCGCGCGGCGCCGCGATGCTGGGCGGCCTCGCCTGCGGGCACTGGCGCATGAGCGACCTCGCGGCGCTTGCGCCGGCTGCGACGCAGGTGGCGTCGCCGCGCGAGGACGCCGCGCTCGCGCAGCGCTATGCACGCTTCATCGATCTGTACGGCCGCGTTCGAACCTGGTTTGCACCGGCATCGTGATGAGGCGTATCGACATCACCGATCGTACAACTGACCGATGGCGGCGCCGACTATTCGTCCGAATGCATCGGCAGCACGAGGGTGACGCGTCAGGCACTCGAAAGTCGATTCGCTCGGTCGTTCTCTACTGAGCGAGGCATAAAAGTAGAAAAGGCGTTGCCACCGCGAGGGGCGACGCCTTTTTCATTGCACGTACAACGTTCTAGCGACGACCGATCAGACTCGCGCCGTAGACGAGCGCGGCGAGCGCGGTGATCCAGAAGCTGGTGGGCCAGTCGGTGTAGAACGCGAGCGTCACGCCGAGCCACGCTTGCACGAGCGCGAGCAGCGCGGCGAGCACGAGGCCGGTGGACAGTCGCGTGGTGAGATTCTGCGCGGCGGCGGCCGGACCGACCATCAGCGTAAAGACGAGCAGCACGCCGACGATCTGCGTGCACGCGGCCACCGCGAGCGCGGCGATGGCGAGGAACAGCATCGAGACTGCGCGCAGCGACACGCCCTTCGCTTCGGCGAGTTCGGGCTGCAGCGAGGCGAACAGCAGCGGCCGCATGATGGCGGCCAGCGCCGCCAGGCTCGCCACGGCGAGGGCGGCAAGCACGCCGAGCGTCTCGCGGTTCACGCCCAGGACGTTGCCGAACAGCAGCGCCGTGACCTGCGTGGCATACGACGTGAAGAAGTGCAGAAACAGCAGGCCGAAGCCGAGCGCGAGCGAAAGAATCACGCCGATCGCCACATCGCGGCCCGCGAGCTTTTCGCCGAGCGCGCCCATTGAAACGCCGGCGGCGAGCGTGAAGCCCACCATGCCCCACATCGGCGAAACGCCTAGCAGCACGGCGCCCGTCGCGCCCGTAAAACCCACGTGCGAGAGCGCGTGGCCCGCGAAGGTCTGACCGCGCATCACGAGGAAATAGCCCACCACGCCCGCGAGCACCGCGACGATGCCCGACGCCGCGAAGGCGTTCACCATGAAATCGTATTCAAGCATCGTGCGTGTGGCCGTGTGCGTTGTCGTTGTTGTTGCCGTGGGCGTGACCGTGATCGTGCGCGTGGCCGCCGTGGTCATGGCCATGGTCGTGCTCATGCTCGTGGTCGTGCTTTTCGACTTCCACGTCTCCTGACATCACGAAGATGCGGCCCTTCATGCGCATCACTTCGATAGGCGAGCCGTAGAGGCGCGAGAGCACGGGCGCGGTGATGACTTCATCCACGCTGCCGAGCGCGGCCACGCCGTTGCCGAGATAGAGCACGCGGTCGAGCGCGTTGAGGAGCGGATTCAACTCGTGCGCGGAGAACAGCACCGCGATGCCCAGCTCGCGCTGCACGCGGCGCACGAGTTCGACCACGCCGCGCTGGTGGTTGGGGTCGAGGCTGATGAGCGGCTCGTCGAGCAGCAGCAGCTTCGGGTCGCCGAGCAGGCATTGCGCGAGCAGCAGGCGCTGGCGCTCGCCGCCCGAAAGCTCCGAAAGCGGGCGATCGGCCAGCGCGGTCGCCCCCACGAGGTCGAGCACGCGCGCAACGTCGGCGCGCGTGGCGGCGTCGGCGCGCGGCAGGCCCCAGCGGTGGCCGTCGGCGGCCATCGCCACGAAGTCGCGGCCGCGCACGCGGCGGCTCGCGAGCGCCGTGCGCGTTTGCGGCATATAGCCGATTTTCGCGTTGCCGCGCGCGACCGGCTCGCCCAGCACGCGGATCGCGCCGTGCGAGGCCGGCACGAGGCCGAGAATGGCACGCATGAGCGTGGTCTTGCCCGCGCCGTTCGGCCCGAGCACGCCGATGAATTCGCCCTGGTTCACCGCGAAGTTCGCGTCGCGCAGGATCGTTCGTTCGCCGAGCGTCAGCGTCACGCCCGCTAGCGTGAGCACAGGCGCGGGTGCGCGGTGCGTGCCGTTGCGCTGTCCAGTTTGCTGTGAAGCGATATCGGTGGGCGAAGGGCCGGCCCCGGTCATGACGTCTGTCCTTGCTGAATACGGTTAGTGTTGCCCTGGTGTTCCCACTGCCAGCGCCTTGTCGAGCGAGTCGAGCTGCGCGAGCATCCATTGCTGGAAGTTCACGCCGGCCGGCTGCGTCTCGGTCACGCTCACGGAGGGCACCTTCGACTGCTTCGCCAGCGCCAGCATGCGCCGCGTGAGCGCCTCGGTCGCCTGGCTGTTATAGATCAGCACGCGCACGCGGCGCTCGCGCAGGTCGCGCTCGAACGCGGCGATGTCCGAGGCGCTCGCCTCGGTGTCGTTCATCGTCGCGAGCTGAAAGCGCAGGTTGCGCATGTCGAGGCCGATCGCATCCGACATATAGCCGAACACCGGCTCCGTGGCCGTGACGGGCTGCCCCTGGTAGCGCGCGCGCAGCGCCGCGACCTTGGCGTCGACCGGTTGCAGCGAGGCGAGGAACGTTGCCAGGTTGGCATCGTACACGCTCTTGTGCGCGGGGTCCGCTGCGCCGAGCGCGGCGCTCACGGCGCGCGCCACGGCGGGCATGGTCTTCGGGTCGTACCAGAGGTGCGGATTGTCGCCCGCTTTCTTGCCGACGAGGTCCGCCGCGACGATCGTCGTGCGGCTGGTGCCGCTTTTGCCAGCCCCGGTGGCGCCGAGCAGCCTGGTCATCCACGGGTCGTAGTCGGCGCCGTTGTACACCACCACGCGCGCATTCTCGAGCGCGCGGGCGGTCTTCGGGCTGGCCTCGAAGAGGTGCGGGTCCTGGTCGGGGTTGCTCAGGATGCTCGTCACGTCCACGTAGTTGCCACCGATCTGCTTGACGACGTCGCCATAGAAGTTCTCCGCCGCAACAACGGGAATCGTGGCGCTGCCAGCCTGCGCCGCCAGGGCCGCGCTCGCGCTGCCGAAAGTGGTGCCCAGCGCGAGCGCCAGCCCGGCCGCGAAGCGCGCGAGCGTGACGCGACGGCGCGCGCCTGTTGTGGCAGGCCGGGGCGGGCAGTTGGCGCGGCTGAACGTGATCATGGTTCTATCCTTGTCTATAGGGAGCCTGAAAGCGGGCGAGGGCGCGTCGGCGTCGCGAAGGCGAGATGATATAACGTATCACTTTAATTGGCGAGTCGGCTCGGCATCCGCTTAGGGGGCCGGATCTGAAGGCGGCAGCCAGTCGAGGCTTGCGCGTCGCACCATCGAAATCTCGGCCAATCGCGTTTGTTCGCCTTGACAGTCTCCGACTCGTATCCGATCATTCGATCAACGACAGAGCAAATGCTCACATGTCGGGCGATCGCTCAGCTGCTCCTCTGGACTGTCTGCCGGGCGCGCCCCGCACGAACGAAATTGGAGACAACCTGTGGCACACACCGCGACCCCAGCGGCCGGACGTTTGCAGGACAAGGTAGCCGTGCTGACTGGCGCGGCGAGCGGCATTGGCGAGGCGGTCGCGCAGCGCTATCTGGACGAAGGCGCGCGCTGCGTGCTCGTCGACGTGAAGCCCGCCGGGTCCGTCGCCCCAACGCTTGCCGCCGCGTACCCCGAGCGCGTGCTCGCGCTCTCCGCCGACGTCACCGGCCGTGAAGACATCGATCGCATCGTGGAGAGCGCGGTCGAACGCTTCGGCCGCATCGACATTCTCTTCAACAACGCGGCGCTCTTCGACATGCGCCCGCTCCTCGACGAATCCTGGGACGTGTACGACCGCCTCTTCGCGGTGAACGTGAAGGGCATGTTCTTCCTCATGCAGGCCGTGGCGCGCCGCATGGTCGAGCAGGGCCAGGGCGGCAAGATCATCAACATGTCGTCGCAGGCGGGCCGCCGCGGCGAAGCGCTCGTTTCCCACTACTGCGCGACCAAGGCCGCTGTGCTGAGCTACACGCAGTCGGCGGCGCTTGCGCTCGCGCCCCATCGCATCAATGTGAACGGCATCGCGCCGGGCGTGGTGGACACGCCGATGTGGGAGCAGGTCGACGCGCTCTTCGCACGCTACGAGCATCGTCCGCCCGGCGAGAAGAAGCGCCTCGTCGGCGAGGCCGTGCCGCTCGGGCGCATGGGCCTGCCCGAGGATCTCACGGGCGCCGCGCTCTTTCTCGCCTCCGCCGACGCCGATTACATTACCGCGCAGACCCTCAACGTCGACGGCGGAAACTGGATGAGTTGACCTTTCCCGCAACCCTTGCACAACGCATCACGACAGCAGCACGGCTGCAGCAAGACATAACGCAACGAACAAGGAGACAACGTCATGAAGCCAGCAATGAAGACCGCCGCAAAGTGCATAAGTCGAGCGGTGAGTGCGGGTGCACTCGTCGCCGCGGCGAGCGCCGCGCACGCGCAGACCGTCACAATCGCCATGTTGAACAACCCGGACATGATCGAGCTGAAGAAGCTCTCGCCGGCCTTCGAAAAGGCCAATCCGGGCATCAAGCTGAACTGGGTGATTCTCGAAGAAAACGTGCTGCGCCAGCGCGCGACCACTGACATCACGACCAACAGCGGCCAGTTCGACGTGATGATGATCGGCACCTACGAGGCGCCGCAATGGGGCAAGCGCGGCTGGATCATGCCGATGACGAACCTTCCCGCGAGCTACGACCTCGACGACGTGGTGAAGACCGCGCGCGACGGCCTCTCGTACAACGGCACGCTTTACGCGCTGCCGTTTTACGTCGAAAGCTCGATGACGTATTACCGCAAGGACCTGTTCGACAAGAAGGGCCTCAAGATGCCCGAGCAGCCGACCTATGACCAGATCAGGGACTTCGCCGACAAGCTCACCGACAAGTCCGCCGGCACCTATGGCATCTGCCTGCGCGGCAAAGCCGGTTGGGGCGAGAACATGGCGTACGTGACGACGGTCGCCAACACCTTCGGCGGCCGCTGGTTCGACGAGAAGTGGCAGGCGCAGCTCACCTCGCCCGAGTGGAAGAAGGCGGTGAACTTCTACGTCGACATGCTGAAGAAGGACGGCCCTCCGGGAGCGAGCTCGAACGGGTTCAACGAAAACCTCACGCTGATGTCCTCGGGCAAGTGCGCGATGTGGATCGACGCGACGGTGGCGGCCGGCATCCTCTACAACAAGCAGCAGTCGCAGGTGGCCGACAAGATCGGCTTCGCGGCCGCGCCGACCGAAGTCACGCCCAATGGCGCGCACTGGCTGTGGTCGTGGGCGCTCGCTGTGCCCAAGTCGTCGAAGTCGCAGGACGCCGCCAAGAAGTTCATCGAATGGGCCACGTCGAAAGAGTACGTCCAGATGGTCGCGCAGGACGAGGGCTGGGCTTCGGTGCCGTCGGGTACGCGAATTTCGACCTATCAGAATCCCGAGTACAAGAAGGCCGCGCCGTTCTCCGATTTCGTGCTGAAGGCGATCCAGACCGCCGATCCGAATCATCCGACCGCGAAGCCGGTGCCGTACACGGGTATCCAGTTCGTCGGGATTCCTGAGTTCCAGTCGTTCGGTACGGTCGTGGGCCAGAGCGTAGCGGGCGCCGTGGCGGGACAGATGAGCGTCGATCAGGCGCTTACCGCCGGTAATGCCGCTGCCAACCGCGCCGTGGCGCAAGCCGGGTATCAGAAGTAACTGCGAGAAGTCAGGCTGCGCCGTTCAGGCAGCCAGCGTAGTAGCGCGAGCGCGCGCCGGGCCACCCGGCGCGGCGCGCACCCTCGCGACAGCCGATGCCGCGCCGTGCCTCGCACAGGCGCGCAACCGAGAAGGGTGGTCCTCATGCGTCATCTCCATCTCCCCATGCCTATATTCAATCGAGCGCGCACGCCACAGAAACCGCAGCAGGTCGAATCGCGCCGCTCGGCCTCACGCTGGCTCGTGTCGCCGTCCGTCGCGGTGCTGCTGCTGTGGATGACGATCCCGCTCGCGATGACGATCTGGTATTCGTTCACGCGATACAACCTGCTGAATCCCGATCTCAAGGGTTTCGCGGGCTTCGACAACTACAGGTTCCTCGCCACCGATCCCTCGTTCGTGCCGTCGATCGTGCACACCATCGAGCTGATCGTGGCGGTGCTCGTGATCACCGTGGTCGGCGGCGTGCTGATGGCGGTGCTGTTCGACCGCAAGTTCATCGGTCAGGGCGTGGCGCGCCTGTTCGCCATCGCGCCGTTCTTCGTGATGCCCACGGTGAGCGCGCTGATCTGGAAGAACATGATCCTGCATCCGGTGTACGGCCTCGTGGCCATCGCCATGCGCTCGATGGGCATGACGCCGATCGACTGGTTCGCCGTCTATCCGCTCACTGCTGTCATCATGATCGTGGCGTGGCAGTGGCTGCCATTCGCGTTCCTCATTCTCTTCACGGCGATCCAGTCGCTCGACCAGGAGCAGAAGGAAGCTGCGAAGATTGACGGCGCGGGCCCCATTGCGTTGTTCTTCTACATCACGCTGCCGCACCTGCGGCGCGCGATTGCCGTTGTCGTGATGATGGAAACCATCTTCCTGCTGTCGATCTTCGCCGAGATCTACACGACCACGGGCGGCGGTCCCGGCAACGCGACCACCAACCTCACTTACCTGATCTACTCGATGGGCCTGCAGCAGTTCGACGTGGGCATCGCTTCGGCTGGCGGCATTCTCGCCGTCGTGCTGGCGAACATCGTGTCGTTCTTCCTCGTGCGCATGCTCGCGCGCAACCTCAAAGGGGAGTACGAAAAATGAGCCAGATTACCGCTACGCCCGCGCAATCGCCCGACGCGGTCAAACATTCGTCGCCGCTGCAGTTCATCGGGCGCGTGCTGCCGGGGTTGCTTGCCTGGCTGATCGCGATCGCGCTGTTCTTCCCGATCTTCTGGATGATGATCACGGCGTTCAAGACCGAGCAGCAGGCCTATATTCCGACGATCTTCTTCCAGCCGACGCTCGACAGCTTCAGAGAGGTGTTCGCGCGCAGCAACTACTTCGCGTTCGCGTGGAATTCGGTGCTGATCTCGGCCGGCGTGACGATCGTCTGCCTGATCTTTGCCGTGCCCGCGGCCTACGCGATGGCGTTCTTCCCGAACAAGCGCACGCAGGGAATTCTGCTGTGGATGCTTTCCACCAAGATGATGCCCTCGGTGGGGGTGCTCGTGCCGATCTACCTGCTGTGGAAGAACTCGGGGCTGCTCGACACCGTGAGCGGACTGGTGATTGTCTACACGCTCATCAATTTGCCGATCGCAGTGTGGATGGCGTACACGTACTTCAACGAGATTCCCAAAGACATTCTCGAAGCCGGGCGCATGGACGGCGCGGCCACCTGGCAGGAAATCGTCTATCTGCTCATGCCGATGGCGGTGCCGGGGCTGGCATCCACCGCGCTGCTCTTGATCATTCTTTCGTGGAACGAAGCGTTCTGGAGCATCAACCTCTCCAGTTCGAACGCCGCGCCGCTTACGGTGTTCATCGCGTCGTATTCGAGTCCTGAGGGGCTGTTCTGGGCGAAGCTCTCCGCGGCATCGCTGCTCGCGGTCGCGCCGGTGCTGATCGTCGGCTGGCTTTCGCAGAAGCAACTGGTGCGCGGCCTCACCTTCGGGGCAGTCAAGTAATGGCCAATGCGATGTCCATTCAAGCCCTGATCTGCGATTGCGACGGCGTGCTGATCGACAGCGAAGCCGTGGCGGCCCGCGTGCTGGTGCGCGAGCTCGAAGCGCGCTGGCCTGGCGTGAACGCGGCGCCCGTCGTCATGCCGCTGCTCGGCCAGCGTATCGAGCGTGTGCTGGGCGGCGCGGGCGACGCGCTTGGGCGCAGCCTCACCGCCGCCGACGTCGATGCGATCCGCACCGTGGCCGAGGCCGAAGCGCGTGAGGCACCGCTGTTCCCGGGCGTCGTGGCGGCGCTGGAAGCCGTAACGCTCACCAGGGCCTGCGCGAGCAACAGCTACACGGCGGTGGTGCGTGAGGTGCTGGCGCGCAACGGACTCGATCGCTTCTTTGGCGCGCGCGTGTATTGCGCGGATATCGTCGCCCGGCCGAAGCCCGCGCCCGACGTCTATCTCGCGGCAGCGCAGGGCATGGACGTCGCGCCCGCCGCGTGCCTCGTGGTCGAGGACAGCGTGACGGGCGTGAGCGCGGCGCGCGCGGCCGGCATGACGGTGCTCGGCTTCGTGGGCGGCACGCACGTGGGCGGCGACGCGCACGCGCACGAGTTGCGCGAAGCGGGTGCGAGCGAAATTTTCGACGACATGACGACGCTGCCCGCGCGGGTGGCCCACTGGATGAACCAGGCGCAAACGCGTTCGAACTGAACCGGTTTGCACAGAAACGGAGACACATCATGGCAAGCGTGATCCTCAGAGACGTACTGAAGCGCTACGACGACAACGAAGTGCTGCGCGACGTGAACCTCGATATCGGCGACGGCGAATTCGTCGTGTTCGTGGGCCCGAGCGGTTGCGGCAAGACCACGCTCATGCGCATGATCGCGGGGCTGGAGGACATCAGCGGCGGCGATCTGATGATCGACGGCACGCGCATGAACGACGTGCCGCCGGCCAAGCGCGGCATCGCGATGGTGTTCCAGTCGTACGCGCTGTATCCGCACATGACGCTGTACGACAACATGGCGTTCGGCCTCAAGCTCGCGGGCGCGAAGAAGCCCGAAATCGACGCGGCCGTGAAGAACGCCGCGAAGATCCTGCACATCGACCATCTGCTCGACCGCAAGCCCAAGCAGCTCTCGGGCGGCCAGCGCCAGCGCGTGGCGATCGGGCGGGCGATCACGCGCAAGCCGAAGGTGTTCCTGTTCGACGAACCGCTCTCGAACCTCGACGCCGCGCTGCGCGTGAAGATGCGCCTCGAATTTGCGCGCCTGCACGACGAACTCAGGACGACGATGATCTACGTGACGCACGATCAGGTCGAAGCGATGACGCTCGCCGACAAGATCGTCGTGCTCTCGGCGGGCAATGTCGAACAGGTCGGCAGTCCGAACCGTCTGTATCACGCGCCGGCGAATCGCTTCGTGGCGGGCTTCATCGGCTCGCCGAAGATGAATTTCCTCGACGGCACGGTGCAGCAGATCGGCAGCGACGGCATCGTCGTGCGCTACGAAACGGGTGATACCCAAAAGGTGGCCGTCGACCCGGGCAACGCGCGTGAGGGCGACAAGGTGACGGTGGGCATCCGCCCCGAGCATCTGCACGTCATGACGGGCGCGGAAGGCGTGAGCGCAAAGGCGATGGCGGTCGAGTCGCTCGGCGACGCTGCTTACCTCTACGCCGAATGTCCGGTTGCGCCCGATGGCCTGATCGCGCGCATTCCGCCGCTGGAGCGGCACGAGCGCGGCGAGGCATTCAAGGTCGGCTCGACGCCCGATCATTGCCATCTCTTCAATGCGGATGGCCTGGCGTTCGAGCGTCGCTTCGCGCAGCAACTGGCTGCGTGATTTCATTGGCTTGCTGGACGCACCGCCTCGCAGCGTGAGGCGGTGTTCTGTGTGGCGAGGTACCTGAGGTTGCCTTTGTTAGCCCGCTTCATGCGGGCGTTTTTTTGATCAGCGGTCGATCGCGGCGCGCGCACACAACTCGTCGGTGACGAGCCCGGAGAGCCAGCCGCCGTTGAGCGCCGCGATCACCGCTTCGCGCTTGCGCGCACCGCCGGCGAAGCCGATGGTCGGGCGGCGCGGCGGCGAATCGAGGTACACGCTCGTTACGCGGCGGCCGGTGGGGGAATCGACGCGCTTGCCTGCGGCGTCGATCGGCAGGCCAAGCATTTCGGCCACGGCGCCCTGGCCCATCAGCTCGCGCACTTCGTCGGAGGTGATGAAGCCGTCCTCGTGCAGCGGGCAATGCTCGCCGATGTTGCCGATGCCGACGAACGCGACATCGGCCTCGCCCGACAGCGATTCGACGATGCGATAGAGCCGGTGATTGCACCATTGCGCGCGCTCGGCCTCGTTATCCGCGATGAGCGGCGCGGGCAGCAGAAAGTGCTTGCCGCCAGTTTTCTCGGAGATATGCAGCGCGACGTCGTAGCGGTTCGACGAGCCGTCCTGGGCGATCGCGCCCACCATCGAAACCAGCCGATGCTGCGGCCGCTCCAGTTGCGCGATCTGGTCGACGGCGGCCTTGAGCGTACGGCCGCTGCTCACGGCCACCACCATCGGCCGCTCTTCGCTCAGGTAGCGCTCCATCACCTGCGCGCCTGCCACGGCGAGCTTGCGGTCGATTTCCTCCGGCGTGTCGTTGTCCACGGGCACCACTTCGCAGACCGAAAGGCCGTAGCGCTTCGAAAGCGCGTCGGCGAGCGCGAGGCAATCGGCGAGACGATGATCGACGCGCACGCGAATGAGGTTCTTCTCGACCGCGAACGCGACGAGGCGCTGCGCGACCGGGCGCGACACCTGCAGCTTCTCGGCGATTTCGTTCTGGGTGTTGCCGGCCACGTAGTAGAGCCAGGCGGCGCGGGTCGCGAGATCGAGTTTTTCGGTGGACTTGGGCACGGTGGTGGTCGGTGGATTCGGGGCCGAAGTGTACGGCACGCGTTACGCGAGGCGCTCGCGCGAGGGCTCGAAGAGCGGGCGCACGTGGCGGTACAACGCGCGGTAGGTGGTGAGCCGCTCGCGCAGCGCCGCGTGGCGCGCGGCGTCCGGCGTGTACTCGGCCACCACGGGCGGCTTGGTCAGCACGTCGCGCGCGTCGCCGCCCGCCGCGAGCCAGCCAAGGCGCGCCGCGCCGAGCGCCGCGCCCGTTTCGCCGCCGCCGTGCTGGCGCGTGGGCGTGTTGAATGCGTCCGCAACCAGTTGCGCCCAGTAGCCGCTGCGCGCGCCGCCGCCCAGCATTGACAGCGCGCCCACTTCGGTGCCGGCGGCCGCGAGCGCGTCGAGTCCGTCGGTGAGCGCGAGGGTCACGCCTTCGAGCACGGCGTAGCCGAGCAGCGCGCGGTCGGTCGCGTGCGTCATGCCGAAGAACACGCCCTGCGCATACGGGTCGTTGTGCGGCGTGCGCTCGCCCGAGAGATACGGCAGGAACAGCGGGGCTTCGGCGAGGGTTGGCGCACTGAGCTGCTCGACTTCGGCGAGCAGCGTAGGTTCGTTCGTGCCCGTGAGCTTGCAGACCCAGCGCAGGCAGCTTGCCGCCGAAAGCACGACGCTCATCTGGTGCCAGCGGTCCGGAATCGCGTGGCAGAACGCATGCACGGCGGAAGCGGGATTCGGCCGGAAGCGGTCGCCTACCACGCAAAGCACGCCCGAGGTGCCGAGCGAGACGAAGCCGTCGCCGGGCTGCGTGGCGCCGATACCGATGGCGCTCGTCGCGTTGTCGCCGCCGCCCGCCGCCACGACCACGTCCTCGCGCAGACCGAATTCGCGCGCGAGCGCGGGCAGGAGCGTACCGGAGGGCGCGCTGCCTTCGGCGAGCACAGGCATTTGCGCGCGCGTCATGTTGCAGGCGTCAAGCAGCGCGTCGGACCAGTCGCGTTTGGCCACGTCTAGCCAGAGCGTGCCCGCGGCGTCCGACGGATCGGAGACCTTGGCGCCGGTAAGTTGCAGGCGCAGATAGTCCTTCGGCAGCAGCACACAGGCCGTTTCGCGAAAGATCTGCGGCTCGTGGCGCGCGACCCACAGCAGCTTGGGCGCGGTGAAGCCCGGCATGGCGAGATTGCCCGCGATGCGATGCAACTGCGGCGCGCGCGCGGTGAGTTCGGCGCATTCGTCCACCGCGCGCATGTCGTTCCAGAGGATCGCGGGACGCAGCACGTTGTCGTGCGCGTCGAGCAGCACGGCGCCGTGCATCTGCCCGGAAAGGCCGATGCCGCGCACCTGCGCGAAATCGTGCGGATGCGCCTCGCGCAGCGCGGCGAGCGCGCGGCGCGTGCCGTCCCACCAGTCGGCGGGATTCTGCTCGGACCAGCGCGGGTGGGGGCGCGAGACGACGAAGGGCGTGCCGGCAGTGCCGATCACGCGGCCGTCGGGCGCGAGCAGCAGGACTTTCACTTCGGAGGTGCCGAGGTCGATGCCGAGATACATAGGCGCGCTGAAGTCGTGTTGAGGAGTTGCGCTACTTTAGCCGCGCGCCGGGCGCGACGCCATGCGCTCCGACCCGGAGGGCGCGCGTGGCGCGGGTGTTGCGGATCAGGCCGTGGTGTTGCTTCAAACGCTGCAGCCGCGTGAGGCCAGCCACGCGTCGACGCGCGTGAGCGCGCCGCGCACCGCGCCGCCCAGTGTCGGGTTGCCGGCGAGGCCGCCCCACAGCAGCTTGTCGCCGAGGAACGTCGAGACGGGGTCGCCGTTATCGAACAAGCGGTGCACGGCCGCTTCGTCCATCACGCCGTCCTGGTAGCGGTAGGGCAGCGTGCCCTTGTGCCAGCGTTCCAGAAAGCGCAGGAACAGCGCGGGCAGCATGGCCGTGGCGGCGGGCGTCGCGCCCCCGGCGATGCGTTGCGCGAGCGTGGGCGCGATGAAGCCGGGGATCTTCGAGTAGCCGTCGGCGGCCACGCGCTGGTTCGTGTCCTGGATGTACGGATTGCTGAAGCGTTCAAGCACGACGTCGCGATACTTCGCGAGATCGAGCGGGCTGGGCGTGAGACAGGGAATCACGTCCTCGCTCACGTACTCGCGCGCGAAGGTGCGGATGTCGGCGTCGTGGGTGCCTTCGTGGATGAAGTCGAGACCGACGAGCGTGCCCGCCCACGCAATGCAGCTATGCGTGGCGTTGAGGATGCGGATCTTCGCTTCTTCGTAGGGCATCACCGATTCGACCATCTCCGCGCCGGCACGCTCCCAGGCGGGCCGCCCCGCGCAGAAGTGATCCTCGATCACCCACTGGATGAACGCCTCGCCCATCACCGGGCAGGCGTCGTCCACACCGGTCGCCGCTTTCACGCGCTCGCGCACGTCGGGCGTGGGGCGCGGCGTGATGCGGTCGACCATGGAGTCGGGGCACGCCGTGTTCGCGTCGAACCAGTCGCGCAGATCCGTTGCGCCGCGCAGCGCGAGGAACTCGCGCATGCCCGCATGAAAGCGCTTGCCGTTGCTGCGCAGGTTGTCGCAGGTTTGCAGCGTGACGGGGCCGCCGTCGCGCGCCATGCGCGCTTCAAGGATCGCGGCGAGCGCGCCGTAAATCGTCGTGCGGCCGCCCTTGAGGTCCGCGGCGAGGTCGGGGTTCGCGGTGTCGAGGCGGTCGTGCTCGTCGAGGTAATAGCCGCCTTCGGTCACCGTGAACGCGATGATCTTGCAGTTCGAGTCGGCGCCCGCGTCGATCAGGCTCGCGAGATCGGCGGACCATGGCAGCACGCGCGTGATCGAGCGGATCGTCTCATAAGCGCGCTCGCCCTGCGGCGTGACCGTTTCGAGCGTGTAGGCGCCGTTCTGCGCGGCCAGCGCGTCCATCACGGCGTTCATGTCGGAGCGGATGTTGCCGACGGTGAGCGACCATGCGGCCTCGTCGGGCTTGCGCGTGAGGTTCACGCGATGCAGGTACCACGCCTGATGCGCCCGGTGAAACGACCCGGCGCCGATATGCAGGATCACGTTCGCATTGCTGCGTTCGGTGTTCATTCGGTGTCTCCTTACTCAAAGCGGCCGATCGACTCAAGCCTGAGCAATTGCTCTAGTGATGAACGAATGATCGTATCCAGTCGGTCGAAAGTCAAGCGGGCGAGGGCGGATTTCGGTGGCGCGCTGCGGCGGGGGAGCGCGCGCATGCGGCGCACGGACATGCACCACCTGCGGGCTGAGCGGGGATGTTGTGGCGCACAACGCGCCCGGGAGGAGAAAGCGGGGGAAAGGGGCGGCGGCCTTAGCCGCCAATCTGCGCTACCGCTGCGACGGCCTGATCGGTCGCATCCTGCGCGCAGCAATCCACGACGATACGCTCGCGCATCGCGCGCAGCCAAGTGAGCTGGCGCTTGCAGAGCTGGCGGGTGGCGAACACGCCCTTGTCGCGCATGGTGTCGTAGTCGACCTCGCCATCGAGGTATTCCCAAACCTGGCGATAACCCACGCAGCGCATGGAGGGCAGGTTGGTGTTCAGGTCGCCGCGCGCGCGCAGCGCCTTCACCTCGTCGATGAGACCGCCCGCGAGCATCGCGTCGAAGCGCGCTTCGATGCGCGCGTGCAGCACGCTGCGATCGGACGGCTCGAGCGCGACGGGCACGAAGCGGTAGCGCGCGGCTTCATCCTCGCGTGTGGACGGCGTGGCGAGCAGCACTGACATCGGCTGCCCGCTCAGCATGAAGATTTCGAGCGCGCGCTGGATGCGCTGCGAGTCGTTCGGGGCGAGGCGTGCAGCCGTGGCGGGATCGACCTGCGCGAGGCGGCCATGCATGGCGGGCCAGCCGTCGCGCGCGGCTTCGGCGTCGAGTTGCGCGCGCACAGCCGGATCGGCCGAGGGCAGGTCGTTCAGGCCTTGCGTGAGCGCCTTGTAGTAGAGCATCGTCCCGCCCACGAGCAGCGGCACGTTCCCGCGCGCGACGATCTCGCCCGTCACGCGCAGTGCGTCGGCGCGAAAGTCGGCGGCGGAATAGGCATCCAGCGGATCGACGATATCGATCAGATGATGCGCGGCGGCCGCACGCTCCGCGGCGCTCGGCTTCGCGGTGCCGATGTCCATCTCGCGATACACGAGCGCCGAATCGACGCTCACGATCTCCACCGTGCGCCCGCGCGCCGCCGACTGCGCGGCATATGCGAGCGCGGCCGCCGTCTTGCCCGAGGCCGTGGGGCCGAGCAGACAGGCAACCGGCAACGCGCCGCTTTCTTGTTTCGTGGACTGCGTCATTGACCGCGCATGAAGAGCCGATCGAGATCGGCGAGCGTGAGCTGGTACCAGGTCGGCCGGCCGTGATTGCACTGGTCGGCGCGCTCGGTGGCTTCCATCTGGCGCAGGAGCGCGTTCATTTCGTCGAGCGTGAGACGCCGGTTCGCGCGCACCGCATGATGGCAGGCGAGCGTGCCGAGCATCTCGTGCTGGCGCTCGGTGAGCACGCGCGAGCCGCCGTACGCGTGCAGATCGGCGAGCACGGCGCGCGCCAGTGCCTGGAGATCGGCGTCCTTGAGGAGCGCGGGCACCGCGCGGATCGCGATCGAGGTGGGCGAGAGCACGGCGAGATCGAAGCCCAGCGCTTCAAGCGTGGCCTTTTCTTCCTCGACGGTGCCGGTTTCGACGGGATCGGCCGTCATCGAGATCGGGATCAGCAAGGGCTGCACGGCGAGCGAGCGTTCGGCGAGAGCCTGCTTGAACTGCTCGTACAGGATGCGCTCGTGCGCGGCGTGCATGTCGACGATCACGAGGCCGCGCGCGTTCTGCGCGAGCACGTAGATGCCGTGGACCTGGCCGAGCGCGAAGCCGAGCGGGTGATCCTCGCCGGCTTCGAAGGCGGCGTGCGGCGCGCCGCCGGCGAATGCACCGGCTGCGCCGTCTTGCGCCTGCGGCACGGTCGAACCTTGCGCCGTGCCGGCGCCGACATCCTTGCGGCCGAACAACGCGTCATAAAGCGCGAGCGGCTGCGCGACAGGCAGGCTGCCTTGCGTCATGCGCGACTGGCGCAGCCAGGTGTTGCCGCTGTTCGCGCTTGCCCCGCCGCCGCCTGCCTGGCCGAATCCCGCCGCGCGCGAAGGCAGGCCACCCGCGCCGCCGCCGAAGCTGCTCGCCACGCTCGCGGTGCCGAACCTGCCGTCGGCGCCGAAGCCGCCCGCCGCGCCGGGCGCTGCACCTGCGCGCGGGTAGTCGGCCACGCCCGAAGCCAGCCCAACCGAGGCGCCCAGCACCCCGGCGCCCGGCAACGCCCGCGGCTCGATGAGCGCGGCAGCATGGCCGCCTGAGGTCGTCTCGGGCGAGGCGCCCGCGTGGCGCGCGAGCGCACGCTGCACGGCATGAAACACGAACTGGTGAATCGAGCGCGAATCGCGGAAACGCACTTCGATCTTCGACGGATGCACGTTCACGTCGACGGCTTCGGGCGGCAGGTCGAGGAACAGCACGTACGACGGATAGCGCTCGCCGTGCAGCACGTCCTCATAAGCCGAGCGCACCGCGTGCGTGAGCAGCTTGTCGCGCACGAAGCGGCCGTTCACGAAGAAGTACTGCTGGTCGGCGCGGTTGCGGCTCGCCGTAGGCAGGCCCGCACAACCGTACACGGCGAGCGGCCCGGCGCGCTCGTCGAGCGGCAGATGCGCCGTGGCGAACACTTCGCCGAGGATCTTCGAGACGCGCGTGGCCGGATCGCTCGCGTTCCAGTGCTCGACCGCGCGGCCGTTGTGCAGCACCGAGATCGCGACGTCCGGGCGCGCGAGCGCGCTGCGGCGGATCATCTCGAGGCAATGGCCTAGTTCGGTCTGCTCGCTCTTGAGGAACTTGCGGCGCGCGGGCGTGTTGAAGTACAGCTCGCGCACTTCGATCGTCGTGCCCTGGCCGCCCGCAGCCGGCGAGATCGCGCCTGTGTGCCCCTCGATCTTCACGGCGTGCGGCGCGTCGGCGCTGCGGCTCGTGATCGACATCTCGGCCACCGAGGCAATCGACGCCAGCGCTTCGCCGCGGAACCCGAGCGTCGCGACGCTCTCCAGTTCGGCGAGCGAGCGGATCTTGCTGGTGGCGTGGCGCGTGAGCGCGAGCGGGAGCTCGGCTTCGGGAATGCCGCAGCCGTCGTCGGCGATGGAGATGCGCTTCACGCCGCCCTCGTCGAGCAGGATGCGCAGCGTGCTCGCGCCCGCATCGAGCGCGTTTTCGAGCAGTTCCTTGACGACGGAGGCGGGCCGCTCGACCACTTCACCCGCGGCGATCTGGCTGATGAGCTGATCGGGCAGCGCCTGGATCGCGCGGGCGGGCTGCGCGGCGCGCGATGCGACTGCGGCGCCGGTGGCGCCTGGAGTGCCGGCAGCGTCGGCGGCGCCGGCGGAATCCGGCACGGCGCCGGTGGGTTCGGAATTCGAAGACATGCGCGCAATTATAGCGAGTCGGCGCGACCGGACCCGACGCGCTTCAGCGCCCGCGAAACCCTCATGTAGCAGCGCTTTGTGCGCAAATTCACCGAAATTGACGGGATATTTTCGTGGCGCGCGGGCACTTTCGGTATCATGGCGCGGTCAATTTGGCTTCTCGCGCAACACAGGGCGAACGCGCTTTTCGGGCGCGCGGCCCACGCTCAATAAGGGACACTTTTGGATACGCTCCTGCAGTTCGTCAATCTTGTCTTGCACATCGACAAGTTTCTCGGTGTCTTCATCCAGCAATACGGCGGCTGGGTCTACGCGGTGCTTTTCCTGATCGTGTTCTGCGAAACCGGGCTCGTGGTGCTGCCGTTTCTGCCCGGCGACTCGCTGCTCTTCATCGGCGGCGCGTTTGCCGCTACGCATGAGATGAATCTCGGCCTGCTGATCGTGCTGCTGCTCGTTGCGGCGGTCCTCGGCAATACGGTCAACTTTCTGATTGGGCGCGCCATTGGGCCGAAGGTGTTCAATACGCACATTCCCGTGCTCGAACGCTTCCTCGACCGCGCCGCGCTGCAGAAAACGCACGAATTCTACGAGCGCCACGGCGGCAAGACTATCGTGCTCGCGCGCTTCATTCCGGTCGTGCGGACGTTTGCACCGTTCGTGGCGGGCGTCTCGCAAATGCCTATGCGACGCTTTCAGTTGTTCACGATCACGGGCGCGCTGTTCTGGGTATTGCTGCTCGTGCTGCTCGGCTACTTTTTCGGCAACATTCCGTTCATTCGCCAGTACCTCAACGTGATCGTGCTCGTCGGCATCGGCGCGGCGATCGTGCCGATCCTGATCGGCGGCGTGTGGAAGATGCTACGCAAGGACTCGCGCGGCGGCGCCGTGCGCAAGCCCAACGGCGGTTGAGCGCCCGGCATCGTCAGGCCGAAACGCAATGAAAAACGGCATCGCCTGCGAAGGCGATGCCGTTTTGTTTTGGCGAGTGCGTTGAACGCCGCGCTAGGAGCCCACGCGGCGAATGATCGAGGGCGTTTCGGGCGTCGGATAGCCCGCGCCCTTGAAGGTCTCGACAATCGCGCGGTTGGTGTCGAAGTACACCTGCCAGTAGGTGTCGTTGCTGGTGTAGGGCCGCACGGCCAGTAGCGGGCCTTCGGGTGTGAACGAGAGAATCTCGACGTCGGGCGGCGGCTCCTGCGAAACGTTCGGAATTTTCGCGATGGCCGCGCGCAGGCGGCTGGCGGCGTCGACAGGATCGACGCCGTTGGCGATCTTCGCGGTCAGCTCCACGCGGCGCACGGGCGTCGCGCTGTAGTTCGAGATGGTGTCCGAGAAGATCTTGTTGTTGCCGATGATGTTGACCACGTTGTCCGGCGAGATGATGGTCGTGCCAAAGATGCCGAGTTCCTTCACGGTGCCCGTCACGCCCCCGGCCGTCACGAAGTCGCCCACCTTGAACGGCCGCAGCACCTGCATGAACACGCCCGCCGCGAAATGCGCGAGCAGGCCGCCCCACGCTGTCCCGATGGCGAGGCCGAGGCCGGCGAGAAGCGCCGCGAACGAGGTGGTCTGCACGCCGAACACCTGCAGGATCGCGAGGACCAGCAGCAGGTTCAACACGGCGGCGAGGATCGAACTGAGGTAATGCGCGAGCGTCGGATCGACGCGCTCGTTGCGCGCGAGCACCTTGCGCAGCAAACCGGCGACGAGGCTGATGGCCCAGCGTCCGATGACCCACAGGACGATCGCCGCCACGACCTTGGTCCCGAAGTCGATGCCCCGGGTCATGATGAATACGCGGATGGTTTCGAGATCCAAAATGCCCTCGCTTGTGTCGTTGGTTGAGCCTGGAAGACGTGCAACTGACATCGGCGGGAGCATGACGGGCGCCGTGGTTCGCGCCGTCTGTCCCTTAGCGCATTTATAGGCGAAGCGGCGAAAGCGTGCATCCAACGTGCCCGGCGGTCTCAGGGTTGACCCTGCGCACGGAGCGCGCGGTACGCGTTCGATTGATGCCGCATGCATGGCCGTTCGGCTGTATCGTTGCGCGATCGACCCCGACACCAATCGACACTAAACAGGAGGCCCGCCATGAACCTTCCCAACACCGATCTCCATCTCATCACCGTGAAGCTCGACGAACTGCGTCCCACGCAGATCACGGTGGGCTTTCGCGAGGTGAACGCCAAGCGCGCGCACTGGCAGGTGCTCGACAAGAAAGGCCGCGCGGCGGCCATCGACTCGCACTGGTTTCCCGCCGTGCTCGGGCCGAAGTCGCGCTACTACGTGGTCGATCATCACCACCTTGGCCGCGCGTGGCTCGAAGAATCGGTGGAGAGCGTGCGGGTGACCGTGCTCAAGGATCTCTCATGGCTCGAGCCCACCATCTTCTGGCGCATGATGGAGCACAACCAGTGGGTGCATCCGTTCGATGCCGCAGGCGAGCGCTGCGAATTCGACCAGTTGCCGAAGCAGCTGCTCGGCCTTGCCGACGATCCGTATCGCAGCCTCGCGGGCGAGTTGCGCACGTCAGGAGGCTACGCGAAGGACACGACGCCGTTCAGCGAATTCCTGTGGGCCGACTATCTGCGTCGTAAGGTATCCGAAACGCGCTTGCGCAAGGATTTCGACGCGGCGCTCGCCGACGCGCTATCGCACGCACACGATGTCGACGCGCGTTATCTGCCGGGCTGGTCGGGCGTGGTGCCTGCCGCGGCGCCAGCGCCGGCGATGATACCGGCCAAAGGGGAAACGGTGGACAAGCCTGCCAAGGGCAGGAAGGGCTGAAGCGGGCGTGCGCCTTACATCGGCAGCGTCGATTTGCTGTAGCGAGACGTCTCGATTTCCTGCGCGCCTGGCGGTCCATTGTGCGCCTTGCGGGACGCCTGCCGGCGCGCATGCCAGGCAATGAGCAGCGCCATCAGCGCCGCGAGCGCGTAGGCGAAGGCGCGCTCAGCGTAAGTCTCGCCGGGATTGTGCGCTTGCCATGCTCCACCGGCCTCGGCGAACACGAGGAAGGTGAGCGCCGTGTCGAACGCGAGCGCAGTCGCCATCAAGCCGATGAAAATATGCGCGCCATTGAGCGTGAGATCGGGCCGCGCGTAGCCAATGAGCCAGCAACCCACGCGCACGGCGAAGAGCAGGGCGAGATTCCAGAGCAGAAAGCAGATGAAGTTGACCATGATGCGAAGTGACCGGGCGCGTGACACAAAGCTCGCGCTGGGTTCGGGGCGTGCGGCTTTCGCGCATGCCCGCACTCCCGGCGAGCGGTGGCACGATCCTGGCATGGAGGTCCATCTCGATAAATGCGGGCGTACGGAGGCCGATGGCGCGAGGTCGGCGTCGGTTGCCGCGTGAGCCCGGCGTGACGCGGCTTGCGCGGGTTTGTTAAGCATTGTCAGGCGTGCGCGGGGTTGCGTTCGTACAACTCGCAGGCGCATCGCTCGTGGGTTGTTTCAGCGGGCGTCGGGCAACGGCGCTTGCGGCGGCGTGCCTTGCGTGAGGTAGTGGCAGAGCCACTCGCTGGCGGGGCCGCGCGCCGCGTCGGTGCGATGGATCAGCGAGATGTTGTAGCTCACCGAGCGCCGGTCCGCGAGCGCGACGCGCACGAGCCGCCCGGCTTCGAGATCGGCTTCCACGAGGTGCGTCGGCATCGACCCCCAGCCGAGGCCCGCGAGCAGCAGCCGGTGCTTGGCGCCGAGGTCGCCGAGCTTCCACGCGCGATTGCTGTACACGCCGAAGTTCTGGCCTTCGGTGAGGCGGCTGCGATCGGTGAGCACCAGTTGCGTGTGCTCGCGCGCATCCGAAATGCGCACCGGGTGCTCCGCCTTGGCGAGCGGATGGCAGGGGGCGGCCACGAGCACGAGTTCCACGGTGCCGATGGACTGGGCCTCGATCACGTGCGGCCAGTTGTGGTTCGGCCCGCTGATCCCCATCGCGCAGTCGCCGTCGAGCACGAGCTTGAGCACGCCGCCGAGCGCTTCCATGGTGAGATTCAGCGCGACGGTGGGAAACGTGAACGCGAACGCCTGCAGGGCTTCGACCAGGCGCTGCGAGGGAAACATCACGTCCACGGCCAGCGAAACTTCGCCCTCGAGCCCCCTCTGCAGGCCGGCCGCCTTGGCGTTAAGCTGACCCATGAGCAGATCGAGGCGGCGCGCGTCGGCGAGGATCGCGCGGCCCGCGGCCGTGAGTTCCGGCTTGCGCTTGCCGCGCTCGAACAGCGCGACGCCCAGCAGCGCCTCGAGATTGGCGATCGTATAGCTGACCACCGACTGCGCGCGGTCGAGCTGGCGCGCCGCCGCCGAGAAGCTGCCGGTTTCGGCGACGGCGATCAGCGCGCGCAGCTGCTCGAGGCTAGGGGAGCGGTCCGAGGTGCGGTCCACGAGGTACGGTCCTTTTCGATCTATCGAAAAAGTGGATGATAACCATCCATTTTAGACGATTGTTTGAATAGGTTTGGCCGGGTAAAGTGCACACCTCGAATAATGGAGTCGTATGCCGATGAACCCTAACGTCAAGCCCGCCGGCCGCTATAACGGCGTCGCCATGCTGCTGCACTGGCTGATCGCCGCGCTGATCGTCTGGGGCTTTGCGCTCGGCTGGGTCATGACCGACATTCCCGGCATCACGCCCACCAAACTGCGCTACTTCTCGTGGCACAAGTGGATTGGCGTGACCGTGCTCGCGCTCGTGCTCGTGCGCATTCTCTGGCGCCTCACGCACACCGCGCCCGCGCTGCCCGGCTCCATGCATGGCTGGGAACGGCTCGCCGCGCACCTGGGCCACACCGCGCTTTACGTGCTGATGGTCGCGATTCCGGTGACGGGCTACCTCTATAGCTCGGCGGCCGGCATCCAGGTCGTGTACCTCGGCATCTGGCCGATGCCCGTGCTGATCGGCCCCGACACCGCGCTCAAGGGCGTGCTGCGCGTCGTGCATATCTCGCTGAACTACACCTTGCTCACCGTGGTCGTGCTGCACGTGCTGGCCGTCATCAAGCACCAGTTGATCGATCGCCAGAACATCCTCGCGCGCATGCTGCCGTTCGGCACGCCGCGCGACTGACTTCGCGGCGCGCAAGCGCCGTCTCCATTTACCGATGCCCCCCACCTTGGACCGACTGCCCATGATCCAGCGTCTTGCCCATTCCGCTTCCTTCGTCGCGCTCGGCGCGGCGCTCGCCGCCGGCGCGGCTTTTGCCACGACCTTCGCCACGAACGCCAACGCCGCGGCCGAAGCCGCGAAGAATTCCGTGAGCGCCGTGTTCAAGCAGATGAACGTGCCGGTCGAAGGCCGCTTCAACCACTTCACCGCCGACGTGCGCTTCGATCCGGCGAACGTCGCGGCATCGAGCGCGAAGCTCGACGTCGAGGTGGCGAGCTTCGACCTTGGCGCGCCGGAATACAACAAGGAAGTCGCCGGCGACGAGTGGTTCGACGCCTCGCATTTCCCGCACGCGACCTTCGTCTCCACGCAGATCAAGTCCGGTGCGAACGGCGCGTTCACGGTGGCCGGCAAGCTGACCATCAAGGGCAAGACGACCGATGTCGTCGTGCCGGTGCAGTACCGCAAGGACGGCGCCAACCAGGTGTTCGACGGCACGCTGCCCATCAAGCGCCTCGCGTACGGCATCGGCTCGGGCGAGTGGAAGGACACCTCGATCGTCGCCGACGACGTGCAGATCAAGTTTCACATCGTGTCCGCCGCGCACTGACGCGCGTACGGCATCGCTTTTTCACCCTGTTTCTCCCGCACCAGGAAACGATTCATGAAGACCACGATTTTCGCCGCGGCCGTTGCCGCCTCGCTCGCAGCCTTCGTCGCCACGCCGGCGCTCGCGGCCGCCACGACCTACAACCTCGACCCGATGCACACGTATCCGAGCTTCGAAGCCGATCACTTCGGCGGCGTCTCGGTATGGCGCGGCAAGTTCACGAAGAGCGCGGGCACGGTCACGCTCGACCGCGAGGCGAAGACGGGCACGGTGGACGTGACGATCGACGCATCGTCGATCGATACCGGCAACGCGAAGCTCGACAAGCACGTGAGCTCGGCCGAATTCCTCGACACCGCGAAGTACCCGACGGCCACCTACAAGGGCACGTCGATCCGCTTCGAAGGCGACAAGCCCGTGGAAGTGATCGGCTCGTTCACGCTGCATGGCGTGACCAAGCCGCTGAACCTGAAGATCGACTCGTTCAAGTGTTTCCAGAACCCGATGCTCAAGCGTGAAGTGTGCGGCGCGGACGCGTCGGCACAATTCGACCGCGCGGACTACGGCGTGAACTGGGGCCAGTCGTATGGCTTCAAGACGGCTACGACGCTGCAGATCCAGGTCGAAGGCGTCAAGGCAGACTGAGTTTGCGCGCGGCATGGGCCGCGCGTCGCTCGATGCGAAGCCCGTGCGCTGTCTGGCGCGCGGGCTTTTTTGTTGCCGGCAGCGATAAGGACGACGAAATGTCGTCAGTGGATAGGCGACGTTGCGTGCGTGCCGCGCGGCGACAGCGCGACATCGACAACGTGCGAATGCCAGATACCGCACGTGGCCTTCACGGGAACCCAGGCGTACTTGCCGCGGACCTTGGCGAAGGCGTGCAGGTGGATCAGCGTGTCGATGGACGGGACAGGCGTAAGCGCCTCGCTTGCGGCGGGCATGGGCGTGGCGTTGACGGGCGCGGGTTGCTCGATCGTCGCCGAGAGCGCGCGCCGGTCGGGCACGAGCAGCGAATCGTAGCGCTGCGCCTTGTGCACCCACTGGTCGAGCGCGGCAACGCAATTGACGACGGCGTCCGGCACGCGAATGCGGCGCAGGTATGCGTAGTCTTCGGGTTGCGGTTGGATTTGCGCCTGAACGCGCAGACTGAGCCAGAAAAGCGCGAGCAGGGCGCAGGCAAGGGTCGTGAACTTCATGATGACGTGGCCTGTGCAGCGGGGATGGGACGGCGGGGGAGGAGGGAGTATACATGCTGGACGCATGCTCGCGCGCCGAGCCTCTCAAGTCGCTTGAGCTTGCGCCGTACGCTGCAAAGCAAAAAGCCCAGTCCGAAGACTGGGCTTTTTGTTTGATGCTTTGGTAGGCCGTACGGGATTCGAACCTGTGACCAACGGATTAAAAGTCCGCTGCTCTACCAGCTGAGCTAACGACCCAAAAGAGAAGCGGGATTATAGCGGCGCATGGCCAACGCGTCAACCTTTGCCGTCATAAAACCGATGGAAACGCCCGGGGCACGCCGTGCCCCGGGCCTTCCCTGTATGCGAGAGGCGCATTTCGCGGCATTGGCATTACACCAGCGCCACGTCACGCCAAAACCAGCCAGCAGCGCTTATTTGAGCTGTGAAAGCTTGCTCTGCGCCGTCTGTGCGACATCCGAGTTGCCGTATTGCGAAACGACCTGCTCGAGCGTGCGCTTGGCCGCAGCCTTTTGCCCCTGCTCGATCTGATTGTTCGCAATGGCCAGCAGCGCCTCGGGGGCGCGCGGATGCTGCGGGTATTTGTTGACGACGTTCTGCCACGTCGCGGTCGACCCCTTGTAGTCCTTCAGCGCATAGAGCGCGTTGCCGAGCCAGTACTGCGCGGTCGGCTGGTAAGGACTCTGCGGGAACTTCGCGATGAAGCTACGGAACGATGCCGCCGCGTTCTTGAAGTCGCCGTTGCGGAACTGCTGCGAAGCGGCGTTGAACGCGTCCATCTCACCCGGCTGAACCGTGCCTTGCATGCCGTCAACGGTCTCCTGCTGCGGCTCGAACTTCTTGAGTCGCGTGTCGAGATCCGTGTAGTAGTCCTTCTGTTGCTTCTGCAGGGTCGCCAACTGGTTCGCCATATCCTCGTTCTGTCCGCGCAACGTCGCGACCTGCTGGTTGAGCTGGTCGAGGTGGTTGGACTGGTCGAGGATCGTGCGTTGAGCGGCGGACAGCTGGCTGGACAGGCTGTCCGTTTTCGTGCGCAGGTCGAGAATCGCCTGGCGCGCCTGATCGTCATCGAAGATACCCGCGTGGGCCGGCAGCGCCGCAAAGGCGACGCCAGCCACGCAGGCGGCTGCGGCTGCGCGCAGCGGGGAGAAACGGTGCGACATACGCCCCTTCATCCAATGCTCAATTACTGTTGATACACGAGGTCAGCACGGCGGTTCTGTGCCCACGATGCTTCGTCGTGGCCCGTTGCGACCGGCTTTTCCTTACCGAGGCTGACGGCTTCCATTTGCGAATCGGGCACGCCCATCAGCGAGAGGGCGCGACGGACCGCTTCAGCACGCTTTTGACCCAGCGCCAGGTTGTATTCGCTCGTGCCGCGCTCGTCGGTGTTGCCCTGGATCAGGACGTGACGTTCCGGGTGCGTCTTGAGGTACTGTGCGTGAGCTTGCAGCAGCGACTGGTAGTCGTCCTTGACGGCGTAGCTGTCGAAATCGAAGTACACGCTGCGCTTGGCAAGCGGGCTGTTCGGGTTGTTCAGCTCATCGACGTTCACCTGGGCGACCGCGTTCGGGTTCGGCTGGGTGTTCATCGCGCCGGCGTTCGGGTTCGTTTCCTTGACACCCGACTTGCACGCTGCCAGCGCACCGATCATCAAAACGGCCAAGGCCAGGCGTACTTTCTTCGACATCATTTTTGCTCTCCTGAAGTGTTATTGCATAAAAGGACCCCAGGACGGCTCGCGTACGCTGCCGCCCTGAACGGACAGGATTTGCCGCGTACGACCGTCGGTCGATACAGCAGCCAGCACGCCACGGCCGTTCACCTGTGTGGCGTAAAGAATGTACTGACCGTTCGCCGCGAAGCTGGGCGATTCGTCATGTGTCGTGTCAGTGAGCGCCGTGGCGACACCGGACTGCAGATCTTGAATGTACAGCTTAAATCCGCCGCCCGTGCGTGAGATGTACGCCAGTTGCTTGCCGTCCGGGCTGACCTTCGGGCTCGTATTGTAGTTGCCGGTGAACGTCACACGCTGTGCCGCTCCGGTGCTTTCGCCCTGGGCCGGCATCTTGTAAATCTGAGGCTGGCCGCCGCGGTCGCTCGTGAAATAAATCCAGCGTCCGTCAGGAGAGTAGTTGGGTTCGGTGTCGATCGTCGTGCCTTGCGTGAGGCGGTGCAGGCCGGAGCCGTCGGCATTGACGGCGAAGATCTGCGTGTTGCCCGTGCGCGACAGTGCTACTGCGAGCGTGCGGCTGTCGGGAGACCAGGCCGGTGCCGAATTGTTGCCCTTCTGGTCCGAAATGATCACGCGGCGACCCGTAGGCAGGTCATGCACGTAGACGATTGGCTTCTTCTTTTCGAAAGATACGTAAGCGACCTTGGTGCCGTCGGGCGACCAGGCCGGCGAGATGATCGGCTCGGGGCTCGAGAGCGCGATGTGCGCGTCTTGTCCATCGGAGTCCGAAACCTGCAGCTGGAAGCGGCCGCCCGTCTTGATCACGTACGAAAGACGCGTGGCGAACACACCGCGATCGCCGAGCAGCTTCTGATAGATGTAGTCCGCAACCTTGTGCGCGCTCATGCGCAGGCCGCTTGCCGGGCTCGTGAGCACGAGGCCGCCGAGGCTTTCGCCCTTCACGGTGTCGTAGAGCTTGAAGCGCACTTCGTACTGGCCGTTGGCGAGCTTGTTCACGCTGCCCGCAACGAACGCATTGGCGCCCTTGGCCTTCCAGCTGCCGAGGTCGACGGAGTCGTTTTCCGAGATCGGTGCGTTGCCGGCGTCGATATTGGTGAATTTCCCGCTGCGTTGCAGGTCGGCGCGCACGATGGCCGCGACCTGCTCGGGCGAATTCGCTTCACCGGCAAAGTTAGCCGTGGCGATGGGGAACTGGGTGGAGCCCACGCCGGTGACGAGGACGTTGAGTTGTGCGTTCGCCGCTCCGCCCGCCGTGATCAGGCAGGACGCGACGAGGGTTCGCAGGCCAAGCTTCGTCATCAATGTCATGCTGTGATATTTCCTGAAAAAAGCAATTTTGTCATAACGCGCAACAGCAGACTGACCCGAAAACGTTCGAATCGTTCCTTTTTAGCCACTGTTGCGCGGCGGCTTTCCTCAACCTTTCTGCGCCTTGCGCTCGCCGGTTAACCTGCTGGGCGCAAGGTGATCTTGAAGCTCGAAGGCGTCTTGCCATCTGTGTCTTGCGGCATCGGATCCGAGCGCTGGACCGCCCGCAACGCGGCGTCGTCCCACGACGAGTTGCCGCTGCTGCGCGTGATCGCCGCCGAAAGCAGCGTGCCGGTCGGCGAGCAACGCACCGCGATCTCCGTTTCGAGACCCGACGTTTCGCCCGACCACACGATGTTCGGACGCACGCGGCGGCGCACCTTGTCGGCGTAGCCCGGCGACGTCGCGTTGCCGCCCGAGCCGCTACCCGTGCCGCTCTTTGCAAGACCGTTGCCGCTCGTGCCTTCGCCGCCGCCCATCGAGCCTTGCATCTGCGCGATGCGGGCGCGGCGTTCCGCGTCGAGCTTCTTCGTCTGGGCGTCAGCCTGCGCCTTCGCCTTGGCGGCCTTCTCGGCGTCGGCCTTCTTCTGCGCGTCGAGCTTCGCCTGCTTCTGCTGCTCTTCGTCCTGCTGCTGCTTCTTGAGCGCGTCCTGCTGCTGTTGCTGCTGCTTTTGCTTCTCTGCCGCGGCTTGCTGCTGTTCCTGCTGCTGCTTGAGCTTTTCCGCCTTCTGCTGAGCCGCGAGCTGTGCAGCCTGCTGGGCCGCGAGCTGCTGACGCTTCGCTTCGGCTTCCTGCTGGGCTTTCAGACGCTGCTGCTCGGCCAGTTGCGCCTCGCGCTGCGCTTCCTGCTGCTTACGCTTTTGCTGTTGCAGCGCAATGTCGGCTTCCTCGGTTTGCGGCGGCGGCGGGGCAGGGGCGACCGGCGCGGGCGGCGGCAGCGGCTTCGGTGTCGACAGGTCCGGCACCTCGGTCCACAGTTCCGCCTCTTCACCCGCCGGCGTGCTGTTCTGCCAGTGGATGCCGTGATAAAGGAACAGACCGAGCAGCACGTGCATCAGCACCGCGAGGGCAATAGCACGTCCCGTGCCACGCTCTCGCGGAGGCTGCAGCGGATACGAATCGTTCTTCCGGATCATTGCGATTTGACGAGCAGTCCGACACGTTTGACGCCATGCGACTTCAGGTCGGACATCACGTTCATCACCGTCTCGTATTTGACGGACTTGTCGGCGGCGATCACGACGGGCTGGTCGGGATGGCTCTGCTCGCGATCGGCGACGAAGCCGTTGAGATCGGCGCGCGTCATGGTCTGCTGCTGCGTGGCGCCGGAGTCATCCTTGTAGCGTACGCTCAGATTGCCGTCGGGGCGAATATTGACCACGACGGGCGGCACCTGCTGCTGCTGCGACGCGCCGCCGACGGTCGGCAGATTGACAATGGACGGCGCCACGAGCGGCGCGGTCACCATGAAGATCACGAGCAACACCAGCATCACGTCGATGTACGGCACGACGTTGATGTCGGCCATCGCACGGCGCGAGCGGCTGCCTCGCATGCTCGAACGGACTGAGCCTCCCATCTTCGACTCCTTGCTTCGTGAAGATTAGTGGGCCTGACGCTGCAGGATGTTCGAAAACTCTTCGATGAAGGTTTCGAAGCGGATCGCCAGACGGTCGATGTCGTGCGCGTAGCTGTTGTACGCGACCACCGCCGGAATGGCGGCGAACAGACCGATCGCGGTCGCCGTCAGCGCTTCGGCGATGCCGGGCGCGACGTTCGCGAGCGTGGCCTGCTGCACGTTCGCGAGACCGCGGAACGCGTTCATGATCCCCCAGACCGTGCCGAAAAGACCGATGTACGGGCTCACCGAGCCGACCGAAGCGAGGAACGAGAGGTTCGCCTCGAGCGCATCCATTTCGCGCTGGAAGGCGGCGCGCATTGCGCGGCGGGCGCCGTCGAGCACGAGGCTCGGATCGTTCAGGCGCTTCTCTTTCGCCTTCAGGAATTCGCGCATGCCCGACTCAAAGATACGCTCGAGCGCGCCGATCGTGTGACGGTTGTTGGCTGCGCTCTGGTAGAGCGCCTGCAGGTCGCCGCCTGACCAGAAGTCGCGTTCGAAGCGCTCTGTCTGGGACCGCGCCCGGCGGATCGCAAACCACTTGCGGAAGATAAAAGTCCAGGAAATCAGCGACATGAGCAGAAGAAGCCCCATCACCGCCTGTGCCAGTATGCTCGCATTAAGAACGAGAGAAATGATCGACAGATCTTGTGTAGTGTTCATATAGGTTCGTTGTGACGTCCCGAAAGGGGCGAGCGGCTGCAAGACAACGCGAGGCTTCCTGTAGGCGGTTGGGAAGCTTTCGCGCCGTCGCGGCCGAACCCTGCTTGGTCCTGCATTGACCGGCGCGAGTTCACTGGCGTCGTATCAACGGTAATTACTGCACTGCCGTTGACACGGCGTACAGGTCTTTCTGTGGTCCACGTTGCAAGGCTTCATGAACGGGGGCCGGAATCGGTGCGGGGCGCATGGCCGTGCTGTCGACACAGGCGACACGAATGGTGCCCGTGGCGAGCAGCGTGTTCTCGCGCCACGCTTCCTGCATGAAGTCGACCGAGGCGCGGCCCAGCTTCTCGACACGGCTCACGGTAGTGACGACGTCGTCGAGGCGCGCGGGCGAACGGTAGTCGAGCGCAGTGCTGCGCACGACGAAGAGCACGCCCGTTTCCTCGGCGAGCCGACGCTGATCGACGCCGCACGCGCGCAGCCATTCGGTGCGCGCGCGTTCGAAGAACTTCAGGTAATTCGCGTAAAACACGATGCCACCGGCGTCGGTGTCCTCGTAGTAGACGCGCACCGGCCACGTAAAGCCGCGCCCGGCCGGTGACAACACCGCGTCCGGCTTGCTGGTGGAATTTTCCATGCCGCGCATTCTACCGGAACGCGAGGCCCCTACGTCTTTCGTACGACTGACGTAAGTATTAAATTTGTAAGGTATTTTTAGCCGCGGTGGACGCTGGTGCCGGCGAATGTCTGGGCAACGGGCATCAGTTCGATCGTGTTGATGTTGACGTGCGCGGGGCGCGTGGCAATCCAGTAGATCGAGTCGGCGATGTCCTCGGCCGTGAGCGGCTGCACGTCCTTGTAGACATTGGCCGCCTTGCTGTCGTCGCCGCGAAAGCGCACGTTCGAGAACTCGGTGCCCCCGCACAGACCGGGCTCGATGTCGGTCACGCGCAGTGCCGTGCCCGCGAGGTCGGCACGCAGGTTCAGGCTGAACTGACGCACGAACGCCTTGGTCGCGCCGTAGACGTTGCCGCCCGCGTACGGCCAGCGGCCCGCCACCGAACCGAGATTGAAAATGTGGCCGCGGTTGCGCTCGACCATGCCGGGCAAAAACGCGTGAGTCACCTGCACGAGGCCCGTGCAGTTGGTGTCGATCATGGTTTCCCATTCGTCGAGGTCAGCCCTCTGTGCTGGCTCCACGCCGAGCGCGAGGCCGGCGTTGTTGACCAGCACATCGATGCCGGCGAACCCGGACGGCAGCGCGCCGGGCGCGGCTTCCACCGCCGCGCGGTCGCGCACGTCGAGCTCGAAGGGCAGGAGGGCGTCGCCGAGTTCGGCGGCGAGGGCGTCGAGGCGGTCCTTGCGGCGAGCCGTGGCGACGACGCGATGTCCGCCCTTCACGAAGGCGCGGGCGATGGCGGCGCCGAATCCTGCGGACGCGCCGGTGACGAAAACGATCATGGTGGCTCTCTGGTCGGTAGAAGGCGAGAAAAGGGGAGAGCCTACTTGCAATGCCGCATTGCGGCAAGAAAGGGACAGTACGCGCGCGGGCCGCATGGCCGGGGGCGCCGCCCGGCGCGCCACAGGCCGCGGGGCGCCCGAGCGCACTGGGGGCGGGCGGTTGCCTATTCCCTGCCGTTCCAATACACTAACGCGCTCAATCCCTGCGTGACTGGCGATAGGGTTCCGGATTGGCGGCATTGGCGGTAGCAATGCGTCCGTTATTGGGGACTCAAGGTGGAACGACCCACCGTGAAGCGCAGGGTGCCGTTTTGCCGTTCGCCTGGGCAGCCTGATTTCGCGCGCTTTCGTTAGCGCTGCGGGGGCTGTCCTGCCTCGCGTGTGCGGCACCTCCTTCCGCCACGTCAAGGCTGGCCTCTTCGCCAGCAGCGCCGCGTACCCGCTACGCGTTCCGCGCGAGACCCGGTCAACCTGAACACACTTAACGGAATCCGTATGTTTGACAGAGCCGAAAGCACCATCGCCAACGTCGATCCCGAACTCTTCAAGGCGATCGAACTCGAGAACCGCCGCCAGGAAGAGCACATCGAGCTCATCGCGTCGGAAAACTACACGTCTCCCGCGGTCATGGCCGCGCAGGGTTCGCAGCTCACCAACAAGTACGCCGAAGGCTACCCCGGTAAGCGCTATTACGGCGGCTGCGAAAACGTGGATATCGTCGAGCAGCTCGCGATCGACCGCGTGAAGCAGCTGTTCGGCGCCGAAGCCGCGAACGTTCAGCCGAACTCGGGCTCGCAGGCCAACCAGGGCGTGTTCTTCGCCGTGCTCAAGCCGGGCGACACCATCATGGGCATGAGCCTCGCCGAAGGCGGCCACCTCACGCACGGCATGGCGCTGAATATGAGCGGCAAGTGGTTCAACGTCGTGAGCTATGGCCTCGACGCCAAGGAAGACATCGACTACGAAGCGCTCGAAAAGCGCGCACACGAGACCAAGCCGAAGCTGATCATCGCCGGTGCGTCGGCATTCGCGCTGCGTATCGACTTCGAGCGCATCGCCAAGGTTGCCAAGGCGGTCGGCGCGTACTTCATGGTCGACATGGCGCACTACGCGGGCCTCATCGCCGCGGGCGTCTACCCGAACCCGGTGCCGCACGCCGACTTCGTCACCACGACTACGCACAAGAGCCTGCGCGGCCCGCGCGGCGGCGTGATCCTGATGAAGGCGGAGTTCGAGAAGCAGATCAACTCGGCCATCTTCCCGGGCATCCAGGGCGGTCCGCTCATGCACGTCATTGCCGGCAAGGCCGTGGCGTTCAAGGAAGCGCTCTCGCCGGAATTCAAGACCTACCAGCAGCACGTGGTCGACAACGCGCGCGTGCTGGCGGAGACGCTGGTCAAGCGCGGTCTGCGCATCGTTTCGGGCCGCACGGAAAGCCACGTGATGCTGGTGGACCTGCGCGCCAAGAATATCACCGGCAAGGCGGCGGAAGCCGTGCTCGGCGCCGCGCACATCACGGTCAACAAGAACGCGATCCCGAACGATCCGGAAAAGCCGTTCGTGACGAGCGGTATCCGTCTCGGTTCGCCGGCCATGACGACGCGCGGCTTTGGCGTGAAGGAAGCCGAGCAGGTGGGCAACCTGATTGCCGACGTGCTCGACAATCCGGAAGACGCCGCGACGATCGAGCGCGTGAAGGCGCAGGTCGCCGAGCTGACGAAGCGTTTCCCGGTTTACCGCTAAGCCACGCGACAACCCATGCGCTGCCCTTTTTGCCGGCACGAAGACACGCAGGTCGTCGACTCGCGTGTGTCCGAAGACGGCGCCGCGATCCGGCGCCGCCGCCGCTGCCCGGCCTGCGACAAGCGTTTCACGACGTACGAGCGGGTCGAGCTGGCGATGCCTTCGATCGTCAAGAAGGATGGCAGCCGCACGGAATTCGACCGCCGCAAGATCATGGCGAGCATGCAACTGGCGCTGCGCAAGCGCCCGGTTGCGGCCGATGCGATCGACGCGGCGGTTGCCCGTATCGAGGATCAACTGCTCGGCAGCGGCGAGCGCGAAGTGCGCAGCGAGCGCCTTGGCGAGCTCGTCATGGGCGAATTGCGCGAACTCGACAAGGTCGCGTTCGTACGGTTTGCTTCGGTGTACCGACGCTTCGAGGACGTCTCCGAATTCGAAGACGTGATCGAGGAATTCCGCCGCGCGGGTGCTGCCAACAACCCCGCGAAAAAGCGCTGAGCGCATTCGCATTTTTCTTCCCCCCTGCCAGGCCGCTGTCGTAACGCTTGCATTCTCGCGAGCCGACGTTGCGCGCACCAGCTAGCCGTTCGGCTAATTGTTTCGTTTCGCTTTCGTCCGTAGATTGATGGCAATCCGCTCGAACTAAGGATTGCTCATGAAGTCCGGATTCACGCTCATTGAGACGATGGTCGTCATCGTCCTGCTGGCGATCTGCGCAACGGTTTCCACGCCCGTTTTCACCGCATGGCGCGTGCGTGATCAGGTCGACGCGCGCGCCAACGCCATGCTCGGCACGCTCGCCTACGCACGCAACGAGGCCATACGGCGCAAGTCGCGCGTTACCGTTTGCCGCGTCGACGCCGCTCGCCATTGCCTCGAGGCCGCCAAAGCGTGTCCGTCCGGTATTGCCGACTGGTCCTGCGGCTGGGCCGTCATGATCGAGCGCGCCGGAGCCTCTATCCCGTTGCGCATCCAGCCGGCGCTCGACGCGATTTCCGTGGCGTCGGGGCTCACTGCCATCACGTTTTCGCCGCCGGCGGGGCAGACCATCGGCAGCTTGCGCAACTTCGAGATTGCCCCGCGGGCCACGTCGGCGGCACAACGCGGCGCGGGCTGGCGTCGCTGCATACGGATCGCGCAGGGGGGCCGGGCACGCATCAGCGACGGCGCATGCACGGGGGCGTCATGAGCCGGGCGAGCGTGCGCGGCGTGCGCGGGTCGACGCTGCTGGAAGTCGCCATTGCGCTGGGCGTCATGGCGATGTGCGGGCTCGGCCTGATGAGCACCCAGCTCGGGCTGGTCCGGCACGCGCAACTGGCAGCGGCGCGCGAGCGCGCGGCGTTTGCCGCTGACGCCATGGCCGAAGCGGCGCGCGCGGCAGGTGCAACGCCCGCTGCGACCAATCGATGGCAGGCGCTGACCGCGAGCATCGTGCCCGAAGGGCGGCTGACCATGTCGAGCGTGGGCGGCGACGCATCGGTCGCGTCCGTGAGTTGGACGGCGACACCGCTCGGCGCAGCGTCGGGATCGACGGCTGTTTCGTGGGTTGCGCCGTGTCTCGATGCGACGGCGCCCGCCGGGCGCGCCTGCGTCGCCCTCGCGTTTCTGCGATGAACAGTCGTTTCGCCCACGTGCGCCAGCAGGCCGGCCACACGCTGCTCGAACTAACGATTGCCGTGGCGTTGGGCCTCGTGGTGACGCTTGGCGCGCTCTCGGCTTATCGCACGCAGCGCCAGGCCTATGCGCACGCGAACGACGCCGCGCGCATCCACGAGGCCGGCATGAATGCGTTGATGCTGATCGGCGAGCAGATCCAGATGGCCGGCTTTGTTGCCGCGGACGCACGCTCGACGCTTGCCGGCCCGGCGATCTTCGGCTGCGCGGCGGGGCGCCCGATCGGTACCGATGCGGCGCTTAGCTGTGAGCCGCTGCCGAGCCGGTCGGACGGGTTGGCCGTGCGCTATCAAGGCGACGGCGTATCGACGTGGCCCGCCACAAACGGCCAGGCTACCGACTGCCTCGGGCAGGGGGTGGGCGTGGGAAGCGTGGAAATCGTGAACCGCTATTACGCCAAGGGGAGGGAGGGCACCAGCGAGAGCGAGCTTTACTGCGCGGGCTCCGGCAAGCCGCAGCCGCTTGTCGAGGGCGTCGAGCGTTTGCGCCTGCGCTACTGGACGGCGGGAGCGGCACAGGCGGTCGACGCTTCGGCGCTCGCGCGCGATCAGTGGGCGTCGGTCGTGGCGGTCGATCTGTGCGTGCTGGTGCGCGGGGCGGCCTTTGCGCGGCGCACGCGCTACGTTGATTGCGATGGTGTGCAGGCGCTCGGCGCGGACGGGCGAGCGCGGCAGGCGTTCTGGCGGCACATCGTGCTGCGTAACGTTCTGCCGGCAGCGTCATGAGAACGAGCCCGCGCGGGGAGCGTCGCACACGCGCCGCGCGTCACGGCGTGGCGCTCCCAGTCGTGCTGCTTGTTGTCGCGATGATGCTCGTGACCTCGGCGGCGTGGTTCGAGGCAGCGCTGCTCGCGCGGCGCAACGCCGATGCCGTCGCCGATCATCTGCAGTCCTTCCATGCCGCCGACGCCGCGCTCGAGTTGTGCTCGCGTGCGCTGACGAATGGCTCGCTGGCCGCGCCTGTGGCGGCCACGCAGCCCGGCGAGCCGCAAGCCTGGCGGCGGCAGGACAGCTTCGAGCGGCAAGCGGTCGCGCCCGTTGCCGCGTGGCCGGGGTCCGTGCGCTTGCCGCAATGCATCGTCGAGGCCTGGCGCATCGAGAGCCGTCCGCTGGCTCGCGCGTATCTCGTTACGGCGCGAGGGTTCGGCGCCTCGGAAAACACGCAAAGCTGGCTGCAGGACCAGGTGGTCATCGAGGACGAGGGTGACGCGACGCGTGTCGAGCATCACTGGCGTCGCGTCGTCGCGAGGCCCTTTTGACGAGGCAAACAGGAGGAAAGGTGAAGAGCAACCGGTACCGCGCGTTCACACTGCTCGAACTGGTCATTGCGCTGGCGGTGGCCGCTATCGTCGCGGCCTTCGCATTGCCGGGATGGAGCGCGCAGATCGCGCGGGGACATCGCATCGACGCCGTGGCCGCGCTCTATCGCGCAGCGCAACTCGTCGATACGCAGAGCGCGTCGATGGCGTTTTTGCCCACTGGGTTCGACCAGGCTCCGCCGACGGGAACGGCCATCTACCGCTTGCGCCTCATGCCCGCCGACGATTCCAACGGCGGCTACGCCCTCCTAGCCGATCCGGTGGAAGCGGGGCCGATGCGTGGCGATGCGTGCGGCGCCTTCGTACTCGACGCAACCGGCGCGCGCAGCAATCACGCGGCAGGCGGTGGTGCTGTCGCGGCGGCTACGCAGAGGTGCTGGAGGGACCGGTAAATGTCCTGGAGAAGTGCCGCGGGCGGCGATCAGCCGGTGAGGTCGTCTTCGTCGGACCTGTCGCGGGCAGGCGGGCTCGCAGAGGCGCCGCGCTGGCGCCGCACCTGCTGCCACACGCGGTACGCTTCCCAGGCCGTAAAGGCGAGGCCGCCCCACTTGATGACGGGGCGCGCGGCCGAAACGAGGCTCGTACGCAGCGGCTTCGCCACGATGAGCGAGATGAGCGAACTGACCAGCGGATATTCCTTGAGCAGGCTGCCGAGGCCGGAAGCCACGCCGCCGGCGCCAGAGCGGCCGAATCCGGGCACCACGAAGCGCAGCCAGCTGAAGTTCGTGACCGTCGCGCGGATGTCCACGATCGCTTCGGCCATTTCGGCGCGCTCGACGCTCGCTCGCACGAGCAGCAGTTCCTTGCGCAGCGCGCGCAACTGCGGCGTCGAGAGGTCGTGTGCACGACCGCGGCGGGGGCGAAAGGCGGTGTCCGGTCGGGGTTGGTTCATGGCGTCGGCTCGCGGCTAGGGGTTGCGCAGGGCTTCTCGGTCTTTCTCGAATTCCTCGAGCGTCGCCTGGAATACGAGTGGCGCGGTGTGCAGCCCGCGCCGCGCCTTCAGGCCGCAGAAAATCGCCGCGATCGCATAGACGATCGTGAGACCGGCGAGCGCTTCCCAGCGGTACGTGTCCCAGAAGGCGATGGCAACGAGCGCCGTGAGCGCGATCAGGGCAAGCATCGCGAACATCATCCCCGCGAGGCCAAGGAAGAGCACGCCGATTAGGCGGTCCTTTTCCTCGGCGAGTTCGATGCCGATCAGTTCTAGCCGCGTCTGTAGCATCGCGGACGCGGAGCCGAGCAGTCGGCGCAACGGCCCGTGTTCGTGTCGCTGCGAGTGAGTGTCTGTCGTCATGGCGATGGCAGGTGGCGCAGGCGGATGCCCGAGCAATGCGCAAGAAAAAAACGCAAGAAAAGACAGCGGGCTCGATCGCCCCGCGAGACCAGGCGGTGCCGCGGGGCGCGCCAGCGGAAAGCCGTCAGGCAAGCGCCGTCAGCTGGTCGAGCGCGCCGCGCGAGCGGCCCTGAGACCGCCCGCGTGGTGCGGCGAGCCGCTTTATTTGCGGTTGATCAGCAAACCGACCAGCACGCCCACGCCAGCGGCGATCCCGATCGACGCCCACGGATGCTCGTGGACATAGTCGTCGGTGGCGCGCGCCGCTTTCTTGCCTTTCTCGACCACGACCACCTGGACGTCGGCGGCCTTCTCTTTTGCCTGCTTCAGACGCGAGAGTGCCGTTTCACGCAACTCTGAAGCGCGCTCGCCCGTAGCGCTCGCAGCCTGCTTGAGCAGGTCCTCTGCATCCGCGAGGACGGTTTTGATATCGGACATCAGCCTCTCCTTGTTGACCTCTGACATTGACTGGCTCCCATCGTGTCACATCACGCGTGAATCGTAACAAAGATACGGGCACTGGCAAGCGTGACGGGCCGCCACGACCTGCGAATTCGCACGATCCGTTCCCGCGAGCGTGCGTGGACGGGGTTCTGGATCCCGCTCACAAAAAATCGCGAGGTGAGAGTCATTGATTTGATCCGGCACCTAAAGTTTCCTCCAACCGGTTCAAAATTACAAAAACTCATACCGGTGTGAGGCGATGTTCGTTCGCGGGGCGCAACCAGGGCCTGTATGCTTGAGCGTTGTAAACGTCCACTGGATCAACGGGCCGCGCGCGCCGTTTCGATCAAACCCGTTCACCTCGTTCAAAGGAACCGCACCATGAGTCTACGTCTTGGCGATATCGCACCCGACTTCGAGCAGGATTCGAGCATTGGCCGCATCAAGTTTCACGAGTGGCTCGGCAATAGCTGGGGCGTGCTGTTTTCGCACCCGGCCGACTTCACGCCGGTCTGCACGACCGAGCTTGGCCTGACCGCCAAACTCAAGGACGAATTCGAGAAGCGTAACGTGAAGACGATTGCGCTTTCGGTGGATAGCGCCCAGTCGCACAACGAGTGGATCAAGGACATCAACGAGACGCAGGCCGCGAACGTCGGCTTCCCGATTCTCGCGGACGGCGACCGCAAGGTGTCCACGCAGTACGACATGATCCATCCGAACGCGAACGAGACGCTCACCGTGCGCTCGCTCTTCGTGATCGACCCGAACAAGAAGGTACGCCTCATCATCACCTATCCGGCGAGTACGGGCCGCAACTTCGACGAAGTGCTGCGCGTGATCGACTCGCTGCAGCTCACCGACAACTACCAGGTCGCGACGCCCGGCAACTGGAAGCAGGGCGACGACGTCGTGATCGTGCCGTCGCTGAAGGACGAAGAAGTCCTCAAGCAGAAGTTCCCGAAGGGCTACAAGGCCCTGCGTCCGTATCTGCGCATGACGCCGCAGCCGAACAAGTAAGCCGTTCGGCCAGCGTCCGCTCCACAGGCGCCAAGACAGAAACGCCGCACGAGACAACTCGTGCGGCGTTTTTTCATGCGCCGGCGAGGCCGGCCAAGGCGGCGTTCAGAAGAACGCCTGAATGCCCGTTTGCGCGCGGCCGAGGATCAGCGCGTGGATGTCGTGCGTGCCCTCGTAGGTGTTCACCACTTCGAGGTTCACGAGGTGACGCGCCACGCCGAATTCGTCGGAAATGCCGTTGCCACCGAGCATGTCGCGGGCGAGACGCGCGATGTCGAGCGACTTGCCGCACGAGTTGCGCTTCATGATCGACGTGATCTCGACGGCCGCCGTGCCTTCGTCCTTCATGCGGCCCAGACGCAGGCAACCCTGCAGGCCGAGCGTGATTTCCGTTTGCATGTCGGCGAGCTTCTTCTGGATCAGCTGGTTCGCGGCAAGCGGGCGACCGAACTGCTTGCGGTCGAGCACGTACTGGCGCGCGGTGTGCCAGCACGATTCCGCGGCGCCGAGCGCGCCCCAGGCAATGCCATAGCGCGCCGAGTTCAGGCAAGTGAACGGACCGCGCAGGCCCTTCACGCCCGGCATGAGGTTCTCTTCCGGCACGAACACTTCGTCGAGCACGATTTCGCCGGTGATCGAGGCGCGCAGCCCCACTTTGCCGTGGATGGCCGGTGCCGAGAGACCCTTCCAGCCCTTCTCGAGGATGAAGCCGCGGATGTCGTCCTTGCCGTCTTCCTCGAGCTTCGCCCAGACGACGAACACGTCGGCGATCGGCGAGTTCGTGATCCACATCTTCGCGCCCGAGAGCGAGTAGCCGCCGTTCACCTTCTTCGCACGCGTGACCATGCTGCCCGGGTCCGAGCCGTGGTTCGGCTCCGTGAGGCCGAAGCAGCCGATCCATTCGCCGCTCGCGAGCTTGGGCAGGTACTTCTGCTTTTGCGCTTCCGAGCCGAATTCGAAGATAGGCACCATCACGAGTGACGACTGCACCGACATCATCGAGCGATAACCGGAGTCGACGCGCTCCACTTCGCGCGCGATCAGGCCGTACGCCACGTAATTGAGGCCGGGGCCGCCGTATTGCTCGGGAATCGTCGGGCCGAGCAGGCCGACTTCGCCCATCTCGCGGAAGATCGAGGCGTCCGTCTTCTCGTGGCGGAACGCTTCCAGCACGCGCGGCGCGAGCTTGTCCTGGGCATACGCGGCGGCGGCGTCGCGCACCATGCGCTCCTCTTCGGTGAGCTGCTGGTCGAGCAGAAGCGGGTCTTCCCAATGGAACTGGGCGTGTGCGGCCATGGTGTCTCTCCTTTCCTCAAATCCTTGAAATGGGCAAATTTGCGCTTGACGCGAGTTCCGCTATGCGGAACAATGTTTTGCAAATTGACTTTAGTGTAGCACCAGGGCGCCCATGTCTGCATCCGGAATGACTACGACTTCATCTTTTTCTTCTTCGCTGGCCGAGGGGCCGATCGACGAGCGCAAGTTCGTCGTGGCGCTCGCCCGCGGGCTAGACCTGCTGCGGGCATTCCGTCCCGGCGAGACGCTGCTCGGCAACCGCGATTTCGTGGAGCGCACGGGCTTGCCCAAGGCGACCGTGAACCGGCTCGCGTATACGCTCACCGTGCTCGGCTATCTGCGCTTTGACGAATCGCTCGGCAAATATGCGCTCGACGCCGGGGTGCTGTCACTCGGCTTTGCGCTGCTCTCGGGCACGGACACGCTCGAACTCGCACGCCCGCATATGCGCGCGTTCGCGCGCGAGGTGGGCGCCGCGGTGTCGCTGGGGTGCCGTGACGGCCTCGACGTGATCTATCTGGAGACGATCCGCAGCGAGACGGCGCTCACGCTCGGCCTCGCATCGGGCTCGCGGCTCTCGATGCTGACAAGCTCGATGGGCCGCGCGTATCTGGCCGTGCAGCCCATCGATGTGCGGATGGCGTTGTTCGCGGAACTGGAGAAGACAGCGGGCGCCGAAGGGCCGTCGTTGGTTGCGGCCGCGAAACGCGAGATCGAGGGGTTCGGCAAGGAGGGGTGCTGCTATTCGTTTCGCGACTGGCATGAAGACGTCAACGCCGCGGCGGTGCCGTTTCGCGAGCCGCGCGAGCGTCGCTGGCTCGTGCTCAGCTGCAGCGGGCCGGCTTCGTCGATGGGGCCCGAGGTGTTTCGCGAGCGCGTGGCGCCGCTCCTGAAGTCGCTGGCGCGTCGACTTGGCGAAACGGTCTGACGCGCGAGCCGCGCGCCGCAGCGGGCAAAAAAAGCCGACCTTCGGGTCGGCTTTTTTCATGATGGCGTACGCCAGGCTCAGTGGTTCAGGCGGCCGAGCAGCAGGAACTCCATGAGCGCCTTCTGCACGTGCAAGCGGTTTTCCGCCTCGTCCCAAACCACGCTCTGCGGGCCGTCGATCACCTCGGCGCTAACTTCCTCGCCGCGGTGCGCGGGCAGGCAGTGCATGAAAAGCGCATCGGCGTTGGCGCGGGCCATCATCGGCGCGTCCACGCACCAGTCGGCGAAGGCCTGCTTGCGCGCTTCGTTTTCGGCCTCGAAGCCCATGCTGGTCCAGACGTCGGTCGTGACGAGGTCGGCGCCGTCGCAGGCGTCGTGCGGGTCCTCGAAGACTTCGTAGAACGGCTTGCTTTCCGGCGCGACCAGCGCGGGATCGAGCGGATAACCCGGCGGCGTGGAGATGCGCAGCTTGAAGCCGAGGATCTGCGCGGCTTCGATCCACGTGTAGAGCATGTTGTTGGCGTCGCCGACCCACGCCACGGTCTTGCCGCGGATCGGACCGCGGTGCTCGTAGTACGTGAAGATGTCGGCCAGCACCTGGCAGGGGTGGTACTCGTTCGTGAGACCGTTGATGACCGGCACGCGCGAGCTTTCGGCGAAGCGCTGCAGGATGTCCTGGCCGAACGTGCGGATCATGATGATGTCGACCATGCGCGAGATGACCTGTGCCGAATCTTCGATCGGCTCGCCGCGCCCGAGTTGCGTGTCGCGCGTGTTCATGAACACGGCGTGGCCGCCCAGCTGGAAGATACCCGCTTCGAACGAGAGGCGTGTGCGGGTGGAGCTCTTCTCGAAGATCATCGCCAGCGTGCGGTCGTGCAGCGGGTGATAGGTCTCGTAGTTCTTGAACTTGCGCTTCAGGATGCGCGCGCGCTCCAGCACATATTCATATTCGTCAAGGGAGAAATCCTTGAACTGCAGGTAATGGCGTATGGTACGGGAGGTCATAAAACGAAAACGGCGCCAGATCCGGCCTCGAACTGCAGGATTGGGCCGGCGACGCCGCTGCGGTTGGTGGTAAGTCAAAGCAGCATAAAGGATTTTGCGCATTTTGACGAGTTGCCCAAAATTTAGGCAGGGTGCCCAGGCGCACGGTGGAAGGCGCTTTCGCGACGGCTTTCGGGACTGTTTCACGGGCATTGCGCGGGCCCGGATCCAGCCTTTCAAGTGCCTTGTGTGCACTGCGTCAAAACGGTCAGTGCGCTATAATCGCAGAGATTTCTTAGGCACGACAAACGGGCCCTGAACGTGTGTGACGGGAAGGTGGCAACACCTCGCGGCCACGGCAGGCAAGCCCGCGGGAGCGGCCTGTGCGCCGACTGGCAGTGCGCCGCGAAATCGTCCTGTCGATCCCGTTGCGAGACCTGCTTGTGACACGCGTCGGCGGCGAATTTCGAGACTTCACGCCAGGCGGGGTGCGCGGCAGCCTTTCCCTATCCATCGGACTGTCCATGCGTGTGGCGGCGGGCGATCCCCGCGGCCGGCGTTCCGCGGTACCCGCGCGGGCGCAGCGCTCGTGCCGCCGTTACACGCTGCAAACGCACCCAGCAGCTACACACACAGGTACTCCTGCATGGCCGACGAAGCTCCAACCGAATACTTCATTCAAGGCATCACCAGCGCGGGGAAGAAGTTTCGTCCGAGCGACTGGTCGGAGCGCCTCGCCGGGGTGATGTCGAGCTTCGGTCCGAAAGCGTCGGCCAACGCGCGCGGCCCGAACGCCTATTTGCGCTACTCGCTCTACGTGCGCCCGACGATGATCGGCGACCTCAAGGTCGTGGTGCTGGACTCGCGCCTGAAGGACGTCGAACCGATGGCCTTCAATTTTGTGATGAACTTCGCGAAGGACAACGACCTCCTCGTGACCGAAGCGTGCGAACTGCCTCACGATCACGCCACGCAGCAAGCCAACGTGCGCTGACGGCGCGGCGACGGCAGCGAACGGACCCGCTTCGGCGGGTTTTTTTGCGCCCGGCAGAAACAAAAAAACCCGCCGAAGCGGGTTTTTTGTGGTGCAGCGAAAAGAGGGGCTGCCAGTCGTAGCCGGCAAGCCGAATCTCTTTACTGCGCGGCTTGCATTGCCTTGACGGCAGCAGCCAGGCGGCTCTTATGACGAGCGGCCTTGTTCTTGTGAACGATCTTCTTGTCGGCGATGATGTCAAGCGTCTTGCCCGATGCCTTCAGAACTTCAGCAGCCTTTGCCTGGTCGCCGGCGTCGATTGCCTTGCGAACAGCCTTGATGGCGGTGCGGAACTTCGAGCGCAGTGCCGAGTTGTGCGAGTTTGCCTTCGTGGCCTGACGGGCGCGCTTGCGTGCTTGTGCGGAGTTTGCCATTGCGATTCCTTGTGATTGCGGAGCGTGGTGCGACCAGCGCTCTTTGCCTGGATTTGAACGACCGGCAGGGTTGCCTGAGACGTTCAAAACGGTATTTGCCGGCTGAGTTTTGCTCAACCAGCCGCGCCTTTTGTGCCAGAGCGGGTTTCTACCTCTTTCCTGCCCCCTTTCCAAGACGCGTTTCGAGCCCCTGAGAGAACTCGAATCGAAGATTATAGCAACAGAATCATGCGGATGGCAATCACGACACATTAGCGAAGACAAGCGCTGCCGGACGTGAACGCCTTTCATGCGACACGGTCACAATCAGCGCGCTTTGTCTTTGCCTCCCGCTCGCCTGCGGCGTCGCGCGGGGTTTTGCGCCGACCATTGCGCTGCGCATCCGCGATGGAGCGGACGACGCCCGTATAATGACCGCCCCATGAATCTATTCCGAGCCCTGCTGACAGTCAGCGGCTTCACGCTGCTGTCGCGCGTGACCGGTCTGGCCCGAGAAACGCTGATCGCGCGCGCCTTCGGTGCGAGCCAGTACACCGACGCTTTCTACGTCGCGTTTCGTATCCCCAACCTGCTGCGCCGCATCTCGGCGGAAGGCGCCTTTTCGCAGGCGTTCGTGCCGATTCTCGCGGAGTTCAAGAACCAGAAGGGCCACGACGCCACGCGCGCGCTGGTCGACGCCACCTCGACCGTGCTCGCCTGGGTGCTCGCGATCCTCTCGCTGCTCGGCATTTTCGGCGCGTCGTTCGTCGTGATCGTGGTCGCTTCGGGCTTGAAGAGCGACGGGCAAGCGTTTCCGCTCGCCGTCACGATGACGCGCATCATGTTCCCCTATATCGTGTTCATCTCGCTGACGTCGCTCGCGTCCGGCGTGCTCAACACGTACAAGCAGTTCTCGCTGCCTGCATTCGCACCGGTGCTGCTCAATGTCTCGTTCATCACGGCGGCGGTGGCCTTCGCGCCGCACATGAAGCAGCCGGTCTACGCGCTCGCGTGGGCCGTGATCGTGGGCGGCGTGCTGCAGTTCATCGTGCAGTTGCCGGGCTTGAAGCGCATCGACATGATGCCGCGCATCGGCCTGAACCCGCTCAAGGCGCTCGCGCACAAAGGCGTGAAACGCGTGCTCGCGAAGATGGTGCCTGCCATGTTCGCCGTCTCGGTCGCGCAGATCAGCCTCATCATCAACACCAATATCGCCTCGCGCCTCGGGCCCGGTGCGGTGTCGTGGATCAACTACGCCGACCGCCTGATGGAGTTCCCGACGGCGCTGCTCGGCGTCGCGCTCGGCACGATCCTGCTGCCCAGCCTCTCGAAGGCGCACGTCGATGCCGATCCGCACGAGTACTCGGCGTTGCTCGACTGGGGCCTGCGCGTGACGTTCCTGCTTGCCGCGCCTTCGGCCGTCGCGCTCTTTTTCTTCGCCGAGCCGCTCACGGCCACGCTCTTTCACTACGGCAAGTTCGACGCCACGTCCGTCATCATGACGGCCCGCGCGCTGGCGGCCTACGGCGTGGGGCTCGTCGGTCTCATCCTCATCAAGATCCTCGCGCCCGGCTTCTACGCGCGCCAGGACATCAAGACGCCGGTCAAGATCGGTGTGGGCGTGCTCATCGCCACGCAGATCAGCAACTACATTTTCGTGCCGATTTTCTCGCACGCGGGCTTGACGCTCTCGGTCGGCCTCGGCGCCTGCATGAACGCGCTATTGCTGTTCATCGGGCTGCGCCGCCGCGGCATCTATATGCCGTCCTCCGGCTGGACGACGTTCTTCGTGCAGTTGCTCGGGGCATGTCTCGTGCTGGCCGGGGCGATGCACTGGTGCGCCACCAGCTACGACTGGATCGCGCTGCGTCATGAACCGCTCGCGCGCATCGCCTTGCTCGGTGCGTGTCTCGTCCTGTTCGCGGCGCTATATTTCGGTATGCTTTGGCTGATGGGCTTCAAATACGCGTACTTCAAGAGGCGGGCGAAGTGACCACGATGACTACGCGGGTTCTGGACTATTTCAGCGCGCTCGTTGCCGACGACGAGAGCCTGCCGCTCACCGAGGCGGCGCTGGCGATCGCGCAGGACGCCTATCCCGATCTCGATCTGCAAGGCACGCTGGCCGAGATCGACGAACTCGCGCTGCGTGTGCGCCGCCGCATGCCCGAAGGGGCGGACGTGCGCCAGCAGGTTGCCGTGCTCAACCGCTGCTTCTTTCGCGAGATGGGGTTCGCTGCCAACCTCAACGACTTTCTCGACCCCGAAAACAGCCACCTGAACGCCGTGCTCAAGCGCCGGCGCGGCATCCCCATTTCGCTCGCGGTGCTGTATCTGGAAATGGCGACCCAGCTCGGCCTGCCGGTGAATGGCGTGTCGTTTCCGGGGCATTTTCTGCTGCGCGTGGCGTTGCCCGAAGGCGACGAGATGCTCGATCCCACCACGGGCCGCACGCTCACCGAGTCCGACATGGTGGAGATGCTCGAACCGTTCGTGGCCAACGCCGGCGATTCCGTGGCGCGCGCGCTGCGCATGCTGCTCGAGCCGGCCACACGGCGCGAGATCGTCGCGCGCATGCTGCGCAACCTGAAGTCGGTCTATCTGCAGACCGAGCGCTGGCAGCGCCTGCTGGCCATCCAGCAGCGGCTCGTGATCCTGCTGCCGGAGAACATCGAGGAAGTGCGCGACCGCGGCTTCGCTTATGCGCGGCTCGACTATCTGCGTCCGGCGCTCGAAGACCTCGAACACTATCTCGACGAGCGCCCCGACGCGGAAGACGCGACCGTCGTCGAGTCGCAGCTGCATGAGCTGCGCCAGCGCACGCTCGATAACGACTGAAGCCCGCGGCGAGGCCGCAGAAAAAAGCCCGCGATTTTCGTCGCGGGCTTTTTTTTCGCGCGGGGGAGGGCGCGCCGTTACTTCGGCTGCATGCGGATCGCGCCGTCCAGACGGATCACCTCGCCGTTGAGCATCGGATTCTCGACGATCTGCTTGACGAGCATCGCATACTCATCCGGCTTGCCGAGGCGCGGCGGGAACGGGACCATTGCGCCGAGCGCGTCCTGCACCTCTTTGGGCATGCCGAGCAGCATCGGCGTTTCGAAGATGCCGGGCGCGATCGTCATCACGCGGATGCCGCTGCGCGAAAGGTCGCGCGCGATCGGCAGCGTCATCGCGACGACGCCGCCCTTCGAGGCGGCATAGGCCGCCTGGCCGATCTGGCCGTCGTAAGCGGCCACCGACGCCGTGTTGACGATCACGCCACGCTCGCCGCCCTCGCCAGGTGCGGTCTGGGCGATGGCCGCCGCCGCGAGGCGGATCATGTTGAAGGTGCCGATCAGGTTGACCGAGATCGTCTTCGAGAACGTGTCGAGCGGATGCGGGCCGTCCTTGCCCACGGTCTTCACGGCGGGCGCGATGCCCGCGCAGTTCACGAGGCCGCGCAGCGTGCCGAGCGCGGTTGCCGCGGCCACGGCGCGCGCGCCGTCGTCCTCGCTCGCCACGTTGCACTTCACGAACGCGCCACCCAGTTCCTCGGCGAGCGCGTTACCGGCGTCCTCGTTGAGGTCGGCGATGACGACCTTGCCGCCTTCGGCCGCGATCAGACGCGCGCTGGCCGCACCGAGCCCCGACGCGCCGCCGGTGATGAGAAATACGTTGCCGCGGATCTGCATCTTTCGTCTCCTGTCGTTGTGGCCATGCTGTCTCGCGCGGAAGGCAAATGCGCGCGAGACTCACCAAAAACAAAACGGGCCGGCTGGCGCTGCGTCCCGAACCACCTCGGGAGTGCGGCGCCAGCCGGCCCGCAGGCAAACCAGCCAGTGTGCCGAAACCGGCTTCGAGTCTGACTTTGACTCGCGGACTTTGACCCGCTTACTTGAGCGCTGCGAATGCGCGCTCGCGAATTTCGTCGACGCTGCCGAGGCCCGAGATGGCGCGATACTGCGGCGCCTTCAGGCCGTTTTCCTCACCGCGCTTCGCCCAGTCGCTGTAGTAGGCGATGAGCGGCTTGGTCTGGGCGACATACACGTCGAGACGCTTGCGCACCGTTTCTTCCTTGTCGTCGTCGCGCTGGACGAGCGGTTCGCCCGTCACGTCGTCGGTCATTTCCACTTTCGGCGGATTGAACTTGACGTGATACGTGCGGCCCGAAGCCGGGTGCATGCGGCGGCCGCTCATGCGCGTGATGATCTCGTCGAACGGCACGTCGATCTCGAGCACGTAATCGATCGCGACGCCCGCCTGCTTCATCGCTTCGGCTTGCGGCAGCGTGCGCGGGAAGCCGTCGAACAGGTAGCCGTTCTGGCAGTCGGGCTCCTGAAGGCGCTCCTTTACGAGATTGATGATGAGCTCGTCGGTCACGAGCTCGCCGGCGTCCATGAATCGCTTCGCTTCGAGGCCAAGCGGCGTACCGGCCTTGACGGCCGCGCGCAGCATGTCGCCCGTCGAGATTTGCGGAATGCCGAACTTTTCCTTGATGAAGCTTGCCTGGGTTCCCTTGCCCGCGCCCGGGGCGCCCAACAGGATCAAACGCATATGAACAATCTCCGATCTGTGTGAATTCTTGCGGCGCGGCGGCTGCCTCGCACGTCCGGTGGGGCGGCATCGTCAGCGTCGTGCGTCTCCTCGCCCATTCGCTCACGGCTGTCGAGGCAGTGCTGGCGGGGGCAACGGCACGTCCGGCGCGGCTTTCGCCCGATGTTCATGACTTGCACTGGACACGGGGCGGCGCTGCAAGACGGTGCCGAAAAGCGGGGAAACCCCGACGCACAAAGGCTTTAGACGGCTCGCGCAAACAATTGATTATGCCATGGGATTTTTGCCCCACGGACGGAATTAAGGCCGGTATAACGCCTGCACACGGACGAGGTCGGCGGGGGTATCGACGCCCGGCGCGGGTGCCTGCGCCGTCACGAGCACCGCGATGCGCTCGCCGTGCCACATCGCGCGAAGCTGCTCGAGCGCCTCGACCTGCTCGATCGGCGACTGCGCGAGCGAGGGGTAGCTGCGCAGGAATTTCGCGCGGTACGCGTACAGGCCGATGTGGCGATAAACGATCGCGGGAGCCGGCGGGGCGGGCATTGCGCCGAGATCGAGGCGCGCCGGCGACCCGTGCGGCTGCCATGCGTCGCGGGCCCAGGGAATCGGCGCGCGCGAGAAGTAGAGCGCAACGCCGCGAGCGTCGAGCACGACCTTCACGACGTTCGGGCTGAAGATTTCCTCGGGCGCCGTGATCGGATGCGCGGCGGTGGCGATCGCGCATTCGGGGTGCGCGGCGAGGTGCGACGCAACGTCGCACACGAGCGCGGGGTCGATCAGCGGCTCGTCGCCCTGCACGTTGACCACGATCGTCTCGTCGCTCCAGCCATAGTGCTCGGCGACCTCGGCGAGGCGGTCGGTGCCCGACGGGTGATCGGCGCGCGTGAGCACGGCCTCGAAACCGTGGGCACTGGCGGCGTCGAGCACGCTCTGGGCGTCCGAGGCGATCAGCACCTGCTGCGCGCCCGAATCGCGCGCGCGCTCGGCCACGCGCACCACCATGGGCTTGCCGCCGATGTCGGCGAGCGGTTTGTTGGGCAGCCGCGTCGACGCGAGACGCGCCGGGACGACGGCGATGAAGGGTTGCACGGGAGCGGTCATGGCCAGTTGGAGCAAGGACAGGAAACGGGATTGGGGAAACCGGTTCGGGAAACCGCCTTGGGAGACGGCAGCGCGCCGGGGGCGGCGCGCGTGACCCGGCTTCGAGCCGGCAGGACGAAGTGAGCAGGGCGAGCGGCGCAAGCGGGGGCGATCGCGGCCGCCTGGCGGCGCGCGCTGCGCCGCCCGTGCGCCTTACGCGGCGCCCGGCCCGTGCGGATCGACCGGCGTGCCTTCCACGGTTTGACGCGCTTCGTCGACGAGCATGACCGGAATGCCGTCGCGGATCGGGTAGGCGAGCTTGTCGGCGTTGCAGATCAGTTCCTGCGCGGCGCGGTCATAGCTGAGCGGGCCCTTGCAGATCGGGCAGACCAGGATTTCAAGCAGACGAGCGTCCACGGAGTTTCTCCACAACCAGGGTAATGAGGCGATGATCGAGCGCGGCTTCGACGGGGACGACCCAGATGCGCGCGTCGTTCCAGGCCCCCAATTTTACTGCATCCTTTTCAGTGACCAGGATCGCGTCGGCGGTGACGTCGGCGAACGGGTTGGTTGCATAGGCGTAGTGGTCGGGCAGCGGCAGGGTTTGCGGCGCGAGGCCGGCCGCGCGCAGCGTCGCGAAAAAGCGCTCCGGCGAACCGATGCCGGCCGCCGCCACGATGCGCAGCGCCGCCTGCGATCCTTGCGTGAGCGCGCCTTGCCCCGGTGCGGCCGCGCCCGCGGCAAACTGCGCGAGCGGACGGCGCAGCGCCGGATTGGCGAGATGCCAGGCGTCGCCGGGTTCGAGCTTGAGCGCGAACGTATTGGGCCAGGCCGGCAGCGTGCGCTCGAACGGATTGTTCACAAGCGTGGCGTCGCGGCGCCGCGAGAGCGGCTCGCGCAGCGGGCCCGCCGGCAGCAGAAAGCCATTGCCGCCCAGGCGATGGTCGAACACCACGATCTCGACGTCGCGCACGAGGCGGTAGTGCTGCAGGCCGTCGTCGCTCACGATCACGTCGACATCGCTGTGGGCGCCGCACAGCGCCGTGGCCGCCGCCACGCGGTCGGGCGAGACCCAGACGGGCACGCCCGTGCGGCGGGCGATCAGCAAGGGTTCGTCGCCGCAAAGGCGCGCGGGCGTATCCGCCGTGACGGGCGTGGGGCGGGCGATTTTCGCGCCGTACCCGCGCGAGACCACGCCCGGCGAGAAGCCCGCGGCGCGCAGAGCCTCGACGAGCGCGATCACCGTGGGCGTCTTGCCCGTGCCGCCCACGGTCACGTTGCCGACCACCACCACGGGCACGCCCACGCGCACGCTCTTGAGCCAGCCCGCCGCAAAGGCGCCGCGGCGCGCACCGCTCACGGCGGCAAACACAGCGGCGAACGGCGTGAGCGCCCAGGCGAGCGCGCCGCGGCGTTGCCAGGCGTGCGCAAACTGCGCTTCGAGGCGTTCCTTGAAACTGGTGACGGGGCCGCTCATCGGCAATTTGCGCGCGAAGCGCCGCACGCGGCATGCGGGAAGCAGACAGGCAGGGCGGGCATCGGGTCGGTTCTCCGGTTCTAGGTGAGCTGAGCGACAAACAGGACGGCAGACGAATGACCTGCGTAGGCGAGCAACCGGCGCTTCGCGTGGTGCGGCACAGGCGCTCGTGAACCCGGCACTCTAGCGCGGGTAGGCGTGACGCGGCAAGTTGCCGGGCCTTACGCAACTGTCGGTTGCCTGCAAGCCGCGCGAAACGCCCAAAAAATCGACGCCTGTGGATAACTTTGTGGAGAAGTAGGCCGCGGGAAGGCGCAAAGGCCCATTCTTCGGCCTCTCCATCGGTCTGTAAGGATGTTATATCGATAAAAAACGTATAAAAATCAACGGGATGTTCTAATTTTCAGCGTTTGCGGGCCGGCTGCGGTCATCATGCCGCATGACAGCGCCGATGTGGACACTTCGCGGGGGCTTGCGAGTCGGGTCTCATTCGTGCTGGACTACCGCCCCCCGAACGGTCTATCGTCTGTCCGGCCAAGGTTTCTCCACACCCTTTCGCATGCTATCCGACCGTTTTTCCGCTTCCTCCGCGCCTTCGGGCGACGTCGTCGTGCCGGTCTCGGCGCTCAACCGGGCGATCGCCTCGATGCTCGAGCGCACGTTCCCGCTTGCATGGATTTCCGGCGAAGTGTCCAACTTTACGCGCGCCGCAAGTGGCCACTGGTACTTCTCGATCAAGGACGCCCAGGCGCAGATTCGCTGCGTCATGTTCCGCGGGCGCGCCCAGTACGCTGAATTCACGCCGCGCGAGGGCGACCGCATCGAAGTGCGCGCGCTCGTCACGATGTACGAGCCGCGCGGCGAACTCCAGCTGAACGTCGAGGCCGTGCGGCGCACCGGCCAGGGCCGGCTCTACGAAGCCTTCCTGCGACTGAAGGCGCAACTCGAGGCCGAAGGGCTCTTCGACCCCGAGCGCAAACGCGCGCTGCCCTCGCATCCGCGCGCGATCGGCGTGATTACGTCGATGCAGGCCGCCGCGCTGCGCGACGTGCTCACCACGCTGTGCCGCCGGGCGCCGCACGTGCCGGTGATCGTCTACCCCGCGCCGGTGCAGGGCGCGGGCTCGGCAGAAAAGCTCACGGCGATGCTGGCAACCGCGAACGCGCGCAACGAAGCGGACGTGCTCGTGCTGTGCCGCGGCGGCGGCTCGATCGAGGACCTGTGGTCGTTCAACGACGAGGCGCTTGCGCGCGCGATCGCGGCCAGCGCCATTCCGGTGGTGAGCGGCGTCGGGCACGAAACCGATTTCACGATCGCCGATTTCGCCGCCGACGTGCGTGCGCCGACGCCCACTGGCGCGGCTGAACTCGTCAGTCCGCAGCGCACGCTGCTGCTGCGCGACCTCGACCAGCGCCATGCCGCGCTCGCACGCGATTTCGGCCGTCTGCTCGAGCGGCGCGCGCAGCAGCTCGACTGGCTGGCGCGCCGGCTCGTTTCGCCCGTCGAGCGGCTTGCGCAGCAGCGCACGCACTTGCGCCAGTTGACGATACGGCTCGCGTCGGCGGGCTCGCGCGCCAGCGCCGAGGCGCGTGCGCGCCTGAACGTCATGCAGATGCGCTGGCAGCGCGCGCGGCCCGACGCCGCCGCGCAGCGCGCCCAGCTGGAGTCGCTCGGACGGCGTCTGGACGGTGCCTTCGCGCGTCAGCGCGAGCGCGAAGCGGCACGCGTTTCGGAACTCACGGCGCGGCTCGAAGTGCTGAGTCCGCAGCGCACGTTCGAGCGCGGCTACGCCGCGCTGCTCGACGCGCAAAGCGGCGCGGCGGTGCGTTCGCCCGCCACGCTCAAGCCGGGCAAGCGGCTTACGGTTCACCTCGCGCAGGGCAGCGCCGACGTCGCGCTCGCCGATGTCCAGCCGCGCCTCGCCGACGGTTTCTGAATCAGGCCCGCAGTCAGCCTGTCAGGTCCGATGTTTGCTGCACAAGGAAGAACCGGCGCATTCGCACGATCGCTAGCCGCCACGACGAAACAGCGTGGCGGCGAACGATTGTTGCAGTCTCGTTGCAGGAAGTTTGCACGCCGGTTGCGCGGAGATTGCAACGCGATTGCAGCCGTCTTGCCTGCGTGCGAAGCGGGCATGGAAAGCGTTGTTCGAGTGTCGTTGCATCGGCGAAAAACCGCATAGCGATTGATCCGGAATAGCCGCGCGCAAACGATATCCGGCATAAAGGCCGCTCGTTTGCGGGGTTATTCCAACTCGCCTACAATCGAGTGCTCCATGCCGGTTATCACGCAGAACTCCCCATAACACGACGAAGGAACCGCATCATGTCATTTACGCTCCCGCCGCTGCCGTTCGCGAAGAACGCCCTCGCTCCGCACATGTCGGAAGAGACGCTCGAGTTCCACTACGGCAAGCACCACCAGGCTTACGTCACGAATCTGAACAACCTGATTCCGGGCACCGAGTTCGAAAAGCTCTCGCTCGAAGAGATCGTCAAGAAGTCGTCGGGTGGCGTGTTCAACAACTCGGCGCAGATCTGGAATCACACGTTCTTCTGGAACAGCCTCTCGCCGCAAGGCGGCGGCGCACCGTCGGGCGCGCTCGGCGACGCGATCAACGCGAAGTGGGGCTCCTACGACGCGTTCAAGGAAGCCTTCACGAAGGCTGCCGTGGGCAACTTCGGTTCGGGCTGGACGTGGCTCGTGAAGAAGGCTGACGGCTCGCTCGACATCGTGTCGACCAGCAACGCCGCCACGCCGCTCACGACCGACGCCCGTGCGCTCCTCACGATCGACGTGTGGGAACACGCTTACTACATCGACTATCGCAACGCGCGTCCGAAGTTCGTCGAAGCGTTCTGGAACATCGTGAACTGGAACTTCGCAGCACAGAACTTCGCGTAATACGAAGCCCTGTTCTGTAAGCCGCACTGGCTGCGGCACATGCAAAAAGCCCTCGATGCGAATCGAGGGCTTTTTTGTTTTGCGCGAAGTGCTTTACACAAACGCGGCGATGGTTTCCTGCGTCGAGCGCACGTGGCCCATGTGGCGGAACAGTTTCTCGAACGAGAAGTGATGCATCTCTTCGTTCAGACCGGACGTGGCGTCTTCGACGAACACCAGCTTGAAGCCGAGATCGAACGCCGCGCGCGCGGTGGATTCGACGCCGAAGTTCGTGGCGATGCCGCCGATGACGACGGTGGCGATGCCGCCGATGACGACGGTGTCGATGCCGCGGCGGCGCAACTGCTGCTCGAGGTTGGTGCCGTAGAACGCGCCCCATTGGCGCTTCGCGACGATCACGTCCTCGGGTTGCGCGCCGATCTCGGGCACGAGTTCGGAGGCCTCGGCCGGTGCGGGCGGCGTGTCGGGCGTGCGGCCGGGCGCGTCGGCGGGCAGCGCGAGCAGTTCATTCAGGAGCACGTGCACCCAGACGACGGTGCCGCCCTTGGCGCGCAGTGCGTCGGCGAGCGGTTTGGCGTTGGCCACCACCTGCGCGCCGCTATGGGGCGCGACCTGGCGGCCTACGATGCCGTGCTGAAGGTCGATCATCACGAGCGCCGTGGTACGCGCGTTCAGTGAAAGTGCTTGCGTCATGGTTCACCTATATGTGAGGATGGCTTCACATAATCATACACGAATGTGAAGGAGGCTTCAGATATGGCGGCAGATCCGCTCGCGCGCAAGGAAGCGCAAAAGGAAGCGGCACGCGAAAACGCCCGGCGCGTGCCGCGCCAGGAACGCGCGGCGCGCACGGTCGACGCGCTGCTCGAAGCCGCCGGCGAAGCCTTCGCCGAGCGCGGCTTCGAAGCGGCGACGATGACGCAGATCGCGCAGCAGGCGGGCGTTTCGGTGGGCGCGGCGTACCAGTACTTTCCGAACAAGGAGGCACTCGCCCTCGCACTGCGCAAGCGCTACGGCGACGAAATGGACGCGCGCTGGAGCGCGCTCATCGCCGCGCACGACGATGCAGGCAAGCTGCCGCTCGCGCAGCTGGTCGAGCGTTTGTTCGACCTGATGGTCGATCTGATGCACGACTACCCCGCGTATTTGCCCCTGCTTTCCGTGCCGCTCGGCTTCAGGCGCGATGCGGCCGTGCGCAATCTGCTGCGCCAGCGTTTTACGGCGCTCTTCCTGCGTTATCAGCCGGCGCTTGCGTCCGATGAGGCCTATCGCGTCGCGGAGGTCATGCTGCAGGTCATCAAGAGCCTCAACCCACTATACGCCGCGGCGAAGCCGAAGGAGCGCAAGCTGCTGGTCGCCGAGTACAAGGGCGTGCTGGCGGCGTGGCTCGCCGTGCGGCTCGCGTGAGCCCGCGAGCCGCAGACACCGCGCCTTAGCGCAGTAACGGGTCGTCGCGCGACTCGAGCACGCGGTCGATCAAGCCATACTCGGCCGCTGCCTGGGCCGACATGAAGTTGTCGCGGTCGCTGTCGTGCGCGATCTGCTCGATGCTGCGTCCGGTACGCGCGGCGAGCATCGCGTTCAGGCGCTCGCGCAGGTACAGGATCTCGCGCGCCTGCAGCTCGACATCGGCGGCGGTGCCCTGGCCGCCACCCGAAGGCTGATGGATCATGATGCGCGCGTTTGGTAGTGCGAAGCGTTTTCCATGCGCGCCCGCGGCGAGCAAAAACGACCCCATGCTGGCGGCGAAACCCGTGCACAGTGTCGAGACATCGGGCTTGATGAATTGCATCGTGTCGTAAATGGCGAGTCCGTCGTAGACCGACCCTCCCGGCGAGTTGATATAGAAGCTGATGTCCTTGTCCGCGTTTTCCGCTTCGAGAAAGAGCAGTTGCGCGACCACGAGGCTCGCGCTTTGCTCGGTCACCGGCCCGACGAGGAACACGATGCGCTCGCGCAAGAGGCGCGAGTAGATGTCGTAGGCGCGCTCGCCGCGCCCCGAGGTTTCGATCACGGTCGGGACGAGATTGAGCGCGCTCGGCGGCAATGCTGCATGATTCAGTGCAAAGGATGGCATGACTGGCCTCGTGTTTTTTCCGTTGACGGCGGTTGGCGTTGGCGGCGCGATTGCGCCGCTGCTGCCATGACGCCCGGCGCGGCCCGCGCGTGACGAGAATATTTTTGCGTGCGGCTGTCACGCCGGCCGTGTGCCGGACGTCATGAGGGAAACGGGCGGCAGCGAGCACGCATGGCGAAGGAGCGAAGCGAATGACGCAGGCGATCGACACAATCGAAGCAACGAGTCTGGAGGGCGCTGGGCGCAATGAGGCTGCGACCCCAGTGAGCGACGAAGCCGGGCCAGAGGCAGCGTGGACCGACGCGCGCCGCGCCGCTGCCTTCGGCGAGGCGCGCGCTCGGCTCATTGCGCTGGCCGCACGCGTGCTGGGCAGCCGCGCGGAGGCCGAGGACGTCGTGCAGGACGCGTGGTTCCGCTGGCGCGACGCCGACGCACCGGCTTTGCGTGCACCGCAGGCGTGGCTCGCCACGGTCACCGTGCGCCTCGCGATCGACCGGCTGCGGCGCTTGCGTCGTGAGCATGCGGGCGAACACGAGGCCGCGTGGCTCGACGACGCGGCGCCCTCTGCGGAAGAAGCAGGCTTGCGCGCACGGCGCTTCTCGGACGCGCTGCGGCTCCTGCTCGAGAGGCTGGGACCGCTCGAGCAGGCGGTGTTCGTGCTGCGCGAGGCCTTCGACTGCGACTACGCGCAGATCGGCGCGCTTACCGGCTGCACGAATGAGCATTGCCGGCAGATCGTGCGGCGTGCCCGCGTTCGGCTCGCCCGCGAGGCCGCGCCGCAGGCGGCGCCAGCCGACAAAGTGCAGCACGCGCGCACGGTCGAGCGTTTGCGCGACGTGCTGCACGCACAGGATCGCGTGGGATTGATGGATTTGCTCGGGGTGACGGCAAACGCGCTGGTCGCGGCGAGCGTGGCCGAAGCGGCTCACGGCCAGGCCTCGCAAGAAGCGCCCGCCGTGCACGTTCTGCGCGCCGAAGCGCTGGCGCTGGACGGCGAGCCGGGCGTGGCGCTCGTCGCGCAGGACGGCGCGCTCGCCGCCTGGCTGCATGTGCGCGACGACCGCGACGGGCTGCCCGAGCCGGTTGTTTGCGTGGCGGCGATGGAAGAGGGGAGCGCGGGGCCGGCCAACCGGCTCCAGGTGGCGAACCGGACTTTCGGCGGCGAGGCGGTGCGCAAGATGCTGGCCCGGCTCGCCTCGAGCGACGGCGCGGCGTGCGTGTCCACGCTCAGCGTCAGCGCTCGCGCGTCCACCACACACGGCTGCGCCACGCTGCTCGCGCAGCCGCTCGTCCTCGCGTGAGCCTGGCGTCGGCCTGGACGGACGCTAGCCGCGCAGGGCGGCGTCCCAGTTGATATCGGCGCACAGCACCTGCACGCCGTGCTCCGTTTGCACGGCGACCGAGGCCGTGACGCACAGATGCGCCTCGTTGATCGACAGATAGGGCGGTGTGAACTGCACGCGGCCCGGCGCCTTCATGGCGCCGATGAAGTAAGGCCGCCGTTCCCAGCTTGCGCCCTCGGAATGCAGCAGCGGCCGGAAACGCTTGGCGCGCTGCGACGTGCGGCCGTCGGGCAGCACGTTGTCGCCGATCTGGCGGCCCGACGCGTCGAGCAGGAAGCAGCGCGCCGTGTCGTCGAGGCCGAGCAGCGGCAGCGTGGCGTCGCTCATGTTCGCGCCCTCGGCAAGCCGCTTCGCCGCCGCTTCGATGGCACTCACGTAAGGCGCGAGACGCGCCGACTGCGAACGCTCGCGGGCGGCCACGCGTTCGCGCAGGCGCGCCGAAAGATCGTCCATGAGCTGCGCGGCCTTGGCCGGCGGCACCGGCTCGACGTCGGGCCGCGCGAAATATGCGCCCTGCACGAAGTCGGCGTTGCTCTCCAGCGCGATCAGCGCGTCGCGCTCGGTCGAAAGTCCGCCCACGAGTACGAGCTGACCCGACTCGTGCAGCATCGAGACGAGCCCTGGCAGCACGCGCTCGATATGCGCGTGGCGGCTCGCCTGGGCGAGCAGGCTGCGGTCGAGCGTGACGATGTCGGGCCGCACCTGCCACACGCGGTCGATGTTCGAGTGCTTCGCGCCAAAGCCATCCAGCGCGATCACGAAGCCCGCCTTGCGCAATCCGTCGATGATTTCCGCGAAGCGCGAATTCTCGCCGCCCGCCTGCTCCGACACTTCCAGCACCACGCGCTGCGGCTGCAGGCCGAGCGCCTTGAGGCCGGCGAGCAGCGCGTCGCCATAGCTCGTGTCCATGAGCGCAGCCGGATGCAGGCTCAGAAACAGCCATTCGTCATGCGAATCGAACGCGTTGAAATTACCCAGATGCAGCGATTCCGCGAGACGCCCCAGCTCGAGCAGGTCGCCGCGGCGCGCCGCCTGCGTGAACACCTCCTGCGACGGCGCCTGCTGGCCTTGCTCGTCGTGCGCGCGCAGCGACGCGTGATAGCCGATCGCGCGCCGGTGCGCGACCGAAAACACGGGCTGGAACACGCTGAAGACGGTGTAGCCGCCGTACAGCACGGTGCGGCGGGCGCCTTCTTCGCCGGCGATGGGGCGAGACTGGAAGCCGGGGGGATCGAGGTCGATCATGCTGGTCATTATCGTTTCGAGGGCGCGCGGGACGGACGTGACGGGCGGGACGCGTGAGCGTCAAGTTTACAGGATAGGACAGCAAAAAGTATGCGAGTCCCAAGTCCCGTGGCAGTCGGCCCGTGCGATGGCGCACGCGCTATTTCGGGATGGGGTGCGGGTTGGTGCGCAAACCCGGCGCGAACCTGGGCGGCGCACGGCCACGAGGCGCGCCGCACCTTTGCGGTGCGCGCGCCGGCGGCGAGGATGCAACCGCAACGACCGCTGCAGCGCCTGTGGCCCCGGCTTATCAGGTCCGCTATCAGGTCCGCTCGGACGGATCGGTCTTCTTCGCGGTGCGGCGCAGGTCCGACGCGAGCTGCGCGAAGATCCACGACGAACCCGCCGTGATGATGCCCACGCAGATGAAGGTCGCGTGGAACGCCGGAATCACGTTCTCGCCCGTTTTGTGACCCATGAAGCCCGTGAAGGTGGTGAGCAGCGCGCCCGCGACGGTCACGCCAAGGCTCATCGAGAGCATTTGCACGAGCGAAAAGAGGCTGTTGCCGCTGCTCGCGCCGCCCGTGCCGAGATCCTTGAGCGTGAGAGTGTTCATCGCCGTGAACTGCATCGAGTTCACGGCGCCGAAGATCGCCAGTTGTGCGATGCGCATCCACAGCGGCTCATTGGGCGTGGAAAGCGCGAAGCTCGCCATCATGAGCCCAACGAGCACCGTGTTCGAGACCAGCACGCTGCGGTAGCCATAGCGCATGATGAGATACGTCACGAGGCGCTTGGAGAACATGCCCGCGGCGGCCGTGGGCAGCATCATGAGGCCGGCCTCGAAGGCCGTGTAGCCGAGCGCCACCTGAAGCAGCAGCGGAATCAGATACGGCATCGCGCCGCTGCCGATGCGCGCAAACAGATTGCCGAGCAGGCCCACGCTGAAGGTGTGGATCTTGAAGAGGTCGAGCGAAAAGATCGGCTGCGGTGTGCGCACCGCGTGCAGACCGTAGGCCACGAACGCGGCGAGCGAAAGGATGAAGAGCACGAGCACCGTGGCGTGCTGGATGCCGAACTCGCTGCGCCCGTCGAGCGCGAACGAAATCGCGAGCATGCCGATGACGAGCAGCAGGTAACCCGGCAGGTCGAAGCGCGGCGTGTCGGGGTTGCGGCTGTCGGGCATGAAGATGAAGGTGGCGACGCAGCCCACCACGCCCACCGGCACGTTGATGAGAAAGATCCAGTGCCACGAGGCGATCTGCACGAGCCAGCCGCCGAGCGTCGGGCCGATGAGCGGGCCGATCAGCCCCGGAATCGCCACGAACGAGAGCGCAGGCAGATAGCGTTCGGCGGGAAACGTGCGCAGCACGGCAAGCCGGCCGACCGGCAGCAGCATCGCGCCGCCCACACCCTGCGCGATGCGCGAGACCACCAACTGGTTCAGCGTATGCGAGTTCGCGCACAGGAGCGAGCCGACCGTGAACACGAAGATCGCGCCGAGGAACACGCGCCGTGTGCCGAGCTTGTCCGCGAGCCAGCCGGATACGGGGATCATCACCGCCATCGTGAGCGAATACGCGATCACGACTGATTGCATGCGCAACGGGAGTTCGCCAAGACTCCTCGCCATCGCCGGCAACGCCGTGTTGACGATGGTCGAATCGAGGGTCTGCATGAAGAAGCCGGTGGCGACGAGCCACAGCATCACGGACAGCGAGCGGGGCGACGGGGTGGTGCTGGACGCAGCGGTGGATTCGGACATGGGCGAGGAGAGGGGCGCGCAGGCAAGCGCCATTGTAGGGAAAACGGCGTGCGCACGCAGACGGCCGGGCCCGCCGCCGCAAATGTGGCGTAGGCGGTGTGAGCGCCGGGGCGTGCGGCGCCTGCGCGGTTATCCGCCGAGACGCGCCGCGGCCGCGAAGAAGGCCTGGGCGCGCGGGTCGAGCGTGAGCGCCACGTTGATGCGGATCCACGGGCTCGGCTCGCCTTGCGGGCGGAAGTGGCTGCCCGGCGAGACCGCCACGCCGAGCGGCTCGCCGCAGGCTGCGAGGCGGGTGGAATCCTCCACGTGCGGTACGCGCGCCCAGACGAACTTGCCGCCCGTTTGCGCATAGCCGCGCGCCGCCGTGGTCGATGACGACGACGCAGCGCCGCCGAACAGCTCCCACCCATGCGCTTCGAGCGTGCGCGTGGCCGACCCTTGCGCCTCGGCGATGCGCCGGCGCAGCCGTTCGAGATATTTGCGGTACGCGCCGCGCTCGAGCAGCGTGGCGGCCACGGCCTGCGTGAAGCGCGAGCCGCTGATGGTGGTGAGCGCCTTGATGGCCGCGAGATCGCGCACGATCGCCGGGTTGGCCACCACGTAGCCCACGCGCAGTGCCGAGGAGAGCGTCTTCGAGAGGCCGCCCACGTACACGACGTGCTCGAACTGGTCGAGCGCCGCGAGGCGGTCGGTGGGATCGGCCTGGAAGTCGGCGTAGATGTCGTCCTCGACGATCGTGAAGCGGTGCTCGCGCGCGAGTTGCAGCAAGCGGAACGCGACCGGCGGCGAGATCGTCGAGCCGGTCGGGTTGTGGAACACCGTGTTGACGAAGAACGCGCGCGGATGGTGCTCGGCGAGCATCGCGTGCAAATGGTCGAGATCGGGCCCGCTCGCCGTGCGGCGGATGCCCACGAGGCGCACGCCGTGCAGTTTGAGCAGACCGTACAGGTTGTAGTAGCCGGGGTCTTCGACGAATACCGTGTCGCCGGGCTTGAGCATGTAGCGCATGAGCAGGTCGAGGCCTTCGCTCGCGCCTTCGGTAATGAGGATCTGCTGCGTCTCGGCGACGATGCCGAGCGGCGCGAGCCGGTTGCGCAGATGTTCGCGCAGCGTGGCGTCGCCGGTTGGCGTGCCGTAGTCGACGAGGCTCGCGGGGTCGCTGCGCGATACATGGCGGATCGCCTGGCCGAGCGCGTCGATGTCGCGCCATGCCTGCGGGATCGAGCCGCTGTCGAGCTGCAGCAGTTCGCCCGCGCGCTCCAGTTGGCTGAGCAGGTGGCCCGACTCGTCGGCGGCGTTCGAGAGGTCACAGGTGCCCATGCCGGAGAGTCCCGAGCGCGCGTGCTCGCTCACGTAAAAGCCCGAGCCGTGGCGTGAGTCGAGATAGCCGAGCGAGACGAGCCGGTCATAGGCTTCAATTACGGGAAAGCGGCTGATGGCGTAGTCGGCGGCGAACTGGCGGATGGATGGCAGTCGGGAGCCTGGGTGCGCCGCGCGCGAGCGGATCCACGTTTGCACGCCAGTGACGATCTGGTCGGTCAGCGGCACGTCGCTCGCGCGGTCGAGTTCGAGTTTCATCGGGGTCTCGCTGGGTATGCCGCTTCAGGCTGCGGTTCGAAGCGGCAGAGACTGTTCGGTTTTTTGGCTGCACAGTTCCAGATGAACTGTTCGGAACTGTACATGGGATCGTGCGTCACAGATCGCAATAATGCTCCTACCGGGAAGGCGCTTCAAGTCCTTATCAGTCAGCCTTCCGGTGGCCGTCCGAGGGTGATCGGCGGCCAGTCTGCAAGGAGCACGGCAATGCGCGAAATCCGAATCTTCGAACTGGAACATGGCGAGCCCGTCGAAACCTGGCGGCTCGCGCAGGCAATGCAATTGCATGTGAGCGAAGGCGAACTGTGGCTCACGATCGCGGGTGACGCCGGCGACTACTGGCTGCGCGCCGGCGAGTCGATCGGGCTCGCAGCGGGCGTGCGCGTGCACGTGAGCGCAGGCCGCGAAGGTGCTCGTTTCGTGCTGGCGCTGGGCGGCGCAAGCGCCGATGCGCCAGCGTGGACGGTGGCGCCGGTCGACGTGGAACGCGTGCGCGCGGCGGGTGCGAGCGGTGTTGCGGCGCGTATCGGCGAGGCGTTGCGCGACTGGATGCAGCGCGGGCAATGGGGTGTCCGGGCGGCGGGTTGAGCCGGGTTGACCTCGTTGCTTGTGCTACGCGATGTGCCGGGCGGCATGCGGCGTATCGCCTGCCATTTCCCCCACGTAGCGTGCGCGCGGACGGATCAGCCGGCCGTCGGCGGTTTGTTCGAGCGCATGCGCGATCCAGCCCGTCACGCGGCCCGCGGCGAATAGCGTGAACGCCGCGCCGCGCGGCAGCCCCAGCACGCGCTCGATGGCCGCGAGCGCGTAGTCGAGCGTCGGCCGCGCGCCGCTCGTCTCGGCCACGGCGTGGGCGAGCGCGTCGACTTCGTCCATCGGCGAGCGCGCCGGCGCGCGTTGTGCGAGCAGGTCCAGCAACAGGCGCGCGCGTGGGTCGCCATCGGGATAGAGCGGGTGGCCGAAGCCGGAGAGCGGCACGGCCGCGCCGAGTTCGTCGGGCGCGAGACGGTCGGCAAGATAGCGATGCAGGTCGTCGGCGCGCGCGGCTTCCTCGAAGAGCGCAGCCACGCGCGTGGTCTCGCCGCCGTGGCGCGGCCCGGCCAGCGCAGCGAGGCCGCCCGTCGCCGCGCCGAACAGATGTGTGCCGGTGGAGGTGATGCAGCGCACCGTGAACGTCGAGGCGTTCAGCTCGTGGTCCGCGCACAGCACGAGCGCGGCGCGCAGCAGGTCGGTTTGCGCGCGAGAGCGCACGCTCCACGCCTCGCCTAGCTGGCGGTGCAGCGGCTCGTTCGACGGCGCGGTGGAAACGAGCGCCGCCGCGAGCAGGCGCATGAGCATCGCACCGGTGTCGATTTGCGCGTCGCGGCCCTGCGCCCAGATGCGCGGCATTTGCGCGGCGGCGGCGGGCAACAGCACGAGCGCGCGTTCGAGCGGCGTGTGCCCGCTCCAGATCTTCAGCCATGCCGACCACTGCGCGGCCGCGATGGGCGCCTCGGGCGCCTGCAGCACGCGGCGCGGCGCGCATTGCCAGAGCAGCGCCGCGACCTCTTCGAGCGAGGCCTGACGCGCAAGCGCGATGGCGTCCTCGCCGCGATAAAAGAGCTTGCCGTCGGCGATCAGCGTGATCGACGATTCGAGCACGGGCACGCCCCAGTCGAGCACCTTCTGCGCGACCTTGCCCGCGCGCTTGCCGTCGGCCTTGCGGCGCGCGAGGCGGCGCACTTCGGCGGCGTCGTAGCGGTTGTGGCGGCCATGGGGCGAGGGCGCCGAGGCGATGAGTCCGCGGCTCACATAGGCGTAGAGCGTGGCGCGGCTGATGCCGAGTTCGGCGGCGGCTTGATCCGCGGTCATATAGCCGGACATGGTGGCTCGCCTCCTGGAACCGGAGAAATCAATCTATGTTGATCATGATAATCAAGATTGATCCGGGATTCGAGCGGCGCGACGATGCGTGACATGACTTCGGCTCGTTTTTTTTCGCTTCCCTCGCAAAAGGACTGCACGCCATGACGCCACGCGACGCGCTTGACCACCTCTGGATGCTGGCGGGCTGCGAGCCGTCCGCGCTCGACTGGCTCGACATGGCAGGCGTCGATCCGGGCCTGCCCTCGATCTTTCGCGTGGGCACCCTCGCGGCGGCGAGCATTGGCGCGGCGGGGCTCGCCGCCGCGCAACTGCACGCGCTGCGCACGGGCCGGATGCAGCGCATGGCGATCGACGTGCGCCGCGCGCTCGCCGCGTTTCGCAGCGAGCGCTATTTGAGCGTGGACGGCAAGCCGCCCACGGAGCTGCGTCATCCGGTGACGGGTCACTTCCCGACCGGCGATGGCCGCTGGGTCCAGCTCCACGCGAACTTCCCGCATCACCTCGCGGGCATTCTGCGCGTGCTCCAATGCGCGGACGACCGCGACGCCGTGGCGCGCGCGATCCTTGGCTGGCAAGGCGCGGCGCTCGACGACGCGCTCGCGCAAGCGGGCCTGTGCGCCGCGCTCGTGCGCGCGCCGCGCGAATGGGCCGCGCACGAGCAGGCGAAGGCGGTGGCGAGCCTGCCGCTCTTCGAGATCGAGCGCATCGGCGACGCGCCCGCCGAGGCGCCGCGAGCGGGCGCCGGGGCGCGTCCATTGGAAGGCGTGCGCGTGCTCGACCTCACGCGCATCATTGCGGGGCCGGTGGCGGGGCGCACGCTCGGACAGCATGGCGCGGACGTGCTGCTCATCAACGGCCCGCATCTGCCGAACATCGCGCCGCTCGTGATCGACAACGGCCGCAGCAAGCGCTCGGCCACGCTCGACCTGCGTGACGCAGCCGCGTGCGAGCAGTTGCGTGCACTCGCGCGCGATACCGACGTGTTCGTACAAGGCTACCGGCCGGGCGCGCTCGCCGCACGCGGGTTCGCGCCCGAAGCGCTCGCACAGGTGCGGCCCGGCATCGTGTGCGTGTCGATCAGCGCGTATGGGCACCGTGGGCCGTGGCGCGAGCGGCGCGGCTTCGACAGCCTCGTGCAGTCGGCGAGCGGCATCGTGTGGGCCGAGAGCGTCGCCGCAGCAAGACATGGCAACGGCTCAGCAGGCGCGCAGCCGTTCACCGCGGCCCGCCCGCTGCCGTGCCAGGCGCTCGATCACGCGACGGGCTATCTCGCCGCGTTCGGCGCGATGGTGGCGCTCGCGCGGCGCATGCGCGAAGGCGGCAGCTGGCACGTGCGCCTTTCGCTCGCGCAAACGGGCCGCTGGCTGCAAACGATGGGCACGCTCGAAGACGGCCAGCAGGCGCCCGAGGTGGGCGCCGCCGATCTCACCGATTGTCTGGAGGAAATGGCTTCGCCGTTCGGACGCCTGCGCGCCGTCGCGCCCGCCGAGCGGCTCGAACTCACGCCTGCGTTTCATGCGCGGCCGCCGATGCCGATCGGCAGCGATGCGCCGGCATGGAACGACTAGGCCCCGCCGCGCTTTCGCGAGCTACTTGCGCAGTTCCGCGACGAAATCGTAATAATCGTTGCGACAGTAGGTATCGGTGAGTTCGATGGCGCGCTGATCGGCGGTATAGCCCACACGCGTGATGAGCAGCAGCGCCTCGTTGGGCGCGATGCTCATTTGCCGCGCGATTTCGTCGCTCGCGTTCACCGCACGAAAGTGTTGCAGTGCGCGCACGATCGAAAGCCCGCGCTGTTCGAGAAAGCTATAGAGCGAGTCACCGATCGCGCTGGGGTCGGGAATCAGCGCGGCGGGGAACGTGGAGTTCTCGACGGCCATGACGATGCCGTCGGCCAGACGCAGGCGCTTCAGGCGCGTGACGGCCGCCGCCGGCGAGAGTCCGAGCTGGATCACTTCGTCGCGGCTCGCGGGCTGGATTTCGCGCGAGAGCCAGCGCGAGCTTGGCGTGAAGCCGCGCTGGCGCAGCATCTCGCTGAAGCTCGTGAGGCGCGAGAGCGGGTCTTCGATGCGCGGCGTGATGAAGCTACCCGCGCCTTGCGTGCGGCGAATCAGGCCCTGCTCGACGAGCAGCGCGATCGCCTTGCGCGCCGTGATGCGCGAAACGCCGAGCGACTCCGCGAGGACGCGCTCCGAAGGCAGGGCTTCGCCCGCGTTCCAGCGATTGTCGTGAATGGCAAGGCTCAGCTTGCGCGCGAGCTGCAAATAGAGCGGCGTGTCGTTGTCCGGGTCCGGGCGCAGGTCGCGCCAGCGGTCTTCCGTGGGTGCGTTCATGGGAGGCAGGCATGAAAGGCGAACGGCAATTTTATGTCATCGGTGTCCAATCGCGGAAATGAACGGCTTGCGAGAGTGCGTATGACCGCATTGCGCGCGAGGCGATACACTGGCCGTTCTTTGCCAGTCGGCGCCGTTGCAGCGCGCAAAGGGAGATCATGACGACCGATATCGCAAGCGTCGCATTGCCGGACGGCGAACGCATTCCGAAGCTCGGGCAGGGCACATGGGAAATGGGCGAGCGCAGCGCGCATCGCGCGGCGGAAATTGCCGCGCTGCGCGAAGGCGTGGCGCTCGGCATGACGCTCATCGACACCGCCGAGATGTACGGCGACGGCGCGACCGAGCGCCTCGTCGGCGAGGCCTTGCAGGGCTTGCGCGACGAGGTGTTTCTCGTGAGCAAGGTGTATCCGCACAACGCGAGCCGCAGCGGCGTCGCGCGCGCGTGCGAGGCGAGCCTGAAACGCCTCGGCACCGACCGGCTCGATCTCTATCTGCTGCATTGGCGCGGCGGGGTGCCGCTCGAAGAGACAGTCGAGGGGTTCGACGCGCTCGTGCGCGCGGGCAAGATCCGTCACTGGGGCGTGAGCAACTTCGATGCCGACGATATGGAGGAACTGGTCGCCACGCCCGGCGGCGACGGGTGCGCGATCAACCAGATTCTCTACAACATCGCGCGGCGCGGCGCGGAATTCGACCTGCTGCCATGGAGCGCCGCGCGTCGCATGCCGCTGATGGCGTATAGCCCCGTCGATCACGCGCGCTTGCCGAGGCGCTCGCCGCTCGACGACATCGCTCACGCACACGGGGTCTCTGTCTATCGCGTGGCGATGGCGTGGGTGCTGGGTCAAAGCGGGGTCTGCGCGATTCCGAAGGCCGCTCGCGTGGAGCACGTGCGCGACAACCGCGCGGCGCTCGATCTCGTGCTCGGCGCTGAAGAGCACGCGGCGCTCGACGCGTATTTCAGGCCGCCGCGTGCCAAGCGTCCGCTGGAGATGCTGTAGGGCGCGAGTGGGGTACGCGCCCGACGCACGCGGTCATGGTCTGCGTCGGCGTATTGCGAGCAGACAGGCGGTGTGGCCGCCTGGGAGCGCCACGCGCATCGCGTATCCGGCGACCGGCCCACGGCGGCGGTGCCCGGCCGGGGGACCGGGACGCCGCCGCCGACGCCAGGACTGGCGCGCCTGGCCGTCGCGCCAGATCGGAGTGGCTGCAGCGGTCTGCCTGCACCGCCGTACAGGTTCAATGACCGCTGCCATGGCCGCCACCGTGTCCGCCGCCGTACCCGCCGCCCGGGCCGCCCGACGGTCCACCTTTGCCGAATCCACCACCGAATCCGCCAAAACCCCCGCCAAAGCCGCCGCCGAATCCGCCTGCGGGGCCGCCCGAAGGGCCGCTTGCCGATCCGCCGTGACTGCCGCAGCCACAGCCGCCTGAACTGCCGCCGCCGTTGTTGCCGCCGCCGTTGTTGCCGCTGCTGTTGCCGCCGCCGCTGTTGCTGCCGCCGTTGTTGCCACCGCCGCTGCCTTTCCCACTGCCGCCTTTCCCGCCGCCGGAGTTGCTGGAACCGCCTCCCGAACCGCTCGGTCCCGTCCCTCCTACGCCAGAACTGCCGCTGCGGCCAAGCCCTCCCGTGCTGGCCGTCGCGGCGCCGGTACCGCCGCTGCTGCTGCCGTTGCTGCCGCTCGATGAACCCGAGCCGCCATGGCCGCCGCCGTTGCCCCGGAAACACGCGCTACCCGTACGGCTAATGCAATCGTTCGGTGCGAACACCGTAGAAACGTCGCTCGCCAGCGTAGCCGAATCGGACTCCGAATCAGTTTTCGACGGGACGCCGGCGGTAGGCGAATTCGCAGCAACCGGCGCGCTAAAAGCCCCGAAGCCTTCGGCTCCGCTCGCCGGCAAAGGTGCATCGGCGAGCAGGATCACCGGATTAATGACATCGCCTGCGGCGTGCGCAGAGATCGCGGGAAACCAAACGCCCGCGCCCACCGCGCACATGCCTGCTCCCCGTCTTATCCAATAGCAGTACTGATGAATGTTAGTCTCTTTCATCTTGTTCTCCCCGCGAGGCGGCAGCGTGATGCGCTGTCGTCTCCCAAGCCCCCGTGCAGGCTGCACGCCTTGTGCGCGTGCGCCGACTCCATCAGGCTCGCAACCCCGCTTCACGCCGGCGTATTGGGTTCGATCCGGCTGGAGCGGTACTCGCCAAACACAAGGCACCCGGTCAGGCCGCGCGCAGGATGACTGGTTTGCGCAGGACTACTTGTGGATTGCCGCAACCCATGGCGTGGGACGGCAGATTACAAGCGCGTCGAGCGACCGGTCATCCGTGTGCCCGGTGCGACGCCCCGCGCGTGTCGGGGCGGATTGCACTGGATAGCAGCGGCCGGATGCCTGGTGCCGATGTAGCCAGTTTTGTGCCATCGGCTGGGGAGGGGCGTGCGGGGTGGACTTGACAATTGATATGTCGCCCGCGTGGCAGAAAAAACGTGGAAAACGTTACGGCGATGAAACGCGCGCCCTGAATGGCGCGATTCGCGTTGCGAAAGCGGACATCGCAACGAAGCCGGGGGCGATATGAGCGCCATCGCACCGTCAGGTCGCCGCTTGGGTGTCTGTGGTGGCGCTCTGTTGTGCGCGCAATTCGTCTACCGGAATGTGGCAGAGAATGCGATGGCCGCCGCCCGCGTCGGTAAGCGGTGGGGGCGCTTCGTCGCAAATGGCGCCGAGCTTGCGCGGGCAGTGCGCGCTGAAAATGCAGCCGCGCCCCGCGGCCGTCGCACCGTTGGCCGTTGCCGCGCCGAGCGCACGCGCGGCCAGCAGCGTTTCTGTATACGGATGCCAGGGGCCGTCGAACACCGCGCCGGCCGGTCCACTCTCCACGACGCGGCCCGCGTAGAGCACGACGATGCGATCGGCGAGATAGCGCACGACGTCGAGGTCGTGCGAAATGAACAGGTAGCTCACGCCGCGTTCGCGCTGCAGGCGTGCGAGCAGGTTGAGAATCGCGGCCTGCACGGAGACGTCGAGTGCCGAGGTGGGCTCGTCGCAGATCACGATGCGCGGCTCGCCCGCGAACGCCTGGGCGATCGCCACGCGCTGCTTGAGGCCGCCCGAAAGTTGCCGCGCGCGCGCCGCGAGATAGCGCGCCGGCACGCGCACGGCTTCGAGCAGTCCCGCGATGCGCGATTCGTCTGAGGCTTGGTGAGTCGTCGACGCGTCGTCGCGCGCCCGGGAAAGCGCGCGCTCGATCAGGCGTTTCACGGGCAGCGCGCGATTGAGCGAGGCGTCCGGATGCTGGAACACGACGCGCAGCGCCGCGCGCTCGCCGGCACGGCGCCGCGCGACGTGGGCATGCAGGCGCTTGCCGTCGAGCTCGACGGCGCCGCCCGCATCGGGCGCGTGCAGGCCGAGCAGCATGCGCGCGAGTGTCGTCTTGCCGCTGCCCGATTCGCCCACAAGGCCGAGCGTCTCGCCCGCATGCAGCTCGATCGAAACGCCGTCGAGTGCGCGCACGGCTTGCGTGCCGTGTCCGAAGGTGCGCGAGACGTCGAGCGCGCGCAATACGACGCGCGGTTCGGCTTCGCCATTCGAAGGGCCATCGCTCGAGGTCTGCGAGCCGTCGCCGCCTCCGATCAGATTCCCGAACGGCAATTCCATCGCGCGTTCGTGATAGTGGCAGCGCGACATCTGCTCGCCGTGCGGCGACGTCATGCGATGCGGCGGGGGTGCTTCCACGCGGCAACGTGCGTCGGCTAAGCGACAGCGCGGTGCGTAGATGCAGCCGGGCGCACTGACGCCAGGCGCCGGCAACTCGCCCGGTATCGTGTCGAGCGCGCCCGCATGCTTGTTGCGGCCCTGCGCCGGCAGGCAGCGCAGCAGGCCGACCGTGTACGGATGGCGCGCCCGCTCGAACACGTCGCGCGTGGCGCCTTCCTCCACGAGCCGTCCCGCGTAGAGCACGCCCACGCGCTCGCACATGCGCGCGATCACCGCGAGGTCGTGGCTGATGAGCAGCACCGCCATGCCCAGCTCCGCACGCAGCTTCGCGATGAGGTCGAGCACCTCGGCCTCGACGGTGGCGTCGAGGCCCGTGGTCGGCTCGTCGAGAATCAGGAGCGCGGGGTTCGACGCGAGCGCCATCGCGATCACGACGCGCTGCTGCATGCCGCCCGAGAGCTGATGCGGATAGCTCGCCAGCACGCGGCCCGGATCGGCAATGCGCACGCGTTCGAGCATCGCGTGCGAGCGCGAGCGGGCCACGCTCGCGTCGGCGCCCGCGGCTTCGAACGCTTCGTTCAGCTGGCGGGCAATCGTGAGCGTCGGGTTGAGCGCGCTGGCGGGATCCTGATAGACCATCGAAACGGCGTTGGCGCGCAGCGTGCGCAGGCCGTCGGCGTCAAGCGCGAGCACATCGTCGCCCGCAATCGCGATGCGCCCGGCCTTCGCGCGCCCGTTGCGCGGGAGATAGCGCAGTGCGGCGAGCGCGACCGTTGACTTGCCGCAGCCCGATTCGCCTACGAGACCATACGCTTCGCCACGCCGGATGCGCAGCGAGACGTCGGTGAGCACGTCGCGGTCGCGCCCGCGCACGCGGTAAGCGACAGTGAGGCCGACGAGCGCGAGCGCGTCGTCGTCGCGCGGCGCGCTGAAGGTGGCGAGAGCGGGGCGTGAAGAAACGGGGCGGTTCACGATTGGAGCACCTCGCGCAGGCTGTCGGCGATCAGGTTTACGGCCACCACGAGCGAGGCGATGGCGAGCGCGTCGAATGCCACGGTCCACCATGCGCCGCCCGCGAGCAGCGTGTACGACTCGGCGAGCGCGAGCCCCCAGTCGGCGGACGGTGGCTGGATGCCGAAGCCGAGGAACGAGAGCGTCGCCACCGCGAAGATCGCATAGCCGAGGCGCACCGTCGCCTCGACGACGATGGGCGGCCAGACGTTCGGCAAGATTTCGGTGAACATCACGGCGAATGCATTCGCGCCGCGCAAGCGAGCCGCCGCCACGTAGTCGAGATGGCGTTCGGCGAGCACCGCCGCGCGCACCGTGCGCGCGACGAGCGGCGCAAACGTAATGCCGATCACGAGCACCACGGCGAGATTGGAGGCACCCACGGCCGCGAGCACGAGCAGCGCGACGATCACGAGCGGCAGCGCGAGCACGGCGTCGAGCGTGCGCGCGACGAGCGTACCTAATGCGCCTTCGAAATAACCCGTGACGAGCCCGAGCGCCGCGCCCGCGAGCGTGCCGACGAGCGTGGCGAGCGGCGCGATCGTGAGAATGTCGCGCGCACCCACGATCACGCGCGAGCAGATGTCGCGGCCGAGCTGATCGGTGCCGCACCAGTGCGTATGGTCCGGCGGCAGGAGCGAGCTGAGCGGATCGGACGCATAGGCGTCGTGCGGCGCGAACCACTGGCCCGCGAGTGCGCAGACGATCCACCATACGAGGATCAGCGCACCCGCGACGAAAGAGGGCGAGCGCAGCAGCAGATGCAGCGTGTCGCGCAAACGCGTGTCGGCAAGCGCCTCTTCGCCAGGTTCGCCCGGTGGATGCGCATCAGGCGGTTCGCCGCCCGGGGAAATAGCTTCGGATGCCATATCGTTCATGCGCCTCCCGGCGCGCGCAGGCGCGGGTCGAGCAACGCGTGCAGGGCGTCGGCGGCCAGATTGGCAAGTGTGTAGACCGCGCCCACCGCGAGCACGCCCGCTTCGAGCAACGGGAAGTCCTTGGCCTTCGCGGCGTTGAAGATGAGAGAGCCTACGCCCGGATAGCGGAACAGCGATTCGACCACGACGAGCCCGCCGATCAGATAGCCGAGCTGCGTGGCTGCCACCGTCACGCTGGGCAGCAGCGCATTGCGCAGCACGTGCCGCACGATCACGACGTGGCTCGGCAGCCCCTTGAGAATCGCGGTGCGCGTGTAGTCGGCGTCAAGCGCCGTGATGGTGCCCGCGCGCGCAATGCGCGCGAGATAGCCGAAGAACACGAGCACGAGCGGCAGCACGGGCAGCACGAGATGCCGCAATTGTTCGAGCACGCCCGCGCCGCTGGGCGCGGTGGCCTCGATGGGCAGCCAGCGCAGCCACACGCCGAAGATGAGAATCAGCACGATCGACGAGACGAACTCCGGCACGGCGCTCGCGCACAGGCCGCCCGTGCTGATCGCGCGGTCGATCAGGCGGCCTTCGTGGAGCGCCGCCCATACGCCGCCCGCAATGCCGAGCGGCACCACCACCACGAACGCGAGCAGGCCGAGCCTGGCCGACTGCAGGAGCGCGTCGCCCACGAACGGCGCGACGGGCTGCTTGTAGCTCCACGACATGCCGAAGTCGCCGCGCAGCGCATGGGTGATCCACGAAACGTACTGGTCGAGCACCGGCCGGTCCGCGCCCAGCGCGTGATTGAGCGCGGCTACGGCGCGCGCGTCGGCGAGCGGACCCAGCACGGCGCGGCCGATGTCGCCGGGCAGCAGCTGGCCACCCGCGAACACGAGCACCGAAAGCAGCCAGAGCGTGAAAACCGCCCAGGCGGCGCGCCGGCCGAGAAAGCGCGCGACGCCCGCGCGCGGGGCGAATGCGCGCGCGGTGCCGGCCGGATTCGGTATGGGCGGGAGCGGAGTAGCCATCGGACCTCCGTTTCGGGTGCGCCAGTCTCGCGTGCCGGTTCAGGCGGCGAGCGTCGCGCGGTCGAAATAGAGCTGGGCGAGCGCCGTGAAGCGCACGCCCGAAAGCACGGCGCGCTGTGCGATCAACTGGTCGTAGAAGTACGGGATGATCACGGGCGTCTCGTCGAGCAGCAGCGTCTGGATCTGCCTCGCCACCTGCTTCTGGGCCGCCACGTCGAGCGTCGCCGCGAACTGCGCGACCAGCTTGTCGTACTGCGCGTTGCGAAAGTGCGCAGCATTCCACGTGCCGCCCGAGGTGAGCGGCGCGTTGAGAAACACGTTCGGCACGCCGCGGTGCCCATAGTCGGTCATGCCGAGCGGCGAGTCGAGCCAGTCCGATTTGCCGAACGTGCCCGCGCCGTAGTACTGCGACTGGCTTTCCACCTTGAGCGCGATGCGAATGCCGACCGCCTTCGCCGCGTTCTGCACGACCACGGCAAGGTCCGGTATCTCCATGTACTTCTCGGTGGTGAGCGTCACGTCGAAGCCGTTGGCGACGCCCGCCTGCGCGAGCAACTGGCGTGCCTTCGCGACATCGATCTTGCGCTGGGGCACGTCGGTCGCCGTGGAAGGGAAGATGGGCGCGAACGGACTGTCGTTGCCCACCACGGCGCGGCCCTTGAACAGCCCGCGCACGAGCACGTCGCGATCGAGCGCAAGCGCGAGCGCCTGGCGTACGCGCTTGTCCTTGAACGTGGGCGAGTCGTTGCGCATGTGGATCTGGCGGTGCGCGCTAGAGCGCACGCCGATCACCTTGAAGTCGGGATTGTTCAGGATGCCGATGCCGCCCTGCACGGTGAAGGTGCCCATCACGTCGGCCTGGTGGCCTTGCAGCGCGAGCAACTGCGCCTGCTCGTCGGCGTAGAAGGCGAACTCCACGCGGGCGGGCAGCGCCTTGTCGCCCCAGTAGTCGGGATTGCGCACGAAGCTCACGCCTCGGCGTGCTTCGAATTTGTCGAGCTTGAACGGCCCGGTGCCGATAAAGCTCTTTTCGTAATTGCCCGCATAGTTGGCGGGCAGCATCACGGCGTTGTAGTTGTCCGAAGAAACGTAGTAGGCGAAGTTGCCGTTGGGCGCGTCGAGGTGGAACTCGACCGTGTGATCGTCGATGGCCTTCGTGCCGCCTTTGGAGAGCACGCCCTTGAGCACCGAGAGCGCCGCCGAGCCGGTTGCGGGGTCGGCGAGGCGATCGAAGGTCGCCACCACGTCCTTCGCGCCGAACGGCTGGCCGTCGTGGAATTTCACGTTGGGGCGCAGTTTGAACGTCCAGACGTCCGCTTTGGCGTTGGCTTGCCACGAGAGCGCGAGGGCGGGTTGCAGATGGCCTTGCGCGTCGTCGTTGGCGAGGAATTCGCCGGTCTGGTTCAAGAGACACAGCGCGCCCGCATCGGTCACGGTGAGCGGATCGACGGCGCCCGCGGGCATCAGGTGCGCCACGCGGATCGTCTGGTCGCCGGGCTTCCCCGCGCCCTGGGCGTGCGCGCCGCGCGGCACGATGAGTCCCGCAAACCCAGGCAGGGCCGTGAGGCCGACCGCGCTGGCATAGCGCAGCAGCTCGCGGCGCGTGAGGCGGCCGGCAGCGAATTCGTCGAGTGCGTGGTTGCCGTGATCGCCAGCCTGAGGGCGCAGCGCTTCGAGGCGGGACGGGTTGGACGCGTCATGCGGACGGCGGGACTGCGGTCGTTTCATCGGTGCGGGTTTCCGTGCGTTTTCCGTTCAGGGGACGCGCGAGGCCCGGGGGCTTGCGCGACGGCGGCATGCGGTACGGCAGACGACGAATGGGTGCAGCAAAGTGAAACGATTGACGGAGCTATCGAATACTACGGGAGCGCGATAGCTGGGCCTAGTTTACGCGCTTTCGGCAAACGAGGCGAAGGGTAGGGTTTCGCGGGGTTGCGCGCGCGTGGCGCGCCGTGCAGTCGTGAGAGTGCTTTAGCGGGCCGCGGCGGGCCGGCGCCAGCGATGGAACAGCACCGAGCCGATCCAGCAGGCGATGAATGCCGCGACGATGCCGTAGCCCAACTCGCCGAAGCGCTCGTTCAGGCCGGCGATGAGGGTCCACACGCCGCCGCTCGCGCCGAGCTTGTCGCCGAGAAGCCCGAGCGCTTCCACGCCGCCGATCAAGATCGCCACGAGCGCCGAGACGAACGTGATGCTCGCGTTGTAGTAGAGCTTGCGTCTGGGATCGTCCATCGCCCAGCCATAGGCATGGACCATCAACACGTTGTCGGTGGAATCGACGAGCGTCATGCCCGCCGTGAAGAGCGCGGGGAACACGAGAATCGAATACATCGGCAGGCCCTTGCCCGCTTCGGCGGCCGCGATGGCGAGCAGGCCGATTTCGGTGGCCGTGTCGAAGCCGAGGCCGAACAGCACGCCTACGGGGTACAGGTGCCAGCTTTTCGTGACGAGCGCAAAGAGCGGCCTCAGCGCGCGCGAGAAGAGGCCGGCGGGCGCGGGCGTGTCGGCGGCGAGCGCTGCGTCGTCGCCTTGCTGCGCGCGGCGGTAACGCATCCATACGTCGCGCAGGATCACGAGGTTCACGCCCGCGAGCACGAGCAGGAACGTCGACGAAACGAGCGTGCCGACGGTCGAGCCGATCTCGTGGAACTGCTCGAAGCGGCCATGCAGCGAGAGCGCCGCGAGCGCGATGCCGAGCGTGGCGACGATCACGACCGTCGAATGGCCGAGCGAGAACGCGAGGCCCACGCCGAGCGGGCGCTGGCCCTGCTGCATGAGCTTGCGCGTGACGGCGTCGATGGCGGCGATATGGTCGGCGTCCACCGCGTGGCGCAGGCCGAAGCCGTAGGCGAGCGCCGCCGTGCCGAGCAGCAGCGGATAGTGGCGAAACGCGATCAGCGCCCACGCCCACGCGCCGAGATTGGCGGCGATGAGCGCGGCATAGAGCGCGATCAGGCGGGCGCGGAGCGAGGCGGCGGGCGTCGTCATTGCGTCATTGCATCGTGGCAGGCGGTATGGGCTGCCGGGCGCTCAATGGTCGTGCGGATGACGGTGGATGGGATCGACCCAGTACACGGTTTCCGGCGCTTCGACGGCGTCGATGTTCAGGTTCACCACGACGGCCTCGTTGTCGCTGCGCACGAGCACGCATTCGAGCGGATCGTCGGTGCTCGCGTTGATCTCCTGGTGCGGTACGTAGGGCGGCACGAAGATGAAGTCGCCCGGGCCTGCCTCGGCCGTGAACTCCAGATGCTCGCCCCAGCGCATGCGCGCGTGACCGCGCACGACGTAGATCACGCTTTCCAGCGCGCCGTGATGATGTGCGCCGGTCTTTGCGTTCGGATGGATCGTCACCGTGCCCGCCCAGATCTTCTGCGCGCCGACGCGCGCCGCGTTGATCGCGGCCGCACGGTTCATGCCGGGCGTTTGCGCCGTGTTCGTGTCGAGCTGATCGCCGCGTATCACCTTGACGCCGTTCTCGCGCCAGTCGATGGGGGCGTCGTCGCGGGGGTGTTCATGAGGATGCTCATGGTCGTGTTCGTGACTCATCGTCGTGTCTCCTTGACTGTGGGCGTCGCAGCGTTATCGCCGCATTGTGGCATGGTCAAAATTGCGCCGCGCGCATGCAAAAAAGCCCGTCCGCAAGGGGACGGGCTTTCGTGTGCACGGCAACGCCTGCACGTCGCCTGACTTACGCCTTCTTCGCGTTGATGACCGCTTCGGCCACGTTCTGCGGCGTTTCTGCGTAGTGCTTGAACTCCATCGTGTAGGTGGCGCGGCCTTGCGTGAGCGAGCGCAGCGACGTGGAGTAGCCGAACATCTCCGAGAGCGGCACTTCGGCGCGCACGATCTTGCCGCCGCCGCCCGCGATGTCCTCCATGCCCTGTACGATGCCACGACGGCTCGACAGATCGCCCATCACGTTGCCCATGAAGTCCTCGGGCGTCTCCACTTCCACGGCCATCATCGGCTCGAGCAGGATCGGCTTGGCTTTGCGCATCGCTTCCTTGAAGGCCATCGAACCGGCCATGCGGAAGGCGTTTTCGTTCGAGTCCACGTCGTGGTACGAGCCGAATGTGAGCGTGACCTTCGTGTCGACCACCGGGTAGCCCGCGAGCACGCCTGCCTTGAGCGTTTCCTGAATGCCCTTGTCGACAGCCGGGATAAACTCGCGCGGGATCACACCGCCCTTGATGGCGTCGACGAATTCGTAGCCCTTGCCCGGCGTCTGCGGTTCGAGCGTGATGACGGCATGGCCATACTGGCCGCGCCCGCCCGACTGTTTGACGAACTTGCCTTCGATGTCCTCGACCTTGTTCTTCACGGTCTCGCGATACGCGACCTGCGGCTTGCCGACGGTCGCCTCCACGCCGAACTCGCGCTTCATGCGGTCGACGAGAATTTCGAGGTGCAGCTCGCCCATGCCCGAGATGATGGTCTGGCCGGACTCTTCATCGGTCTGCACGCGGAACGACGGGTCTTCCTGCGCGAGGCGATTGAGCGCGATGCCCATCTTCTCCTGGTCGGCCTTAGTCTTCGGCTCGACGGCCTGCGAGATCACGGGCTCGGGGAAGATCATTCTTTCGAGCACGATGGCATGCGCCGGATCGCAGAGCGTGTCGCCCGTCGTCGCTTCCTTCAGGCCCACCGCGGCTGCGATGTCGCCCGCGCGCACTTCCTTGATTTCCTTGCGCTCGTTCGCGTGCATCTGCAGGATACGGCCCAGGCGCTCCTTCTTGTCCTTGGTCGCGTTGAGCACCGTGTCGCCCGAATTCACCACGCCCGAATAGACGCGGAAGAAGATCAACTGGCCGACGAACGGGTCGGTCATGATCTTGAAGGCGAGCGCGGAGAACGGCTCGTCGTCGCTCGGGTGGCGCTCGATTTCCTTGTCGTGGAGGTCGTGGCCGAGAATCGCGGGCACGTCCACCGGCGAGGGCAGATAGTCGATCACGGCGTCGAGCATGGCCTGCACGCCCTTGTTCTTGAACGCGCTGCCGCAGAGCATCGGCACGATCTCGTTGGCGATCGTGCGCTTGCGCAGGCCGCCCTTGATTTCGTCTTCGGTCAGGCTTTCGTGATCGTGAAGATACTTCTCGAGCAGCGTTTCGTCGGCCTCGGCGGCGGCTTCGACCATCTTCCCGCGCCACTCGTGCGCGAGTTCGACGAGATTCGCCGGAATCTCCTCGTACTCGAACTTCACGCCCTGGCTCTCGTCGTCCCAGACGATCGCCTTCATCTTCACGAGATCGACCACGCCCTGGAAGTGATCTTCCGCGCCCACCGGAATCTGGATAGGCACGGCCACGCCCTTCAGACGCTCGCCGATCTGCCGCTGCACGCGGAAGAAGTCCGCGCCCACGCGGTCCATCTTGTTGACGAACGCGATGCGCGGCACCTTGTACTTGTTCGCCTGGCGCCACACGGTTTCCGACTGCGGCTGCACGCCGCCCACGGAGTCGTACACCATGCACGCGCCGTCGAGCACGCGCATGGAGCGCTCGACTTCGATCGTGAAGTCCACGTGCCCCGGGGTGTCGATGATGTTGATGCGGTGTTCGGGGTAATTGCCGGCCATGCCCTTCCAGAACGCAGTGGTCGCGGCCGAGGTGATCGTGATGCCGCGTTCCTGTTCCTGCTCCATCCAGTCCATGGTCGCCGCGCCGTCGTGAACCTCGCCGAGCTTGTGATTCACGCCGGTATAGAAAAGGATGCGCTCGGTCGTCGTGGTTTTGCCGGCGTCGATGTGAGCGCTGATCCCGATGTTGCGATAGCGCTCGATGGGGGTCTTGCGAGGCACGGTGATCTCCTTGGAATGACGCGCCATGGAAGCTGCCGGGCGGCACGCGGCGCGGCCAGCGCGCAGCCCGATGCGCCGCAGGCGCGCGCCTTGGTGGCACGCGCCATGCGGGGGTTTATAGGATAGCGCTTGCGCGCCGGTTTTGCAGGGCGTATGCCGCGGCGCGGGAAGCGGCGACGGCGCCGCGCAGCGCCGTCAGGCGGTGCGCCGGCGGGCAGGCGGGCGCAAAAAAAGCCGGCGCCGCGTGCGTGCGGGGCCGGCTTGCGCTGTTCGCGCAGCGCGCGAATGGGGCGCGCTGGGTTACCGCGCGCTTATTGCAGCGGCGGCAGTCCCTGAATCACCATGCCGGGCTTGATGCCCTTCGCCGTGAACCAGCCCTTGGGCATTTCGAGCGCGAAGGTGCCGTTGTTGCGCGGGCAGTGGTTGTTGGTCGTTTCGGCCTGCATCTCGTCGATGTCGGTGATCGTGCCATCGGCGCGAATGAACGCGATCGACAGCGGGATCAGCGTGTTCTTCATCCAGAAGCAGTGCACGGCGTTTTCGCCGAACACGAACAGCATGCCTTCATTGGGCCCGAGCTGCGAACGGTACATGAGGCCTTGTTCACGGTCCGCGTCGTTGGCGGCGACCGCTGCGTCGATCACGAACATGCCTGCCGTGAGCTTTACGCGCGGAAATTCGCCCGGCTGCTTGGCGCCCGGCGGCATCTGCTGCGCCTGCGCGATGCTCGACGTGGCCGTCGCGGTGAACGTGAGCGCCGCGAAAGCGGCCAATGGCAATGCGACGACAAGCGCGCAGCGCACGAAGAACGAGCGCAGGGAAAATCGCACGAGAGACTCCTTGCTGTAGGGTAATCCGCGCATGTTACGCGACCAGGTCAGAACGGGTCAAAATGCGCGGCGCGGTTCACGTCATCGACGTGATGCGGCGAGCGAGCATGTCAAAAAAATGGCTAAAAATCAGGCAGCCAAACAAAAAGGCAGAACGCCTTGCGGCGCTCTGCCTTTCGTCGCGCTGAAGAGCGGCAACGCGTGCCGCTTCTTCATGCGTCTTACAACAAGCTTACTCCGAAGCTGCCGAAGCGGCTTCAGCCTTCGCTGCCTTCTTGTGCGACGACTTCTTGTGTGCCTTCTTGTGCGTCGACTTGTGAGCAGCCGAAGCAGCAGCAGCCGGAGCAGCCGAAGCAGCTTCCGGAGCCGAAGCTTGTGCGAATGCAGCCGATGCGAAGAGACCAGCGACCAGAGCAGCGATCAGTTTGTTCATGTTGTGAATCCTCAAGCTTGAGTTGATTAACCAAATGACCCGGTTTTTGGAGTCAGGTCGGTAAACGTGCCATCCACCTTTCGGTTGACAGTCGCTTTCAACAAATTCACGTAAATTTGATTTCTGCGTCTGCCAGCGGTCGGGACCGCACATTGCTGCGAGGACCCTGAAGGCTGAATGCCGGATAGCTTCTGGCGGCATCTGCGTCGAATAACGCATGGTCTCGCGAGACGGTTGACGCAAACTTTTCATTTGCTTCGTAACGAGACGCAACAGAAAGGCGAGGGACGTGCCGCGTGATTCGAAAAAAATCGATCAGCACGCGAAAAGTGCTTGCGCAACAATCACTTGTGTTTGTGAGACGTGGTTTGCCAGGGCGCATGGGTGGGCACGTCGATGCTTTCGCCGGGCGCAAGACCAAGCGAAAAAATATCGAGCGCGCCGATCGCGACGCGTACGAGCCGCAACGTTGGATAGCCCACTGCCGCGGTCATGCGTCGCACCTGGCGGTTCTTGCCTTCGCTGATCGCAAGCTCGACCCACGTGGTGGGGATTGACGCGCGATAACGAATCGGCGGATTACGCGGCCACAAATTTTCGGGCTCAACAATGATTCTTGTTCGACACGGCTGCGTCACGAAGTCACCGAGATCGACGCCGCGTTCGAGCACGGCAAGCGCTTCCGCATCGGGTTCACCTTCCACTTGCGCCCAATAGCGCTTCACGAGCTTGCGTTTCGGTTCGGCAATGCGCGCCTGCAATGCGCCGTCGTCGGTGAGGAGCAGGAGACCTTCGCTATCGGAGTCGAGACGGCCCGCGGGATAGACGCCCGGCACCTTCACCCAGTCCGCGAGAGACTGACGGGTTTCGTGCGGCGAAAACTGGCAGATCGTGCCGAACGGTTTATTGAGGGCGATCAAACGCATGACAGGGCGACGGGTACGAATGGATGACTTGGCTAGCGCCGAGATCTTAATGCATATTACGTTTCACCGATTTTTTCATCTTATATAAGACATAAGACAGGAGCGAACCGGATCACTCCTTAGCGCTACGGCGACCCATGTGAGGACGTCGCGCGCGCGGCGCGAACGTGTTCGCCATGTGGCGCTGCAGCACCGCAAGTGGCTTGCCTTGCGCCGGCGTTCGTGTGAAGGGCGCGGCACGCATGCGCGAGGCGTGGGCTAGAATAGCCGCCAGACCCTCACGCCGACGGGCGTTCGCGCCGCCACGCAAGCCGCCCGGTATGCCGCTACTCCGCTACGTTGCGCGCCGTGCGTCGCGTGTCTCTGGACAGTCTTGCTGCGAATATCGACCGCGCCGGTTGTCGCGAAGCCATAACGGCGAGATGCTTTTCTCGCCGGGCGAGAAGGCTTCGCCGCCGCCGCGAGGCGCCGAGCGCCGCGTCACACCCGCTACAACAGCCTTGCCCTTACTGGAGTCGATCATGCCGTATCAGCACATCGTGGTTCCGACCGGCGGTGAAAAGATCACCGTCAATCCGGACTTTTCGCTCAACGTCTCAGACCAGCCGATCATCCCGTACATCGAAGGCGATGGCACGGGCGTGGACATTACGCCGGTCATGCTGAAGGTGGTCGATGCGGCAGTCGAAAAGGCCTATGGCGGCAAGCGCAAGATTCACTGGATGGAAATCTACGCGGGCGAAAAGGCAACCCGGGTCTACGGTCCCGACGTGTGGCTGCCCGAAGAAACGCTCGACGTCGTGAAGGAATACGTAGTGTCGATCAAGGGACCGCTGACGACGCCGGTTGGCGGCGGCATCCGGTCGCTCAACGTCGCGCTGCGCCAGCAGCTCGATCTGTACGTGTGCCTGCGCCCCGTGCAGTACTTCAAGGGCGTGCCCTCGCCGGTGCGCGCGCCGGAGAAGGTCAACATGGTCATTTTCCGCGAGAACTCGGAAGATATCTATGCGGGCATCGAATGGCCCGCGGAGTCCGAAGGCGCGAAGAAGCTCATCAAGTTCCTGCGCGAAGAGATGGGCGTGGCGAAGATCCGCTTCCCGGACACTTCTGGCGTCGGCGTCAAGCCGGTCTCGCGCGAGGGCACGGAGCGTCTCGTGCGCAAGGCGATCCAGTATGCGATCGACAACGAGCGCCGCTCGGTCACGCTCGTGCACAAGGGCAACATCATGAAGTACACCGAAGGCGCGTTCCGCGACTACGGTTATGCGCTCGCGCAGAAGGAGTTCGCAGCGGAACTGATAGACGGCGGCCCGTGGATGAAGATCAAGAATCCGAAGACGGGCGGCGACGTCGTGATCAAGGACGTGATCGCCGATGCCTTCCTGCAGCAGATCCTGCTGCGCCCGGCCGAATACGACGTGATCGCCACGCTGAACCTGAACGGGGATTACATTTCCGACGCGCTGGCGGCACAGGTGGGCGGCATTGGTATCGCACCGGGCGCGAATCTTTCGGACTCCGTGGCAATGTTCGAGGCGACTCACGGCACGGCCCCCAAGTATGCGGGCAAGGACTATGTGAATCCGGGCTCCGAAATTCTTTCGGCGGAAATGATGCTGCGCCATCTCGGCTGGTTCGAAGCGGCGAACCTCATCATTGCCTCGATGGAGAAGTCGATTCTGCAGAAGCGCGTGACCTATGACTTCGCGCGGTTGATGGAAGGGGCGACGCAGGTGTCGTGCTCGGGCTTCGGGCAGGTGATGATCGAGAATATGTAGGCGCAAGACGGCTCATCGCTGTCCCAGTAGAAAAAGCCGGCCGACCGAAAGATCTGCCGGTCTTTTTTTATCCGGCTCGCCGCAAATCCGTCACGAATGGATGGGCTAACCAACTTCGCTCACCCCGTGCGCTATCATGACGACGGTCAATCGAGTTCATCCGCGGTTTCGTTCAACGTGCCAGTCGTCTATCGCTTCCTTCTCGTCTGCCTGCTCGCGCTGCTTTCCATGCGTGGCGCGATGGCGTGCGAGCACGCGCAGCACGATGCACTGACGGCGCACGCTGCACGCACGCCGCACGTTGTCGTCAGCGATCGTTGCGACGGGACGAGCACGCGCGGTCACGGCTCGCATTCTGGTTGCGGCGCGAGTTGCTGCGTCGCGGGCTGCTGCGCGCATTGCAGCGTGCCTTCCGCCGTGAGCGCATTCGACGCTCAAAGCGGTGCTAGTTCCACGCTTATCGTGCTTCCCGCAGCCTTGCGCGCCGGCATTACGCACGCGCCTCCTTTACCTCCTCCAATCGCCTGAGCCGGGCCGCTCGCTCCGGGCGAGTTACGCCGCTCGCACTTTGCGCGAGCGAAACGAATCCCGCGCGCACGGCGTGCGTGTTATTGCGCGCCGCGTGCCCAGGCATGAACGAGGTATGAGGATTTCATCGATGAAACGAAGAGCATTTCTATCCGGCGCGTTGAGCGCCGCCACCGCGACCCTGTTCGCGCGCCATGCATTCGCGCAAGGTGCGGGTGATGCGATGCACGCCATGCACGGCATGACGGACATGCCGTCGATGTCGGGCGGCATGATGCAGTCGCAAGGCTCGCTCGCGCCTGCCGATGCATTGCCCGCCGGCGCGCCGCTTGCCGCGCTGCGCACGCTCGCCAACCAGAGCCGCGAGCCGGGCCAGTTTCGCGCGACGCTCGTCGCGCAGCCCGCTGCGCGTGCGCTGTTGCCCGGAAAGCCGCAAACCGTCTTCTGGCAATACGATGCGCTCGCAGCGGCCGAAAACGACGGCCCGGTCATCGGTCCATTGATCGACGTACGCGAGGGCGACACCGTCGAAATCACCTTCGTGAACCGGCTGCCCCAGCCTTCGACGATCCACTGGCACGGCCTGTCCGTGCCGCCCGACCAGGACGGCAATCCGTCGAAACCCGTCGCGCCGGGCGAGCAGCATGTTTATCGCTTCACGCTGCCGCAGGGGAGCGCGGGCACCTACTGGTATCACCCGCATCCGCACATGCTGAGTTCGGAGCAGGTGTTCCGCGGACTGGCGGGGCCTTTCGTCGTGCGCGCCGCCGACGATCCACTCGCGGCGTGGCCCGAGCGGCATCTGTTCGTGTCCGACCTGAAGCTTGCGGCAAACGGCACCATTCCCGCGAACGGCATGATGGACTGGATGAACGGCCGCGAAGGTCAGTACTTGCTCGTGAACGGCTCGCGTCAGCCGCACATCGAGGTCGTGCGCGACGAGCGCTGGCGCGTCTGGAACGGCTGTAACGCGCGCTATCTGCAACTCACCTTCGACGACGGCCGCGCCTTCACGCAGGTGGGGACCGACGGCGGGCTGCTGGGCGCGCCGCGCGAGGGCGTCACCTCGCTCTTGCTCGCGCCGGGCGAACGCGCGGAGCTGATCGTGCGCGTGGGGCAGGGCGCCTCGCGTGCGTCGCTGATTGCCGCGCAATACGACCGCCACAAGATGGCGATGACGCACGGCAGCTTGCCTGCGGGGCCATCGCTGATCCTGGCGAACGTTGGCTTCGCACCGGCAAGCGCGACACAATCGGCACTGCCGGCGCGCCTGCGCGAAATTGCGCCGCTCGTTTCTTCAGGTCCGCTAACGGTTCCGCAAAAAAGCGTGCTGTTCAGCGAGGCCATGGACATGAAAGCGATGCACGCACCGGGCGCGTCCACGCAGCCCATGCCGCGCGGCATGCAGTTCATGGTGAACGGGGCGGTCTTCGATCCGGCGCGCGTGACGCTGGCGAGCCGGCGCGGCGAAGTCGAGCACTGGACGATAGCAAACGGCACGGACATGGATCATCCGTTTCATCTGCACGGTACGCAATTTCAGGTGCTGGCGCGCGAGCTCGGCGGCGTGCGCAAGGAGGAGGAACTGCTGGCATGGCGCGACACGGTGAACGTGCGGCCCGGCGAAACGGTGCATATCGCAACCGTCCAGCACGAGGCGGGCGACCGCATGTTTCATTGCCACATCCTCGAGCACGAGGATCTCGGCATGATGGGCACGTTGCGCGTGAGCTAGCACGCGAACGTTAAAAAACCATGACGCCAAAAAGAAACCCGGCCGAAGCCGGGTTTCCAAGGTACGGGTACCGAACAGATCAGGCTGCTGCCTGAATGTTCGATGCCTGTTTACCCTTCGGGCCTTGCACGACCTCGAAGCTCACCTTCTGCCCTTCTTTGAGGGTCTTGAAGCCATTCATTTGAATAGCCGAAAAGTGAGCGAACAGGTCCTCACCGCCTTCATCCGGCGTAATGAACCCGAAACCCTTCGCGTCGTTGAACCACTTGACCGTACCGGTTGCCATACCAACTTCCCCTGTAACTCATGTCACTACCACGAGCAGTTCGAAAAGCTAAACGATCGCGGTGCGATCGCCCCCTCCTCACAAGCTCACCAACGGCATTTTTTCGAATTTAAGGCGGTTGAAAAAAGTGCCAGCTTGATTGTTGAGGGTCTTTATTCTGCTGTCAAGAATATTTTGAGACGCCCTTTGACGCGTTGTAAAGAGCGCATTTCCAGGGTTTTTCCTGCTTTTCGCCGACGCTAAGCACCGGTGCATAAAGCAGGTGCAGGAGAGCGTCTTGAAAAATCGCGCAGGTGACGCATATGCGATGCACCGCACCATGGAATCTGACACTGAGCGTGCGGGCGCCTACAGTCGCTTCCCACGGCAACGTCAAGGTTGTGCGATACTCAATTCAACGGTGGCGTGAAAGCTGCTGAGAGCAGGATTGTGTACCGGCCCCGCAGCCGGTCCAGGGGATCGGGGCCGGGCCAGGGCGCATGAATTGCTTGCAGCGGGTCGCAGGTCGGGAGCGCCGGGTTCACCGGCCGGCCGGTCAGGTTACGGCAGGATTGCGGGCCTGTCCGAGTTGTTTAGAATGGGTGTATGGCGATTATCCCGGACAAGCAGGATTCAACCGTAGTGGAGCGGCAGGAGCAAAAGGTCAAACCGCCCTCCATGTACAAGGTCGTGCTAATGAATGACGACTACACGCCGATGGAATTCGTCGTGATGGTCGTGCAGGAATATTTCAATAAGGACCGCGAGACCGCAACGCAGATCATGTTGAAGGTCCATCGCGAGGGCAGGGGTGTTTGTGGGGTCTATACGCGAGACATCGCGTCGACCAAGGTTGAGCAAGTCGTTACCCACGCACGGCAGGCCGGGCATCCGCTGCAGTGTGTGATGGAGGAAGCATGATTGCCCAGGAACTGGAAGTCAGCCTGCACATGGCGTTCATGGAAGCACGTCAGGCACGGCACGAGTTCATAACGGTTGAGCATCTGCTGCTGGCGCTGTTGGACAACCCAACAGCGGCGGAAGTGCTGCGCGCGTGTGCCGCCAATATCGAAGACCTGCGACAGAACCTGCGCAACTTCATTCACGACAATACCCCTACGGTACCCGGCACGGATGACGTCGATACGCAGCCGACGCTCGGGTTCCAGCGCGTGATCCAGCGCGCGATCATGCACGTTCAGTCCACTTCCAACGGCAAGAAGGAAGTGACGGGCGCGAACGTGCTGGTCGCCATCTTCGGCGAGAAGGACTCGCACGCGGTGTACTACCTGCAGCAGCAGGGCGTCACGCGTCTGGATGTCGTGAATTTCATTTCGCACGGTATCGCGAAGACGGGCAGCGGCGAAGCCGCCAAGGCCAGCGACGCGAATGCCGAAGCCGAAGACGCCGCCGGCCAGAAGGAAACCCCGCTCGCCCAGTTCACGCAGAACCTGAACCAGATGGCGAAGGACGGCCGGATCGATCCGCTCATCGGTCGCGAACTGGAAGTGGAGCGCGTGGTGCAGGTGCTGTGCCGCCGCCGCAAGAACAATCCGCTGCTCGTGGGCGAGGCCGGTGTCGGCAAGACCGCGATCGCGGAAGGGCTCGCCTGGCGCATTACGCGCGGCGAAGTGCCGGACATTCTCGCGGATGCGCAGGTCTACTCGCTCGACATGGGCGCGCTGCTGGCAGGCACGAAATATCGCGGCGACTTCGAGCAGCGCCTCAAAACGGTGCTGAAAGAACTGAAAGAGCGTCCGCACGCCATTCTGTTCATCGACGAAATTCATACGCTGATCGGCGCGGGCGCCGCGTCGGGCGGCACGCTGGATGCGTCGAACCTGCTCAAGCCGGCGCTCTCGTCGGGCACGCTCAAGTGCATCGGAGCGACGACGTTCACGGAATACCGCGGCATCTTCGAGAAGGACGCGGCGCTGTCGCGGCGCTTCCAGAAGGTCGACGTGGTCGAGCCGACCGTCGAGCAAACCGTGGCGATCCTGCGCGGTCTGAAGTCGCGCTTCGAAGAGCACCACGGCGTGAAGTATTCGTCGGGCGCGTTGAACGCGGCCGCTGAACTGTCGGCGCGCTTCATCACCGACCGTCACTTGCCCGACAAGGCAATCGACGTGATCGACGAAGCGGGCGCGGCCCAGCGCATTCTGCCGAAGTCGAAGCAGAAGAAGACCATCGGCAAGAGCGAGATCGAAGAGATCATTTCGAAGATCGCGCGCGTGCCGGCGCAAAGCGTGTCGCAGGACGATCGCAGCAAGCTGCAAACGCTCGACCGCGATCTCAAGGCCGTGGTGTTCGGCCAGGATCCGGCCATCGACGCGCTCTCGGCTTCGATCAAGATGGCGCGCGCGGGTCTCGGCAAGACGGACAAGCCAATCGGCTCGTTCCTGTTCTCGGGCCCGACCGGCGTCGGCAAGACCGAAGTGGCGCGCCAGCTCGCGTTTACGCTCGGCATCGAGCTGATCCGCTTCGACATGTCCGAGTACATGGAGCGCCATGCGGTGAGCCGTCTGATCGGCGCGCCGCCGGGCTACGTCGGGTTCGACCAGGGCGGTCTGCTCACCGAAGCCGTCACGAAGAAGCCGCACTGCGTGCTGCTGCTCGACGAAATCGAGAAGGCGCACCCGGACATCTTCAACGTGCTGCTGCAGGTGATGGACCACGGCACGCTGACCGATAACAACGGCCGCAAGGCGGATTTCCGCAATGTCATCATCATCATGACGACGAATGCGGGCGCCGAAGCGATGAACAAGTCGACGATCGGCTTCACGACCCGGCGCGAGCAGGGCGACGAACTGGCCGATATCAAGCGCCTGTTCACGCCGGAGTTCCGCAACCGGCTCGATCAGACGATCAGCTTCCGTGCGCTCGATGAGGAAATCATCATGCGCGTGGTCGACAAGTTCCTCATGCAACTGGAAGACCAGCTGCACGAGAAGAAGGTCGACGCGGTCTTCACCGACGCGCTGCGCAAGCATCTGGCCAAGCACGGCTTCGACCCGCTCATGGGCGCGCGGCCGATGCAGCGCCTGATCCAGGACACGATCCGCCGTGCGCTCGCCGACGAACTGTTGTTCGGCAAGCTCATGAACGGCGGACGCGTGACCGTGGACGTCGATGCGGAAGACAAGGTCCAGCTCACGTTCGACGAGCAGCCGGCGCCGCGCAATCCGGAAGCGGTCGAAGTGGAATAAGCGGCGGCGCTACTGCGCAAACAGCCTTCAGGCAAGACGGCGCAGTCCGAAAGGACTGCGCCGTTTTTTGTTTTGGGGCCGGGCGGCGGATCCAGGGGCTGCGCCGTGACGCGCAGGCGCGCCAGCCGTCAACCGGTAAAATGTGCGTTTGTCCCGCCGTCGGCGTTTTCTTGATGTGCAGCGCTCAGTAGCGTCTCGCGCGAAGCAGGGGTGTAACAGTGGTACCAAGTAAATCGGGCGCGTTCGAAGCCATCGTCGAGCGCGAACAAGGGCTGCGTCAGGGCTTGTCCGCCGGGCAGATGACGATGATCGCCATCGGTGGCGCAGTCGGCACCGGGCTCTTTCTCGGCAGCGGCTTCGCAATCTCTTTCGCCGGGCCCGGCGTACTCATTTCCTACGCGATCGGCGCGCTGATCGCCTTGCTGTTGATGGGCGCGCTCGCGGAGATGACCGTTGCGCATCCGGTATCGGGCTCGTTCGGCGCATACGCCGAGCACTATATCGGGCCGCTCGCCGGCTTCGTCGTGCGCTATGCGTACTGGTCGGCGTATGTGCTGGCGGTGGGCACCGAAGTCGCTGCAATCGCGGTCTACATGAAATTCTGGTTTCCCCACGTGCCGGGGCTCTACTGGATCGTCGGATTTTCAGCAGCGCTGATCGTTGTGAACGCAATGAGTGTGCGCGCGTACGGCGCCATCGAATATCTGTTTTCGAGCCTCAAGATCGCGGCCATCGTCGCGTTCATCGTGCTGGGTGCATGGTTCGTGTGGCGCTCGCCAGCCGGCTCCGGCGTGGGCTTTGCGAACTACACGTCGCACGGCGGCTTGCTGCCGCGCGGCTGGTGGGGCGTGTGGGTGGGGACGATCGTCTCGCTCTTCAGCTACCTGGGCGTGGAGACGATCGCCGTGGCGGCTGCCGAGGCGCAGGACCCGCAACGCGCCGTCACGCGTGCGTTTCGCGCGACCGTGCTGCGCCTCGTGCTGTTCTACCTGCTCACGCTCGCGCTCATGCTCGCCATCGTGCCGTGGACCCAGGCGGGCGGCAATGAGAGCCCGTTCGTGAAGGTCATGGCCGCAACGGGCGTGCCTTACGCGGCGGGGGCGATCAACTTCGTCGTGCTCGTGGCGGCGCTCTCGGCCATGAACAGCCAGCTCTACATCACCACCCGCATGATGTTCAGCCTCTCGCGCGCGGGTTACGCGCCGGCGGCGTTCGGGCGTCTCACGCGTCACGGTGTGCCTACGGCGGCGCTTTCGCTCTCGACCATCGGCATTGCGGTGGCGGCCGTGCTCAACGCACTCTGGCCGCAGGCAGCGTTCACGCTGATGATGTCGATCGCCATGTTCGGCGCGATGTTCACGTGGTTCATGATCTTCGTCACGCAGATCTTTTTCCGGGTGCGACAGGCGCGCGAAGGCGGCGCGCCGCTCGCGTTCCGCATGTGGGGCTTCCCGTTCACGAGCGTGCTGGGCGCGCTGCTGATGCTCGGCATTCTGGCCGGCACAGCCTTTACGCGTGAATTCCGCATGACACTGGCCTACGGTCTTGCGTTTCTCGCGGTGCTCGTGGTGGTGTATGCGCTCTGGTATCGCCGGCGCCCCGGCGCGGCGCAACAAACCGAAGCCTCCGCCTAAACGCAAAAAAGCACGCCAAGGCGTGCTTTTTTGTTGCCAGCGCAACCGCTTGGGTCAGTGCTTGCCCGTGCTGCCGAAACCGCCCGCGCCGCGCTCGCTCGCCTCGAAGTCGTCGACAATGTTGAACTGCGCCTGCACGACCGGCACGATCACGAGCTGCGCGAGGCGCTCCAGCGGGTTGAGCGTGAAGTTGGTCTGGCCGCGGTTCCAGGTCGAAATCATCAGTTCGCCCTGGTAGTCCGAGTCGATCAGGCCGACCAGGTTGCCGAGCACGATGCCGTGCTTGTGGCCAAGACCCGAGCGCGGCAGGATCAGCGCCGCGTAGCCCGGATCGGCCACGTGGATGGCGAGGCCCGTCGGCACGAGCTTGGTCTCGCCCGGTTCGAGCGTGATCGGCGCGTCGAGGCACGCGCGCAGGTCGAGGCCGGCGCTGCCCGGCGTGGCGTAGTGGGGCAGCTGGTCGCGCATGCGCTCGTTCAGGATCTTGATGTCGATTTTCATGAAGTCAGGATGATGGGGCGGTGGTGGATCGCTCAGGCGCGAGGCAGTTGGAACGCTTCGGCGAGAAGTTCGTAAGAGCGCAGACGGGCCTGGTAGCTGCCCGCAACGGTCAGCACGATGAGCTCGTCGGCGCGAAAGTTGTCCTTGATCGCAAGAAGACGCTCGGTGACGCTCTCGGGTGTACCGATGACGCTGCGCGGCTTCTCGCGGTCGATCACGATCTGTTCGCGCTCGCCGTATTCCTGCGCGCGTCCTTGCTCGAGGCTCGGGATCGGCGCGTTCAGGCCGTAGGCCATCTGCACGCGGCGCAGGTCGACGGCTTTTTCGAGGTCGGCGGCTTCGGCTTCGGTGTCGGCGCAGATCGCGAACACGGCGCACGCGAGATACGGCTTCGCTTCGTGGCCCGGCTTGAAGCGGTCGAGATACGCCTCAGCCACGAGATGCCCGAAGTGCGCGTTGATGAAGTGCGCGAACGAGAAGCGCAGCCCGAGCTGTGCCGCGAGGATGCCGCCGAAGTCGCTCGAACCGAGCACCCAGAGCTGCGGGCGCGTCTGGATCTGCGGCTGCAGCACGACGCCGCTCGCGAGATGATCGGCGGGGAGCGTGCCGTCCATCAGGCCGACGAGATCCTGCACCTGCTGCGTGAACTGGTCGCCCCGGTTGTACGCGCCAGCGGCCACGGCCTGCGCTGTGCGCATGTCGCCGCCCGGCGCACGCCCGACACCGAGATCGACGCGCCCCGGAAAGAGCGCTTCGAGCATCATGAACTGTTCGGCGACCTTGAAGGGGCTGTAATAGGGCAGCATGATGCCGCCCGAGCCGATGCGGATGCGCTTCGTGACGCTGCCCAGACGCGCGAGCATGACTTCGGGGCAGGGGTTGCATACGCCGAGCAGGCCGTGATGCTCGGCGCACCAGTAGCGCGTGTAGCCGAGGTCGTCGGCGAGCTGTGCAAGCTCCATGGTGGCGGCGATGGCGTCTGCCGCGCTGTGCCCGGCGATGACGGGCGACTGGTCGAGTACGGAAAGCAGTGTCATGGCTGTACTGCTCCTTGCCTGTGTTCGCGGCGCCCAACGCCGGCACACGGGTGCGCCGGCGCGCGCGTCACGAGATGATGCTCGGGTCCGGCAGACGCCGCGCGATTTCGGCGACGAGCGTCTGCGCGAGCGCCTGCTTGGCCGCGCGCGGCAGCGGCTTGCGGCCGCCCGCCTCGAACAGCACGACTTCATTGTCGTCCTGACCGAAGGTGAGCGGGCCGAGATTGCCGATCAACAGCGGCACCTTCTTGCGCGCGCGCTTTTCTTCGCCGTGCACGTCGAGGTCGCCGCTTTCGGCGGCGAAGCCTACGCAGTAAGGCGGATTCGGCAAGGCCGCGACCGAGGCGAGGATGTCCGGGTTCTCGACGAACGTGAACGTCGGCATGCGGTGCCCGGCCGTCTTCTTGATCTTGTGCTCGGCGACATGATCGACGCGCCAGTCGGCCACGGCCGCCACACCGATGAAGACATCGGCGTCGGTCGCGGCGCGCATGACCGCGTCGTACATCTGCCGGGCGGTCTGCACGTCTTCGCGATACACGCCCCACGGGGTTTCCAGCGCGACGGGGCCGGCGACCAGATGCACCTCGGCGCCCGCCTGCTGCGCGGCGCGCGCGAGCGCGAAGCCCATTTTGCCGCTCGAGCGGTTGGTGATGCCGCGCACGGGATCGAGCGGCTCGAAGGTCGGGCCGGCCGTGATCAGGAGCTTGCGGCCCGCGAGCACCTTCGGCGCGAAGAACGAGACAATTGCCTCGTACACGGCCTCGGGTTCGAGCATGCGCCCGTCGCCGATCTCGCCGCACGCCTGCGGGCCGGAATCGGGACCGAGCGTTTCGATGCCGTCCGCGCGCAGTTGCGCGACGTTGCGCTGCGTGGCCGGGTTTTGCCACATCTGCCGGTTCATCGCGGGCACGACCAGCAGCGGGCAGTCGCGCGCCACGCACAGCGTGGAGAGCAGGTCGTCGGCGAAACCGTGGGCGAGCTTGGCGAGGAAGTCGGTGGAGGCGGGCGCGATGACGATGGCGTCGGCCTCGCGCGAGAGATCGATGTGCGCCATGTTGTTGGGCACGCGGCCGTCCCACTGGCTCGTGTAGACGGGGCGGCCCGACAGTGCCTGCATGGTGACCGGCGTGATGAACTGCGTGGCGGCCTCGGTCATCACGACCTGCACGGTCGCGCCGGCCTTGGTCAACAGGCGCGTGAGCTCGGCGATCTTGTAGCAGGCAATGCCGCCCGTCATGCCGAGCACGAGGTGACGGCCGGCCAGTTCGCCTGGGTTTGCAGCGGACGTGTTCAAGTCACAGCTCCTATAACCGTGCAGCCCACACACTCAGCGCGCGCCGCGCACGCGCCGCAGTTCGTCGAACACCAGCAGCGCCGCGCCGATGCAGATCGCGCTATCGGCGAGGTTGAACGCCGGCCAGTGCCAGCCGCCCACGTGGAAATCGAGAAAGTCGATCACGTGGCCGTACAGCAGGCGGTCGATCACATTGCCGAGCGCGCCGCCCATGATGAGCGCGAGCGCCGTGCAGAAGAGCTTTTGCGTGGCGTGGCGCTTGAGCAGATAGCAGATCACGAGCGCCGCCACTACGCCAAGCAGCGTGAATGCCCAGCGCTGCCAGCCGCCCGCCGCCGAAAGGAAGCTGAACGCCGCGCCCTTGTTGTAGACCAGCACGAGGTTGAAGAACGGTGTGATCACGCGGCCTTCGCCGTAGCTGAACACCTTGTTGATGGCGATTTTCGTGAGCTGGTCGGCGAGGATCACGATGACCGCGACCCCGAGCCACGGCGCGAGCGTGCCGCCCGCGCCGTTCGACCTGGACTGCTTCGACAGGGTTTTTGCCATTATGCCGCGCTCCGCTTTTCACCGTCGCCGAACAGATTCACGACGCAGCGGCCGCACAGGCCCGGATGCTCCGCGTTCGCGCCCACGTCCTCGCGGTAGTGCCAGCAGCGCTCGCACTTGAGGTACTTCGAAGTGACCACTTCGACGCCTTCCTCCGCTTCGCTATCGACCTTCACGATTTCCGCCGCCGAGGTGATCAGCACGAATTTCAGGTCGTCGCCGAGCGAGGCGAGCGCGTCGTAGCGCGCGCCGCTTGCGAGAATGCGCACTTCGGCCTGCAGCGACGAACCGATCTGGTTCGCCACACGCGCCTCTTCGAGCGCCTTCGTCACGTTGCCGCGCACTTCGCGCAGCAGCGTCCACTTGGCGATCAGCTCCGGCGCGCCTTCGACGTCCGGGAAGGCGTGGAAGGTTTCGGTGAAGATGGTTTCGCTTTGCGGCTGGAATACCTTCCACGCTTCTTCGGCCGTGAACGAAAGGAACGGCGCGAGGATGCGCAACAGGCTATGCGTGATGTGATGCAGTGCTGTTTGCGCGCCGCGGCGGGCCTTCGAGTCCGCTGCGCTCGTATAGAGGCGGTCTTTCAGCACGTCGAGGTAGAACCCGCCCAGGTCTTCCGAGCAGAACGTCTGGAGCTTGGCCACCACCGGGTGGAACTCGTAGCGGTCGTAGTGGGCGAGCACGTCGTTTTGCAGCGTATGCGTGAGCGCGACGGCATAGCGGTCGATCTCGAGCCATTCGCTCGCGGGCAGCGCGTGCTTCTCGAAGTCGAAGTCCGAGAGGTTCGAGAGCAGGAAGCGCAGCGTGTTACGGATGCGGCGATAGCCTTCCGTCACGCGCTTGAGGATCTCCTCCGAGATGGCCAGCTCGCCCGAGTAGTCGGTCGAGGCGATCCAAAGACGGATGATTTCCGCGCCCAGACGGTTCGCCACTTCATGCGGATCGACGCCGTTGCCGAGCGACTTCGACATCTTGCGGCCTTCGCCGTCCACGGTGAAGCCGTGCGTGAGCAGCGCGTTGTAGGGCGGGCGGCCGTCGAGCATCGAAGCCGTGAGCAGCGACGAGTGGAACCAGCCGCGGTGCTGGTCCGAGCCTTCCAGGTACAGGTCGGCCGGGAACTGCAGTTCGTCCTTGTGCGAGCCGCGCAGCACGTGCCAGTGCGTCGTGCCCGAGTCGAACCACACGTCGAGCGTGTCGCGGTTCTTTTCGTACAGGTTGGCGTCGTCGCCGAGCAGCTCGCGCGGATCGAGCGTTTGCCACGCTTCGATGCCTTCCTTTTCCACGCGCTGCGCCACCTGTTCGAGCAACTCCAGCGTGCGCGGATGCAGCTCGCCGGTTTCCTTGTGCACGAAAAAGGCCATCGGCACGCCCCATTGGCGCTGGCGAGAAAGCGTCCAGTCCGGGCGGTTGGCGATCATCGAGTACAGGCGCTGCTTGCCCCACGAAGGGTAAAACGCCGTCGCCTCGATGCCTTCGAGCGCCGTTTCGCGCAGCGTCTTGCCGCCGTCGTTCGGCGTGACATCCATGCCCGCGAACCACTGCGAAGTGGCGCGGTAGATGATCGGCGTCTTGTGGCGCCAGCAGTGCATGTAGCTGTGCAGGTACTTCTCGCTGCGCAAGAGCGTGCCGGCGGCGTCGAGTGCGTCGACGATCTTCGGGTTCGCCGCCCAGATCGAGAGGCCGCCGAAGAGCGGCAGCGATTCGATGTAGCGGCCATCGCCCATCACCGGGCTGATGATGTCCGAATCCGCCATGTTGTGCGCCTTGCACGACACGAAGTCTTCCACGCCGTAAGCGGGCGCCGAGTGCACGATGCCCGTGCCGGTGTCGGTCGTGACGTAGTCGCCGAGATAGATCGGCGAGGTGCGCTTGTAGCCCGGGTGCGCCGAGGCGAGCGGGTGATTGAAACGCAGCAGCGAGAGCTTCTCGCCCTTCGTCGTGGCGACGATCTTGCCGTCGAGGCCGAAGTCCTTCATGCACGCTTCCACGCGTTCGACGGCGAGGATCAGCAGGCCGCGTTGCGTGTCCACGAGCGCGTAGTCGATTTCCGGGTGCACGTTCAGCGCCTGGTTCGACGGAATCGTCCAGGGCGTCGTGGTCCAGATCACGATGCCGCCTTCCTCGCGCGGCAGCGCGGGCAGGCCGAACGCGGCCGCCGTTTCGGCGGGTTGCGCGAACGTGAACAGCACGTCGATGGTCGGGTCGGTCTTGTCCGTGTATTCGACTTCGGCTTCAGCGAGCGCGGAGCCGCAGTCGAAGCACCAGTTCACGGGCTTGAGGCCGCGGAATACATAACCCTTCTCGATGATCTTCGCGAGTGCGCGGATCTCGCCGGCCTCGTTCGCGAAGTTCATCGTCTTGTATGGGTTGTTCCAGTCGCCGAGCACACCCAGGCGCTTGAAGCCTTTCTTTTGCGTCTCGATCTGGCCGGCCGCGTACTCGCGCGCCTTCTGCATCACTTCCTGGGCGGGCAGCGACTTGCCGAACTGCTTTTCGATCTGGATTTCGATCGGCATGCCGTGGCAGTCCCAGCCCGGCACGTAGACCGCGTCGAAGCCCGCGAGATTGCGCGCCTTGACGATCATGTCCTTGAGGATCTTGTTCACCGCGTGGCCGAGGTGGATGTCGCCGTTCGCATACGGCGGCCCGTCGTGCAGGATGAACTTCTTGCGGCCCTTCGAAGCCGCGCGGATCTTCTCGTAGACCTGGTTCTCTTCCCATTCCTTGACCCATTGCGGCTCGCGCCTGGGCAGATCGCCGCGCATCGGAAACGGGGTGTCGAGCAGGTTGACGGGGTACTTCGATTCGGACTTCTGCGGCTTGCCGGAGGATGCTTTCTTGTCGCTCATGGTGAGATCACTTGGAATTCGGGGGATGCATGGCGTCAGCGTTGCGGCCGATGCCGCGCAACCGTCGCCGCGGGCGCTGCATGCCGTGCTTTGAGCACGCGGCGCCTGGGGGCGGGGCAGCCCGCGCATGCGGGCCGCGGGTCAAATTCGGTCGGTGGCCGAGGTGGCAAAGCCAGTGGATGCGCCGCCGGCCACGTCTGCGCCCGCGGCGGCGAACCACGCACGGGTGTTCGCCACGTCGCGGGCGATCGCGGCGGTGAGCGTTTCGAGGTCGGGAAACTTCTCCTCGTCACGCAGTTTCTTGAGAAACTCGACGCGCACGAGCTTGCCGTAGGCGTCGCCGTGCCAGTCGAGCAGATGCACTTCGAGCAGCACGCGGCCCGAGTCGTCCACGGTCGGGCGCAGGCCGAGGCTCGCGACACCCGGCAGCGGATGGTCGGCGATGCCATGCACCATCACGACGAAAATACCCTTGAGAGCCGGCCGCTTGTGGCCGATCAGCAGGTTCATCGTGGGGAAGCCGAGGTCGCGGCCAAGCTTCAGGCCGTGCGTGACGTGCGCGCTGATGTGGTAGCCGCGGCCAAGCGAAGCGCGCGCGGCGTCGAGGTCGCCGGCGTGCAGTTGCGCACGCACGGCGGAGCTGGAAATGCGCACGCCCGAAGGGTCGGCCACGGTCGCCATCTGCTCGACTTCGAAGCCGTGCTGCGCGCCCGCGGCCTGCAGCGAAGCGAAGTCGCCCGCGCGCTTCGCGCCATAGCGGAAGTCGTCGCCGATCATCATCCAGCGCGCGTGCAGTCCGCCCACGATGATGCGCTCAACGAACGCCTCGGGCGACTGGCTCGCGAACGTGTGGTTGAAATGCTCGACCACGACGCGGTCCACGCCGTTCTCGCGCAGCGCTTCGAGCTTGTCGCGCAGCATGGCGATGCGCGGCGGGGCGCTGGCCGGGTTGAAGAACTCGCGCGGATGCGGCTCGAAGGTCATCACGCAGACGGGCAGGCCGCGCGCGTCGGCTGCCGCGCGCACGCGCGCGAGCAATGCCTGATGCCCGCGGTGGACACCGTCGAAATTGCCGATGGTCAGCGCGCAGGGCGCGCGGCTTTCGGCATTGGGAAGACCGCGGAAGACTCTCACGATAGCGGAACCTGGTGGAACCTCGAAAAGCGCGCTGGCGCAGCACGCGTGCTAATGATCGACTGCTGACCGACTGACCTGGCCATTCGCGGCCCAAGGACCGCGACGAAACAGAAGATTATAAACGCACGAGGCGACGATCGCCGCCGCGCGAGCGTTGAGCAGGCGCCCCGATGATAAAATCCGCGGATGAAAAATCTCGTCATCCTGATTTCGGGGCGGGGCAGCAACATGGAAGCCATCGTGCGCGCTTGCGCGCAGGAGGCTTGGGGCGCGCGTATCGCCGCCGTGATTGCCAACCGTCCTGACGCCGCGGGCCTCGCGTTCGCGGCTTCGAATGGCATTGCCACGGCGGTGGTCGACCACCGCCAGTTTCCCGATCGCGCCAGCTTCGACGCGGCGCTCGCTCAAGTCATCGACGGCTACGCGCCGGACCTCGTCGTGCTGGCGGGCTTCATGCGCGTGCTGACCGAATCGTTCGTCGGCCATTATGCGGGTCGGATGCTTAATATCCATCCCTCGCTGCTGCCGATGTTTCCGGGCCTCAAGACGCACCAGCAGGCGCTCGACGCCGGCTGCCGCGTGCACGGCGCGACGGTGCATTTCGTCACGCCGACGCTCGATCATGGCCCCATCGTCGCGCAGGCGGTGGTTCCGGTGCGCGCGGGCGACGACGCCGCGGCGCTCGCCGCGCGCGTGCTCAAGACCGAACATTTTATGTATCCGCGCGCGGTGCGCTGGTTCGTCGAAGGGCGCCTCGCGCTCGACGGCGAACGCGTGACGCTCACGCCGGCCGAGCCACAGTGGCTCTTCTTTGACGACTCGCAAGCCGCCGGGGAGGGCGCATGAGACTGCATGGATTTCTGATTGGACAGACCGAAACGTTGCTCGCCGACGTCCTCAAATTCACGGGCCCGGCCGACGCGGTGACGAGCCGCTTCTTCCGCGAGCATCCGAAGCTCGGCCACGCTGAGCGCGGTGTGATCGCCGAAGCCGTGTTCGCCGTGCTGCGCCGGCGCATGGAATTCGCGCACCTGGCCGAAAGCGGCACGGGCAGCCCGACGCGCCGCCTCACGCTGCTCGGCCTCATGGCGACGGCAGGCCGCTCGGCGATCCGCCCGTTCGTATCGGACGCCGAGGCCACCTGGCTCGAGCACGTCGCGAAGATCGACCCGACGAGCCTGCCGCTGCGCGTGCAGCTGAATCTGCCGGAGTGGATCATGAAGGCGCTGGAAACGCGCTTTGAGCCCGCCGAACTCGCGCAACTGGCCGCCGCGCTGAACTACCCGGCGCCGCTCGATCTGCGCGCCAATCCCATCAAGGCGAATCGCGAAGAGCTGATTCGCGCGCTGTCCGAGTCGGGCATCGAAGGCGGCGAAACGCCGTTTGCGCCGTTCGGCGTGCGTGTGACGGGCAAGCCCGCGCTCACGAAACTCGACGCGTTCAAGAACGGCTGGTTCGAGGTGCAGGACGAGGGCAGTCAGCTGCTGTGCACGCTGCTGGCGCCGCGCCGCGGAGAGATGGTCGTGGACTTCTGCGCTGGCGCGGGCGGCAAGACGCTGGCGCTCGGCGCGATGATGCGTTCGACGGGCCGTCTCTACGCCTTCGACGTCTCCGACCGGCGCCTGGCCAAGCTCAAGCCGCGCCTCGCGCGCAGCGGCCTTTCGAACGTCAATCCCGTGCTGATCGACAGCGAGCACGACGCCAAGATCAAGCGTCTGATCGGCAAGATCGACCGCGTGCTCGTGGATGCGCCGTGCTCGGGCCTCGGCACGCTGCGCCGCAACCCCGACCTCAAGTGGCGCCAGTCGCCGGAGTCGGTGGCCGAGCTCGCGCCCAAGCAGCTTTCGATTCTCACGAGCGCGGCGCGCCTGCTCAAGCGCGGCGGCCGTCTCGTCTACGCGACCTGCAGCATTCTCGAAGCCGAGAACGAAGCGGTCGTGAAGCAGTTCCTCGAGGCGCATCCCGAGTTCGTGCTGGTGAGCGCACGCGAGGTGCTGGCCGAGCAACGCGTGGGCCTCGACACGGGCGACTACCTCTCGCTGTGGCCGCACCGCCACGCCACCGACGGCTTCTTTGCCGCCGTGCTGGAGCGTCGCGGCGAAGCCAGGCCCAAGACGAAGGCGGCCGGCGCGCAGACGACGCCCGAAGAAGCCGCAGCGGAGCAGGAGGCGTCCGACGTGATCGCAAAGGCGCAGGACAGCGAAGCCGCCGAGCCGGACGCTGCGCTGGAGTAAAACGCGCGGCGGGAGCGACGTTTGCGGGACCGTCCGGCCGGGGCAAGCCGGGCGGTCCGCACTAGCTCGTGCGGCAGATCGTGCCCCATCACGGTCATCGTGCCGGCCGACCGCTCGTTGCGTATTGGCGACATCATCAGCGCAGGCAGTATTCAGGGCCGGGTGACGTATGGCATCGAGACCCGATTCCAGGCGAACGCCGTATCCCATCGAATTTTCAGGCGACGCCGTGCAACTCGAACTAGGATTCTGGGTAGAGAGCGCGGAACATGGGATCGCGGTGAAAGACTAGATGGGGTCGGATTGCACGGAAAGGGCCAGTTGGGGTGCGGCAAAGCGCCTCGAAACGCCCTTCAGACGTTGACGCCGTAACCATTAAAGAAAAAAATCTCCCTTTGTTACAAACACTTGGAACGGTTCTAGTAGAATGCCGTCCAACCGCATCTAGTCGCTTTCACTTTCTTGACACTGGCGCCTGGCTGAAAGGCCGACGCGCTTCGCTTCACAGGTAAATGCCTTGTTGAACTCCCTGCTTGATTTCCTCGCCCACGGGGTGCTTCATTTCTCGTGGTGGCAGATCGTGCTGTTCGCGGCGGTGGTCACCCACATCACGATCATCGGCGTGACGGTGTACCTGCACCGCTGCCAGGCGCACCGCGCGCTGGATCTGCATCCCATTGCGAGCCACTTCTTCCGCTTCTGGCTGTGGATGACCACGGGCATGCTCACGGGCCAGTGGGCGGCGATCCACCGCAAGCACCACGCCAAGTGCGAAACGGAAGAAGATCCGCACAGCCCGCAAACGCGCGGCATCTGGAAGGTGCTGCTCGAAGGCGCTGAGCTTTATCGCACCGAAGCGAAGAACGAAGAAACGCTGCGCCGCTTCAGCCACGGCACGCCCAACGACTGGATGGAGCGTAACGTCTACACGCGCTACCCCATCCTCGGCGTGAGCATCATGATGGTGATCGACGTCGCGCTGTTCGGCGCAGTCGGCCTCACCGTGTGGGCCGTGCAGATGGCGTGGATTCCGTTCTGGGCTGCGGGTGTCGTGAATGGCCTCGGCCACTTCTGGGGCTATCGCAACTTCAATTCGTCTGACGCGAGCACGAACCTCCTGCCGTTCGGCATCATCATCGGCGGCGAGGAACTGCACAACAACCACCACACGTTCGCGACTTCCGCGAAGCTCTCGAACAAGTGGTACGAGTTCGACATCGGCTGGATGTACATCCGCATGATGCAGGCGGTTGGCCTTGCCAAGGTGAAGAAGGTCGCGCCCACGCCGCGCCTCACCAAGGGCAAGCTGGTGCCCGACCACGAAACGCTGCAGGCCGTGCTGTCCAATCGCTACGAAGTGATGGCGCGTTACGCCAAGGCCGTGAAGCTCGCGTACCGTCAGGAACTCGCGCACCTCAAGGAAGTGGGCGAGCGCGAGAAGTACAAGGTCATGCGCGGTGCGCGCAAGTGGTTCGACAAGGAAGAAGCCAGCCTGAACGAGCCGCAGAAGCGCCAGCTTCCGCAAATTTTCGCGAACAGCCAGAAGCTGCGCACGTACATCGAACTGCGTAACGAACTCGCCGCGATCTGGGAGCGTTCGAGCGCCTCGCGCGAACAACTGCTCACGCAGCTCCAGGATTGGTGCCATCGCGCTGAACAAAGCGGTATCAAGGCGCTGCAGGAATTTGCTTCGCGCCTGCGCCGTTACGCTTGATTGGCCTGATCGGCTTGACCGGATTTTGGCCCCTCAGTGGGGCGTAAGAAAATCCTTTAGAATGATGAGACGTCACAAAACCCCGCGCTGGCGGGGTTTTTCTTTTTGGGCCGCAAGAAAGCCGGAGTCCCCACAATGGCTTCAATCGCGCGGCGATCGGTAGGGGCAGGAGATGATGAGTCAGGCGATCAGGAAGGTCGAATATGACCGGCCGCAGGGTGCCGTTTGCGGCGTTGGACAGGCTTGGGCGCGCGTGCCCGATGCGCCGTCCACGGCAGAGCGCGTTGCATTGAAGGAGCGGATTCGCGCGTTGCTCAAGCGCGAGAAGGCGGTGCTTGTCGCGCACTATTATGTGGATCCTGAGTTGCAGGAGCTCGCCGACGAAACCGGCGGCTGCGTGGCCGATTCGCTCGAGATGGCGCGCTTCGGCCGCGACCACGAGGCACAGACGCTCGTCGTGGCGGGCGTGCGCTTCATGGGTGAGACCGCGAAGATTCTGAGTCCGAACAAGCGCATTCTCATGCCCGACCTCGACGCGACCTGCTCGCTCGATCTCGGTTGCCCCATCGACGAATTCTCGGCGTTTTGCGACGAGCATCCCGACCGCACCGTGGTCGTCTATGCGAACACGAGCGCCGCCGTGAAGGCGCGCGCGGACTGGATGGTCACGTCGTCCATCGGTCTCGAGATCGTCGCCGACCTGCACGCGAAGGGCGAAAAAATTCTGTGGGCGCCGGACCGCCACCTGGGCAGCTACATCCAGAAGAAGACCGGCGCCGACATGCTGCTGTGGCAAGGCTCCTGCCTCGTGCACGACGAATTCAAGGGCATCGAACTCGACCTGCTGCGCGCCGAATATCCGGACGCCAAGATTCTCGTCCACCCCGAATCGCCCGAGAGCGTGGTCGCGCTCGCGGACGTGGTTGGCTCGACCACCCAGCTGATCGACGCCGCCGTGAAGCTCGACGCGCAACGCTTCATCGTCGCGACCGATCTCGGCATCCTGCACAAGATGCGCCTCGCGGCGCCGGGCAAGACCTTCATCGAAGCGCCGACGGCCGGCAACAGCGCGACCTGCAAGAGCTGCGCGCACTGCCCGTGGATGGCCATGAACGGTCTGGCAAATCTCGTCGACGTGCTGGAGCGCGGTCACAACGAGATCCACGTCGACAGCGCGATCGGCGAGCGCGCGCGTCTGCCGATCGATCGCATGCTGGCGTTCGCGGCGGAACACAAGCGCCGCGTGCAGGCGAGCGGCGACCTCGCGCGCGACACCGCGCTATTCTCGCAAGTGGGGGCCGCGTAAATGGGTGCACTCGAATTGCTCGCAGTGGATGCCGTTGCGCCCGTGCTGGGTGACGTGCGCGCGCAGTACGGCGCGGCGTTCGACGCCGCGATCGCACGCAACGTGGCCGATGCGCTCCAGGAAGACGTGGGCCCTGGCGACCAGACCGGCCGTCTCGTACCCGCTGATGAAATGCGCGACGCGCGCATCATCGTGCGCGAAGAAGCGGTGCTGTGCGGCGTGCTCTGGTTCGACGGCGTGGTGAAGCAGGTCGATCCGCGCATCGAAGTGCGTTGGCACTATCGCGAAGGCGAGCGCATGGCTGCCGACACGACCGTCTGCTCGCTGCGCGGTCCGGCGCGCTCGCTGCTCACGGCCGAGCGCAACGCGATGAACTTCCTGCAGTTGCTTTCGGGCGTGGCGAGCGTGACGCGCCGCTACGTCGACATGATCGGGCACACGCGCACGCGCATTCTGGACACGCGCAAGACGCTGCCCGGCCTGCGCCTCGCGCAGAAGTACGCAGTGCGCGTGGGCGGTGGCGCAAACCAGCGTCTTGCGCTTTACGACGGGATCCTCATCAAGGAAAACCACATTGCTGCGGCAGGCGGCGTGGGTGCGGCGATGGCCGCTGCGCTCGCGCTCGATGCGGGCGTGCCGATCCAGATCGAAGTCGAGACGCTCGAGCAGCTCGAAACGGCGCTCGCGCACGGCGCGAAGTCGGTATTGCTCGACAATTTCTCGTTGGACATGATGCGCGATGCGGTGAAGCTCACGGCGGGGCGTGCGGTGCTCGAAGTCTCGGGCGGCGTGAACTTCGACACGGTGCGCGCGATCGCGGAAACGGGCGTGGACCGCGTCTCGATTGGCGCGCTGACGAAGGACGTGCGCGCGACGGACTTTTCGATGCGCATTGTCTGAAGCCGCAAGTTCGCCCAGCTGAACCAGAACGAAAAGGCCGCCTCGCGATGAGGCGGCCTTTGTTTTTGCGGCGCTGTTAGTTTGTCAGGCTCATGAAACCGTGCGATTGCGTACGCGCTCCGGCGCGAGCACGGTTGGCAGCGCCTTGGGCAGCGAGTTCGGCCAGTCGCGGCTGTAGTGCAGGCCACGGCTCTCGCGGCGCGAGCGCGCACTTTCCACGATCAGCGAAGCGACTTCGACGAGGTTGCGCAATTCCAGCAGGTCGCGCGTGACGCGGAAATTCGCGTAGTACTCGAGAATTTCATCGCGCAGCAGGGCGAGGCGATGTTGGGCGCGCTCGAGCCGCTTGTCGGTGCGCACGATGCCGACGTAATTCCACATCAGCCGGCGCAGCTCGTCCCAGTTGTGGGCCACGACGACTTCCTCGTCGGAATCGGAGACGCGGCTTTCGTCCCAGTCGGGCAGTGGCGCATGCGCGCCCGCGCTGAAGCCTTCCGCCTCGATCGCCTCGGCCGCCGAGCGGCCGATCACGAGGCACTCGAGCAGCGAATTGCTCGCTAGGCGGTTCGCGCCGTGCAGGCCCGTGTACGACGTCTCGCCCACCGCATAGAGGCCCGCGAGATCGGTGCGCCCGGCCAGGTCGGTGACGACGCCGCCGCAGGTGTAGTGCGCGGCGGGCACCACGGGAATCGGCTCCTTCGTGATGTCGATGCCGAATTCGCGGCAGCGCGCGAGGATGGTCGGGAAATGCTCTTCGAGAAACGCCGGCGGCTGATGGCTGATGTCGAGATGCACGCAGTCGATGCCGTGCTTTTTGATCTCGAAGTCGATCGCGCGGGCGACGATGTCGCGCGGCGCCAGCTCGGCGCGCGCGTCGTGCGCGGGCATGAAGCGGGTGCCGTCGGGCAGGCGCAGCACGCCGCCTTCGCCGCGCACGGCTTCCGAAATCAGGAACGACTTGGCATGCGGGTGGAACAGGCAGGTGGGATGGAACTGGATGAACTCCATGTTCGCCACCCGGCAGCCCGCGCGCCACGCCATGGCGATGCCGTCGCCGGTGGCCGTGTCGGGGTTCGTCGTGTACAGGTAGACCTTGCCCGCGCCCCCCGTGGCGAGCACCGTGTGCGGCGCCTGGATCGTCACCGTGCGGTCGTTCTTCAGATCGAGCGCATAGAGGCCGTGGCAACGACGGCCCGGCAGGCCGAGCCGGTCGGACGTGATGACGTCGATCGCCTGATGGTCTTCGAGGATCGTGATGTTCGGGTGCGAGCGTGCACGCTCGAGCAGCGTTTGCACGACCGCGTGGCCGGTGGCGTCGGCGGCGTGGATGATGCGGCGATGGCTGTGGCCCCCTTCCCGCGTGAGGTGGAAGCCGAGTTCGGCGGCGGCGTCCTTCGTGAACGGCACGTCCTGGGCGATCAGCCATTCGATGGCCTCGCGGCCATGCTCGACGATGTAGCGCGTGGCTGCCTCGTCGCACAGGCCGCCGCCGGCGACGAGCGTGTCGTCCACGTGGTTCTCCACGCTGTCGGCCGAATCGAGCACGGCGGCAATGCCGCCTTGCGCGCGGTCGCTCGCGCCTTCGGTCATCGCACGCTTGGCGATGATCACGACGCGACGCGAACCGGCGAGATTCAGCGCGACGCTCAGTCCTGCGAGGCCGCTGCCGACGATCGCTACATCGAAATTCATGATCCTGCTTCTCCGTCTCTCTTGTTCTACGCTTTCTGGCCGCCGCGTTTGCCGCGGTCCTGCGCCGCCAGTGACATATGACACGCGTGTGGCAGCCGGTATAAAGCGGGAAGCATACTCCGAGAGAGGAGCGAACGGATAGCAGCAGTTTGGGCGCCGCCGTTAAAACACCGTTGCATGGCGCGAACCGGGGCGGGACGGGCGTGCAAAAAGAAAAACCCCGCTAAATAGCGGGGTTTTTCTGTCTTCGTCAGGCTCGAAACCCGATCAATTACTTGATCTTGGTTTCCTTGTACTCGACGTGCTTGCGAACAACCGGGTCGAACTTCTTGATCGACATTTTTTCCGGCATGTTGCGCTTGTTCTTCGTGGTCGTGTAGAAGTGACCCGTACCTGCGGTCGACTCGAGCTTGATCTTGTCGCGGATTCCCTTGGCCATGATTTACTCCTTACAGTTCGCCGCGTGCGCGCAGGACTGCGAGCACGGAATCGATGCCGTTCTTGTCGATCAGGCGCAGGCCTGCGTTCGAGATGCGCAGACGCACCCAACGGTTTTCGCTTTCAACCCAGAAACGGCGGTTTTGCAGATTCGGGAGGAAACGGCGCTTGGTTTTGTTGTTAGCGTGGGAAACGTTGTTGCCGCTCATCGGCGCTTTCCCAGTGACTTGGCATACACGTGCCATGAGACACTCCTACGGAAATTCTGAGTTCGAGAGCCGCTTAAGTTTCCCAGGCGAGAAATGGCCGGAATAGGAGCGCGCTCACGTATGGATGAGAGACAACCTCGAACCCAGGCCATATTTCCCCTGGAATGCCGCGACGGGCTTCGGAACAGGGTTGGAAATAGGCAAACAATAATTCTAGCAGAAAAAGCCCTGGAAAATCAAACCCGATTTGCACACGGTGTTGTTTGCCGCCGCGCCTCGCGCCAGTGCCGCCTCAGCTCCAGCCATGGCGCGCAAAGGAAAACGTCTCCCGGGTGCCGATGACCAGGTGATCGATGAGTTGAACCTCCACGAGCGCCAGCGTTTCGCGCAACACCCGCGTGAGGCGCCGGTCACTCGCGCTCGGCTGCACCGCGCCCGAAGGGTGATTATGGGCGACGATCAGGCTCGCGGCATTGAGCGTTAGCGCGCGCCGTACGATTTCACGAGGATACACCGCCATGTGCGTGAGCGAGCCGCGCGAGCTTTCCTCCGAGCGGATCAGCCGATGGCGCGCGTCCAGAAAGAGGCAAACGAACACCTCGTGCGGCCGCCCGCCGATCAGAAGGCGCAAATAGTCTTCGACCGCACCGGGGGAGTCGACGAGCGGCTTGTCGTCGAGCGCTTGCGCCAGCGCCCGCCGTGCGACTTCCGTCACCGCTTGCAGCATTGCGGCTTTTGCGGGCCCGATGCCGCGCAGGGCCTCGAATTCTTCGTGCGGCGCGTCGAGCATGGCGCGCAGCGAGCCGAATTGGGCCAGCAGCGTGCGAGCGACCTCGAAGACATCGTGGCCCGGCAAGCCGAAGCCGAGCAGGATCGCCAGCAACTCCACGTCCGAGAGCGCGGCCGCGCCGGCCGTGCGCAGTCGCTCGCGGGGCATGTCGCGGCGTGGTGCCGCAGGTGCCGCGTTCTCGCGGGTCGAGACCGCAGGCGCCGCCCGCGCGGGGAGAGCGGCGCCGCGGGGCCCACGCTCCGCGCACCCCGGGCCGGGCAGGCGGTCGGCGAGGGCGCCGCCGACGGTATCGGGCGCCGTATCCAGCATGCAGGCAAGCTCCCTCATGGCAATCTCCACAGACAAATAAGGTGTGCGCGGCGCACGCGAGTGCGAGCGTTGGCAGTGCGCAATCGTGCCGCGACCGCCTTGGCCAAGTGGCTTACAATAGTTGTTTTCCGGCCGCCCGAGGCAGGCCGGACCGGCGCCTTGCGGCGCGCACGCGCGAAGCGCGCGTTACGACGAAACGAGTTACGCATGAGCATCATCGACATCTCCGAAGTGAAGTCCGGTTCCCACGTGACGCTGAATTACCGGCTTTCACTCGCCGATGGCACCGAAATCGTCAATACCTTTGTCGACCGTCCCGCCACCCTGCTGATGGGCGCCGGCCAGCTTGCGCCGCCGCTGGAAGAGATTTTGCAGGGTCTGAAGGTGGGTCACCACTCGACCTTTCAGCTAGAACCCGGCGTCGCTTTCGGCCAGCGCAACCCCGACCTGATCCAGCGCGTCTCGCTCAAGACCCTGCGCGAGAACGGGATGATCGGCGAGGAGTTCAGCCCGGGCGACCTGATCGAATTCAACGCCCCCAACGGCGGCCGCTATGCGGGTGTGCTCAAGGAAGTGAACGAGACCTCCGCCCTGTTCGATTTCAACCACCCGCTCGCTGGCCAGGCGGTTGCGTTCGAAGTGCAAATCATCGGAATCCTTTAAAGCCCATGACCAACACGGACACGTCCCTCATCGCAGAACTGGCCGACGCGGAAATCCTGCTCGCCCAGCCGCGCGGCTTCTGCGCCGGCGTCGATCGGGCCATCGAGATCGTCGAGCGCGCCATCCAGCTTCACGGCGCACCGATCTACGTGCGTCACGAGATCGTCCACAACGCTTATGTCGTCGAAGATCTGCGCAAGAAGGGGGCGATCTTCATCGAGCAACTCGATGAGGTCCCGTCCGGCAACACGGTGATCTTCAGCGCGCACGGCGTCTCCAAGTCGGTGCGCGCCGACGCCGAAGCGCGTGGCCTGCGCGTCTACGACGCGACCTGCCCGCTCGTCACGAAGGTGCACGTGGAAGTCGCGAAGATGCGCGACGAGGGGCTCGACATCGTCATGATCGGGCACAAGGGCCATCCGGAAGTGGAAGGCACCATGGGGCAGGTGGCCGAGGGCATGTACCTCGTCGAAGACATTGCTGATGTCGACGCGCTCAAGCTGCGCGATCCGCAGCGCGTGGCGTTCGTCACGCAAACCACGCTCTCGGTGGACGACGCCGCGGAAATCATCGCAGCGCTGAAAGCGCGTTTTCCGGCCATTCGCGAGCCGAAGAAACAGGACATCTGCTACGCCACACAGAATCGCCAGGATGCCGTCAAGTTCATGGCGCCGCAGTGCGACGTCGTGATCGTGGTGGGCAGCCCGAACAGTTCCAATTCGAACCGGTTGCGCGAAGTAGCCGAGAAGCGCGGCATTCCGGCCTATATGGTGGATGCGCCCGAGCAGATCGACCCCCAGTGGATTGCCGGCAAGCGCCGGATCGGCCTGACGGCCGGAGCGTCGGCGCCCGAGGCGCTCGCTCAGGAGATCATTCGCCGCCTGCACGAACTCGGTGCGCGCAACGTGCGCGCGCTCGAAGGCATCGAGGAGAACATTGCGTTCCCGTTGCCGCGCGGACTCGGTCAGCCAGTCTGACGCCTCCCTTACTCCGCAAGAACGCGCCCATCCGGCGCGTTTTTTTTATGCCTGCGACAGATGTGGAGTGCCAATAATAAGGGCCACATGATGAGAAAAGGCAGGTTAACCTCACATTGGCCGGGTGCTTTTATTAGTGTTTTCTCTAGCGTGCAGGGCACAATTGCGTGGTGTGACCCCGAATATAGGGGGCGATTGACACGTTTTCGACACGAATGCACCGCGCCGTAGCGGCATTATTATGCTCTCCCTTAAATATCCTTCATTTGATTCAATGCCCGCCCGACAAGGCATTGCGGCCATTATCTGCAACACATGATGCGAAGCCTGTTGATTTTTGGTGCAACTGGTGCACGAAAATGCGGCGCAACCTGTGGTGCAACCCGTCTCGTGCGGTTATCTAAAAATATGGTTGCAATGCAGGAAAACCCTGCCGGCTCAACAATATTGCCCGTCGCATAATTGGCGTTACAATGCGCGCGTTCTGAAGGCTGGACATCCCATGAGAAGGCCATCAGGCAAGCATTTCGGAAGGCGCAGGAGACCTGATTAATGCAATTCAAGTCGGCTTTTGCCGCGTCATCGGTCAATGCGGTTGCGCCGCGCAATGCGTGGCACGGCCGCAATGCCGAGACGGGCACGAGCGCAACATCGATCATTTCTGGCATGCAGATTGCTTTTGCATGTACCGGCGTTGTCATGCCGGTTCGCCGCCTGGGTGCGACGGATCTCGCAGCTGAGATCCCGCAGTGCGCGGGCGGCCGGGGAGAGGGAGTCATGGCGTTTGACGCATTCGCGTTTGCCGGCCGCAAGGCTCGCCGCGAATACGCCAACGTGAATATGACGCGTACTTGATTGAACCCGACGGCACCGAACCATCCGACGGTGCCGTTTTTGCATCCGCTTTTGGCGAGTCTGCCGCTGCAACACAGCGGCAACGCGAACCAGGGCGGCCAACCGTTACCGGTTTTTACTTCAATACCCGAAAGTGTCGTTGCGGTTCCGTAAAACATCGCCCACCGGCCGATGACGAGCGCGAATCCGGTTGCACGGGCTAAGGAGCATTAAATGGATATTTTCATCCAGCAGATCCTGAATGGGCTGGTGCTTGGCAGCATCTACGCCATCATCGCCCTCGGTTACACGATGGTGTACGGGATTCTGGGCATCATCAACTTCGCGCACGGCGACGTGCTCATGGTGGGCGCCATGGTCGCGCTCTCCGCGATCAACGTGCTCCACAATCACTTCCCGGGCCTCGGGAACATCCCCACGCTGTGCATTGCGCTCGTGGTTGCCGCCGTCGTGTGCGCGGTCGTCGGGTACACGATCGAAAAGGTCGCCTACCGGCCGCTGCGCCGCGCGCCGCGCCTCGCACCGCTGATCACCGCGATCGGTGTGTCGATCCTGCTGCAGACGCTCGCCATGATCATCTGGGGCCGCAATCCGCTCGCGTTCCCCCAGCTCATCTCGACCGACCCGATCAACGTCATCAAGCCGACTGAAACCGGCGTGGGCGCCGTGATCTCGATGACGGAAATCGTCATCATCGTCGTCGCGTTCCTCGTGATGGCGGGTCTGCTGCTCCTCGTGCACAAGACCAAGCTCGGCCGCGCCATGCGCGCGATCGCCGAGAACCCGAACAATGCCTCGCTGATGGGCGTGAACCCGAACTTCGTGATCTCGGCCACGTTCATGATCGGCTCGGCGCTTGCCGCGCTGGCCGGCGTGATGATCGCCTCGGAATACGGCAACGCGCACTTTTACATGGGTTTCATCCCCGGCATGAAGGCCTTCACGGCCGCGGTGCTGGGCGGTATCGGCAACCTCGGCGGCGCGATGGTCGGCGGCGTGGTGCTCGGTCTCATCGAGCAGCTCGGCGCAGGCTACATCGGTAACCTGACCGGTGGGGTGTTCGGCAGTAACTATCAGGACGTCTTCGCATTCATCGTGCTGATCGTCGTGCTCGTGTTCCGTCCGTCGGGGCTGCTGGGCGAACGTGTCGCGGACCGCGCATAAGAGGGAGTAACACAACATGACTTCAATTCAACCGATCGAGCCGTCGACGACGCTCATCCCCGAAAAGAACATGACGAAGACCCTCACGGTCGGCATCGTGACGGCCATCGTCGTGGCAGCGCTCCCCTTCGTGGTCGGCGCCGCGGGCGGCAACTACTGGGTGCGCGTGCTCGACTTCGCGATGCTCTACGTGATGCTCGCGCTGGGCCTGAACGTGGTGGTGGGGTTTGCTGGCCTGCTGGACCTGGGCTATATCGCGTTCTACGCGGTGGGTGCCTACGTGGCCGCGTTGCTGACGTCGCCGCACCTCACCACGCAGTTCGCGTGGATCGCCAACATGTTCCCGGGCGGGCTGCATACGCCGTACTGGATCGTGGTGCCGTGCGCGATGGCGCTCGCCGCACTCTTCGGCGTGCTGCTCGGCGCACCGACGCTTCGTCTGCGCGGCGACTACCTCGCGATCGTGACGCTCGGCTTCGGGGAAATCGTTCGTATCTTCATGAACAACCTCGACCGTCCGGTGAACATTACCAACGGGCCGCAGGGGATTACGGGCGTCGCGCCGCTGCAGGTGTTCGGCTTCAATCTCGCGCAGCCGCACGAGATCCTCGGCTTCACGTTCACGTCGGTCTACATGTACTACTACGTGTTCGTGATCTGCGCGCTGCTCGTGATCTGGGTGTGTACGCGTCTGCAGCACTCGCGTATCGGCCGTGCATGGGCCGCGATCCGCGAAGACGAAATCGCCGCCAAGGCCATGGGCATCAACACCCGTAACGTCAAGCTGCTCGCGTTTGCAATGGGCGCGTCGTTCGGCGGTCTTTCGGGTGCGATGTTCGGTGCGTTCCAGGGCTTCGTTTCGCCGGAATCGTTCACGTTCTGGGAATCGGTCGTCGTGCTCGCCTGCGTGGTGCTCGGCGGCATGGGCCACATCCCCGGCGTGATTCTCGGCGCCGTGCTGCTCGCCATTTTCCCCGAGTTCCTGCGCTCGACGATGGGTCCGCTCCAGCACATGCTGTTCGGCCACGAAGTCGTCGATACGGAAGTCATTCGTCAGCTGCTCTACGGCCTTGCGATGGTCGTCATCATGCTGTACCGCTCCGAAGGCCTGTGGCCCGCGGCGAAGCACGAAGACAAGATCGCGAAGATCGCCAAGCGCGCCAGCAAGAAGCCGGTTCGCGCATAAGGCGCTTTGCGTGGGACCAGAGTAAGCGCTCAAGCGCCAACTCTGGTCGACACAGGAGAGAACACCACATGAGCAACAAACCTATCCGCCTGTCCGTGAAGGGCGTGAACAAACGCTTCGGCGGCCTGCAGGCGCTGTCCGACGTCGGCCTGCAGATCGAGGAAGGCACGATCTACGGCCTGATCGGCCCGAACGGCGCCGGCAAGACGACGTTCTTCAACGTGATTACCGGTCTCTACACGCCTGATTCGGGCGAATTCAAGCTCGATGGCACGGCTTATACGCCGACCGCCGTTTATCAGGTGGCGAAGGCCGGCATCGCGCGTACCTTCCAGAACATTCGTCTGTTCGGCGGCATGACGGCGCTCGAAAACGTGATGGTCGGCCGCCACGTGCGCACGAAGCACGGCCTGATCGGTGCGGTGCTGCAAACGCCGGCGGAGCGCAAGGAAGAGCGCGAGATCAAGGAACGCGCGATCGAGCTGCTCGAATACGTGGGCATCGCGCAATACGCGGACTACACCTCGCGCAATCTCTCGTACGGCCATCAGCGCCGTCTGGAGATCGCGCGCGCGCTCGCGACCGACCCGAAGCTGCTCGCGCTCGACGAGCCGGCGGCCGGCATGAACGCGACCGAGAAGGTCGAACTCACGCGCCTGCTCGACAAGATCCGCGCCGATGGCAAGACTATCCTGCTGATCGAGCACGACGTGAAACTGGTGATGGGCCTGTGCAACCGGATGACAGTGCTCGACTATGGCAAGGTGATCTCCGAAGGGCTGCCGCATGACGTGCAGAAGGACCCGAAGGTGATCGAGGCATATCTGGGTGCGGGGGTTCACTAATGTCGACATCGGTTCTGAAAATCAAGGGTCTGCAGGTCAACTACGGCGGGATCCAGGCAGTCAAGGGCGTGGACATGGAAGTACGCTCTGGCGAACTCGTCACGCTGATCGGCGCGAATGGCGCGGGCAAGACCACGACGATGAAGGCGATCACGGGTCTGAAGCCGTACTCGGCTGGCGACATCGAGTACATGGGTCAGTCGATCAAGGGCGTGCCCGCGCATGAGCTGCTCAAACGCGGCCTCGCGATGGTGCCGGAAGGCCGGGGCATCTTCGCGCGCATGTCGATTCTCGAAAACATGCAGATGGGCGCGTACCTGCGCAGCGACAACGACGGCATCCAGAAGGACGTCGAGCGCATGTTCGGCTTCTTCCCGCGCCTGAAGGAACGCGCGACGCAACTCGCAGGCACGCTCTCGGGCGGCGAGCAGCAGATGCTGGCCATGGCGCGTGCGATCATCAGCAAGCCGAAGCTTTTGCTGCTCGATGAGCCTTCGATGGGTCTCTCGCCGATCATGGTCGAGAAGATCTTCGAAGTGGTGCGCACGATCTCGTCGGAAGGCATCACCGTTCTTCTCGTGGAGCAGAACGCACGTCTCGCGCTGCAGGCGGCGAACCGCGGTTACGTGATGGACTCGGGTCTCGTGACGATGGAAGGCGAGGCCAAGCAGATGCTCGACGATCCGAAGGTGCGCGCAGCGTACCTGGGCGAGTAAGCTGCAGTGCATTGCGGTCCGCGCGGCCGCATCAAAACAAAAGCCGCATGGGTGTGAAACCCATGCGGCTTTTTTTCATGACGTCGACCAATGAGGCTCAGACGAGCGCTTCGGACTCCTGCACGGCGAGCCGCTTGCCGAGACTCACCACGGCATCGGCGCGATAGCCAAGCCGCTCGTAGAACGCGAGCACCTCGGCCTTATCGGTGAGCACCTGAAGATTGAGCTTCAGGCACCCCAGCGCGGCGAGCGCGTTTTCCGCATGGCGCACGAGCCGCGTGCCGAGGCCATGGCGCCGCGACTCGGGCGCAACGGCGACCGAATAGAGCCAGCCGCGATGCCCGTCATAACCTGCCATTGCCGTGCCGATGAGCGCGCCGTCGACGTCGCGCGTGGCAACGAAGAAAAGCTCCGGCTGCGTACCGAGCTTGTTCGCGATCGACAGACGCGGATTGCGATGCGGCCGGCTCGCATCGTTGTACTCGGGAAACGCCTGCAGCCAGAGCGCGATCACCGCTTCGGTATCGGCTTCGCTGAACACGCGGATCGTGACGGACATCGCTCCCGCTCCCCCCGATTACAGCGAGTCGAGGATCGTGCGCAGCATCGCCATCATCTGGTCGATTTCCTGCGTCGTCACGTTCAGCGCCGGCATGAAGCGCAGCAGGTTCGGGCGCGCGGCGTTGAGCAGCAGGCCGTCCGGCTGCATCAGGCGCGCCTTCTCGACGATCTCCGGCCCGATGTCCTTGCCGAGCAGCAGCGCGCGCAGCAAGCCTTCGCCACGCTCGCCCTGGAAGCCGCGTTCGGCCGAAAGCTCGAGCAGCTTTTCGCGCAGATACTCGCCGCGCGCGCGTACGCCTTCGAGAAAGCCGGGCGCAACCAGTTGCGAGATCACCGAATAGCCCACGGCCGTCATCAGCGGGTTGCCGTTGTACGTGCCGCCCTGGTCGCCCGCTTCGAACACGGCGATTTCCTTCTTCGCGAGCAGCGCCGCGAGCGGCACGCCGCCGCCAATGCCCTTGCCGAGCGTCATGATGTCCGGCTCGATGCCCGAGAGTTCGTAGGCGAAGAGGGTGCCCGCACGGCCGCAGCCGCTCTGCACTTCGTCGACGATCATCAGGATGCCGTGCTTCTTCGTGAGTGCGCGCAGTTGCTGCATGAATTCGCGCGTGGCGGGAATCACGCCGCCTTCGCCCTGGATCGGCTCGAGCATCACGGCGACGGTCTTCGCTGTGATGAGCTTTTCAACCGAGGCGATGTCGTTCAGGTCGGCCTTCGGGAAGCCCGGCACTTGCGGTGCGTAGATCGTGTCCCAGCCCGGCTTGCCGCTCGCCGACATCGTCGCGATCGTGCGGCCGTGGAAGCTGTGGTCGAACGTGATGATCTCGTAGGCGCCGTCGCGATGCTTCTTGCCCCACTTGCGCGCGAGCTTGATCGCGCCTTCGTTGGCTTCGGCGCCGCTGTTGGCGAAGAACACCTTGTCGAAGCAGCTGTGCTCGGTGAGCAGGCCCGCGAGCTTCGCCATCGGCTCGTTGTAGAAGGCCGGCGACGGGTTGATGAGCAGGCGCGCCTGCTTCTCCATCGCCTCGATCATGCCTTCGTTGCAGTGCCCGAGGCTGTTGACGGCCCAACCCTGGATGAAGTCCAGGTATCGCTTGCCTTCGTTGTCGTAGAGCCACGACCCTTTGCCATGCGTGAAAACGATTTCGGGCCGGTTGGTGATGTACATCAGCGACTCGATCGGGTATTCGGAAAAATTCATGGCAACGGGCTCCGCGTTGGGGCTGCACTAGGGTTGAAAAACGGGGTTGCAAAAGTTACGGCGGAAAAACAAAAAGCCACGGACTGGCCGTGGCTTTCGTGATTCGAACTTGCTGTGCGTTGAGAAGTACAACGCGCGTCCGCGAGTAGCCAGGCCCTAAAGATGGGGCGAGCGGCGACGTCGAAGGGCGGACAGGATGCAGTTCATGGGCGCAAGAATACGACAAGCCGAATGGCGATGTAAACCATCAATGTGCCGAATTTTTCCAGGCGGCCGAAGAATTTTTCGTGACGGCTACCCGGCGGGTCGATGCATTGCACACGCAACGACCCACTCGGGCGAGCTTCAGACGGCGTTCGCGAGGTCGGCGGCGCTCGTGAACGAGTCCGCGTAAAACTCGTCTTCGGGCAGGCCGTGGTGCTGCGTGAAGTCGCGCTGCGCGGACTCCACCATCACCGGCGCGCCGCACGCATAGACCTGGTGGCCAGAAAGATCGGGCAGATCCTCGATCACGGCGCGGTGCACGAATCCCGTGCGGCCGGTCCAGTTGTCGCCGGCTGCAGGCTCGGAGAGCACCGGCACGAAGCGGAAGTTCGGGATCTCCTTCGCCCATTGCTCGGCGAGATCCATCAGGTACAGGTCCTTCTTCTGGCGCGCGCCCCAGTAGAGCGTCATCGGGCGGTTCAGGTTCTTGTGGACCGCGTGCTCGACGATCGCCTTGAGCGGCGCGAAGCCGGTGCCGGAGGCGAGCAGCACGATGGGTTTATCGGATTCTTCACGCAGGAAGAAGGTGCCGAGCGGCGCTTCGAAGCGCAGGATGTCGCGCTCCTTCATCTGCGAGAACACGTGATCGGTGAACTTGCCGCCCGGCATGTGGCGGATGTGCAGCTCGATCGGGCCTTCCTCGTGCGGCGCGCTCGCCATGGAGTAGCTGCGGCGCGTGCCGTCCTTGAGGATGAATTCGAGGTACTGGCCGGCGAGATATTGCAGGCGCTCGTTGGCGGGCAGTTGCAGCTTGAGGACGACGACGTCGTCGGCGCGGCGCTCGATGGCGGCGATGCGGGTGGGCAGCTTGCGCACCTGCACGTCGCCCACGCCCGCCACTTCGCGGATATCGATTTCGAGGTCGGTTTGCGCCGTCGCACAGCAGAAGAGGGCCATGCCGCGCGTTCTTTCGTCATTGGAAAGCGCCGAAGCCGCGTGGGCGCGCTGCTCGACTTCGCCGTTGCAGACCGTGCCCTTGCACGAGCCGCAGGCGCCGTTCTTGCAGCCATACGGCAGGCCGATGCCCTGACGCAGGGCCGCGTTGAGAATGGGTTCGTCGGGCTCGACCTGGAATTGCCGGCCGCTTTGCTTGAGCGTTACGTTGAAAGCCATATTCAGGGAAGCGTAAGTCTGTATCCGAGGGTTGATTCCGGGCGCGGGTCGCTTTGGGTAAGTTGCCGCGTTTGCCTTGCCGGCCTTCGCCGCGAGGCCCGGGCCGCTAAAATGGTTCCACCATGATTGCCACACGAACCTTGCGCCGTGCGCGCATCCTGATTGTCGGTTGCGGCGACGTCGGCCTGCGCGGCGTCGCCCAGTTGCGCGAGCGGCCAGACCGCGCGCGTGTATTCGCGCTCACGCGCCGTGCCGAGCGCGCAGACGCGGTGCGGGCCGCGGGTGCAACGCCGGTGCGCGGCGACCTCGATTCCCGCACGAGTCTCGCGCGGATCGCGGGCCTCGCGGGCACCGTCCTGCACCTCGCGCCACCGCAAAAATCCGGCGACGACGACCTGCGCACGCGCCGCCTGATCGCAGCGCTTGCGGCGCGGCGTCGCGCGGTGTCGCGGCCTGCGCTGGCGGGCGTGGCGCCGCGCGCATTGCGGCCCCCATTGCATTGCCTCGTGGACCGCATGCGCCGCGACGCTGTCGGCCATGCCGCAGCCTTTGGAGCATCCGTCATTGTACCCGAGCGCATCCGGCGATTTTCCCGCGCCCGGCGCAAGCGCCTCGAACGCCCGAGGCTCGTCTACGCAAGCACGACGGGGGTGTACGGGGATTGCGGCGGCGCGCGCATCGACGAAACACGCACAGTGCAGCCCGCCAACGCCCGTGCCATACGCCGGGTGTCGGCCGAACAGCAATTGCGTCGCGCAACGGCGCGCGGCGCGCTCAGCGCGACGATCGCGCGCATTCCCGGCATTTACGCCGCGAACCGCCTTCCGCTCGCGCGGCTCGAGAAGCGCACGCCGGCGCTCATAGCGAGCGACGACGTCTACACGAGCCACATCCACGCAGACGACCTCGCGACGATTCTTCTGCGCCTCGCAACGCATGGTCGCCCGGGGCGCACGATCCACGCGACGGACGACAGCCAACTGAAGATGGGCGAGTATTTCGACCGCGTGGCCGACGCCTTCGGCCTCGCGCGCGCGCCGCGCGTGAGCCGCGCCGAGGCCGAGCGCGAACTCGAGCCGGTCTTGCTGTCGTTCATGCGGGAGTCGAGAAGGCTCGCCAATACGCGCCTCAAGCGCGAACTGCGCGTGCGTTTGCGTTATCCCGACGTAGATGCGTTCTTGCGCACGCTGCCGCCGCACCCGTGACTCCGGGCGGGCGGCGCGGCGCAAAGCGTGCCGTTCACGTGATGGCCGGCAGCGCTTCGAGCAGGAGGAAGCACAATAGCGCTCCGATGAGCGCCCCGATGAGGTTCGGATGATACTGATGTCGCATATGCATCGACGCGAGCAGGCCCCCAATCAGAACCGCCCCTAGCGCCATGAAGGCCATCAACACGAATGAGATTTCGAACGAGCCGTTGATGATCATGATGCCCCTCCTTGCAACTTGTAATCGTTCTTGAGACGAGTATAGGGCGGAAGCTCGGCAAGGACATGCTGCGGCGCGGCGAAAGCGATGCCTGTTTGCAAGCATCGGTGCGTCGACGCACTGAGCGGCGGGCGCTCGTGCCGCCTGGTGGTGGTTTACCCCTTGTTGCGCAACGCGTCGAGCGCGGCGGCGTCGAGCCATTGCCATGCGCCCGGCGCCAGACCGGCGGGCAGCGAAAAGGCGCCGATGCGCTCGCGGTGGAGCGCTTCGACGCGGTTGCCGGCCGCGGCGACCATCCGTTTGACCTGGTGATATTTGCCTTCGAGCACGGTCAGCTCCAGCTCGTGGTCGGCACGTGCGTTTGCGGCGACTGCGGCGCTCGGCTCGCGCTCGCCATGCAGCAGCACGCCTTCGCGCAGGGCTTTGAGCTGGGTTTCGTCGAGCGGATGGCGCGTGCTCGCCACGTAGACCTTCGGCACCTTGCGCTTGGGCGACGTGAAGGCGTGGACGAACTGGCCATCGTCGGAAAGCAGCAGGAGGCCGGTCGTGTCCTGATCGAGGCGGCCGACGCATTGCACGTTGCGCTGCGCGAACTGCGGCGGCAGCAGATGAAACACGCTCAAGTGATGCTGCGGATCGCGCGAGCATTCATAGCCCGCGGGCTTGTTGAGCGCAATGTAGGCGCGCTCGTGAAACGGCCACGGCGTGCCGTCCACGCTCAAGACCAGGCTGGCCGTGTCGAACGTTGCGAGCGGATTGGTGCACGGCTCGCCCGCGACGGCGACCCGCGCGTCGGCGATAAGCGCGCGGCATTGGCGGCGTGAGCCGAAACCCTGGGTGAAGAGGATGCTTTCGAGATTCATGACGGACGGCGAACAGCGTAGAGCGGGGTATTTTATCCGCGGCGAGGTGTTCCGCGCCCCCGCACTCGCCGCCTGCGCGCTGCGCGCGGCTTGACCGCGTATTTCGGGCGGATGGCGTAACGTAGCGCAGGGCATTGGCAGGTCCGGCGCAGGTGCAGGGCCTGGACGCCCGAATACTTGCCCCCAATTTTCTTCTCGCGCAGCGCCCGGCCTCGGTGCGCGCGCTGCGCCATACGGTTCACGTGGAGAACACCATGGCGAAGACGATAGCGGATCATCTGGCGAAAACGCTCGAGGCAGTCGGCGTCGAGCGCATCTGGGGCGTGACCGGCGACAGCCTGAACGGCTTGTCGGCGAGCCTGCGCAAGCTCGGCACAATCCGCTGGATGCACACGCGGCACGAGGAAGTCGCCGCCTTTGCGGCGGGCGCCGAGGCAGCGGCGACCGGCCGGCTTGCGGTGTGCGCGGGCAGTTGCGGGCCAGGCAACCTGCATCTCATCAACGGTCTTTACGACTGCCATCGCAACCGCTCGCCCGTGCTCGCAATCGCGGCGCACATTCCCTCGACTGAGATCGGCCTCGGCTACTTCCAGGAGACGCACCCGACCGAACTCTTCCGCGAGTGCAGCCATTACGTGGAACTGGTGACGAACGCCTCGCAGTTCCCACGCGTGCTCGACACCGCGCTGCGCACCGCGATCGATCAGAACGGCGTCGCCGTGATCGTGCTGCCCGGCGACGTGGCGCTTCTGGACGCGTCCGACGAGGAGCCGGCATGGGCCCAGGCAGCGCGTCCGGCGACCTTGCCTTCGTCGGCGGATATCGACCGGCTCGCTGAGCTGCTCAATCGCTCCGAAGCGGTGACGCTGCTGTGCGGCAGCGGCTGCAAGGGCTCGCATGACGAGGTGGTGGCCTTCGCGGACGCGCTCGGCGCGCCGACGGTGCATGCGCTGCGCGGCAAGCAGTACGTCGAATGGGACAACCCATACGACGTGGGCATGACCGGTCTGATCGGCTTCAGCTCGGGCTACCACGCGATGATGTCGTGCGACACGCTCGTCATGCTCGGCACCGACTTCCCGTATCGCAACTTCTATCCGCAACACGCGAATATCGTGCAGATCGACCGCGACGCCGCCGCGCTCGGCAAACGCGCGCCGCTCACGCTCGGGCTCACCGGCGACGTACGCGAAACGTTGCGCGCGCTCACGCCGAAGCTCACGCGCAAGACCGACCGGCGCTTCATCGAGCATGCGCGCGAGCACTACGCGAACGCGCGCAAGGGACTCGACGAACTCGCGCGCCCGGCAGTTGCCGGCAAGCCGCTGCATCCGCAGTATGTGGTGGCGCGTCTGGACGCGCTCGCCGAGGACGATGCGATCTTCGCGGTCGACGTCGGCACGCCCACGCTCTGGGCCGCGCGCTACCTGACGATGAACGGCCGGCGCCGCCTGCACGGCTCGTTCAACCACGGCTCGATGGCGAACGCCATGCCGCAGGCCCTCGGCGCGCAGGCAGCTCACGCTGGGCGCCAGGTGGTCTCGCTCTCCGGCGACGGCGGCCTTTCGATGCTGCTCGGCGACATTCTCACGGCGCGCCAGCTCGATCTGCCGATCAAGATCGTTGTCCTGAATAATAGCTCGCTCGGTTTTGTCGCGATGGAGATGAAGGCGGGCGGCTATGTGGAGACGGGCACCGATCTGGCGGCCACCAACTTCGCGGATATCGCGAAAGGCGCGGGCCTCTTCAGCGTGCGTGTGGAGACGTCTGAAGCGCTCGATGAGGCGTTGCGCGCGGCGTTCTCGCACGCAGGGCCGGCGCTCGTCGACGTGGTGACGACGAAGCACGAACTGGCCATGCCGCCGAAGCTGCAGTGGGCGCAGGCGAAAGGGTTCAGCCTCTACATGCTGCGTGCGGTGCTGAGCGGGCGCGGAGACGAGGTGGTGGAGCTGGCGCAGACGAATTTGCGCTGAGGCTCGCGCGGCGGACCTGCATCAGTCAGTGATCGAGACGCAGGTGCTGTCCTCTGGCCAGGTGCGAAATTCATCGACGCGGCCCGCGCGCACGTCGAGCAGCAGCCGGTCCAGCGCTTCGAGCCTGGCGGATCTGTCTGCGTTCGATCGGATCAACGTTGCGGCAGCGCGTCCTGAAAATGCTGTCCATCGTCGGCTCCCGGTTGCTATCTCGATAACTTCGACAACGATAGCAGCGGGGCGCGGCACGCCGTGCGACATCCGCAGGACGCTTGATCTTCGTCCAAAGAAGGGCGCGCCGGCGTCAGGCCGGCAACAAAAAACCCGCGAGGCCCTAAGCTTTCGCGGGTTTCAGGATTCCGGCGGATATTGCCGGAAAGCATTCTGGTGCCTCGGGCCGGAATCGAACCGGCACTCCTTTCGGAACCGGATTTTGAGTCCGGCGCGTCTACCAATTTCACCACCGAGGCGTTTGCTTCTGTGTGTTTCTCGCACCCGAGCGCGAACATGCAAGCGCTCGAAGTAGCCAGAGATTATGACGCAAATCGCCCGCTCAGGCAACTACGCGGCGCCGGCAAGCCGTCAAATCGTCCGCGAGAATCGTTCTGGCTGCTGCGCGCCAAGGTAGCGGTCGAACACCATCGCGATATTGCGCACCAGCATGCGCCCGGCGGGCAGCACCTCGAGGCGGTCGGCGCTGCGCGCAACCAGCCCGTCGCGTTCGAACTCGCGCAGCCGTTCGAGTTCGCCCGCAAAGGCCGCCGGAAAACGCACGCCGTAGATGGCCTCGAACTCGTCGTAACGCAGTTCGAGATTGCACATGAGCTCCGTGATGATGTCGCGGCGCAGACGGTCATCGGCAGTGAGGCGCACGCCCTTCGCGGTCGCGAGCTTGCCCGCGCCAATCGCCGCGCCGTAGCCGAGCAGGTCCTTGGCGTTCTGCGCGTAGACGTCGCCGACCTTGCCGATCGCCGAGGCGCCAAAGCCGATCAGGTCGCAGTCGGCGCGCGTGCTGTAACCCTGGAAATTGCGGTGCAGCGTGCGCTGCGCCTGGGCGCGTGCGAGTTCGTCGGTGGGCAGTGCGAAATGATCCATGCCGATGTAGACGTAGCCCGCCTCGGTGAGCTGCTCGATCACGAGCCTCAGCAGCGCCATGCGCTCCGCGGGCGTGGGCAAGGTCGCTTCGTCCATCTGACGCTGCATCTTGAACAGATGCGGCATGTGCGCGTAGCCGAACACCGAGATGCGATCGGGCGCGAGCAGCAACATCGTCTCGAGCGTGCGGCCGAAGGCTTTGACGTTCTGGTGCGGCAAGCCGTAGATCAGATCGACGCTGATCGATTCAAAGCCGTTCGCGCGCGCGGCGTTCATGACGTCGACGGTCAGCTCGAGCGGCTGGATGCGGTTGACCGCCTTCTGCACGACCGGGTCGAAGTCCTGAACGCCGAGGCTCAGCCGGTTGAAGCCGAGCGGACGCAGATGCGCAATGGTCTGCGCCGTGGCTTCGCGCGGGTCGATCTCGATCGAGTATTCGCCGGTATCGTCGGGCTGCAGCGCGAAGTGTTCGCGCGTGGCGGCCATGAGCGCGCTCATTTCCTCCAGCGAGAGAAAGGTGGGCGTGCCGCCGCCCCAATGCAGCTGCGAAACGGGGCGCTTCGTGTCGAACAGCGCGGCCTGCAGCTCCACTTCGCGGATCATCTGCGCGAGATACGGTTTCGCGCGGCCGCGGTTCTTCGTGATGACCTTGTTGCAGCCGCAATAGAAGCAGACGGTGTCGCAGAACGGAATGTGGAAGTACAGCGAGAGGTCGGTTTCGCTCGCGCCCAGATCGGCCGCCGCGCGCATGTAGTCGGCGGGATCAAAGTCGTCGCGGAATTGCAGGGCGGTGGGGTAGGACGTGTAGCGCGGGCCGTTGGCGCCATATTTGGCAAGCAGGTCGGGGCGAAAGAGCAGGTCGGCGTCGCTCATGCAAGGCTCACTGGGAAGGGCGGCGCTTGGGTGGGCAGCGTCCGGCGCCGCGGAACGCCACGCACAGATGGCCTGTCCCTTGTCCTACAGCGCCAGATGGACAAAGTGTACGAGCGAGTAGGAAGAAGCGATTGTGTAAAAAGGTCGCATGCGGGCAATGGCACAATGCCGTCTGGTCCGTCGCCGCGCGGACACGAATTGTCAGAGTTCCAGGAAGCCGAAGTGAGTAGCGTTTTTCCCGCCGATGCCCCAGTGCACGCCTGCCGTCCCGGTTGCGGCGCGTGCTGCATCGCGCCGTCTATTACTAGCCCGATTCCGGGCATGCCTCAAGGCAAGCCGGCCGGCGTGCGTTGTGTTCAACTCGGCGAGGACCTGCGCTGCATGATCTTCGGCTCGCCGTTGCGGCCGGCGTGCTGCTCAGGGCTGCAGCCGCAGCCCGAGATGTGCGGCGAGTCGCGCGAGGAGGCGATTGTCTGGCTCACGCGTCTCGAGGCGCAAACCCAGCCGCAAGCGCCAGCCTCGTGCTGAACCCGGCGCAAACTGCGCCGCCCAGCCGCCATGCGCCAGAATGACGGCGCGCCAGTCCCGGCCCAACAAGGAGATTTCGCATGGTCCACACCGCAACGCGCGTTTCCCGGCGCGCCTTCCTGTTCACAGCCTGCGCTGCGGCGGGTACGGCGATGTCGCTCGGCGCGTGTGCGACGGGGATTTTCCCGTTCATTCCCGATCACTACACGTTTTCGCAGCAGCAGGTGCAGGACGCGGTGCAGCGCAAGTTTCCCTATCACCGCTCGATGCAGCAGATTATCGACGTCTCGCTCACGAACCCCGTCGTGACGCTGCAGCCCGATCGCAATCGCGTGGCCGTGCGGCTCGACGCGCACCTCGAAAGCCCGTTGATGCAGCAGCCTGTGAGCGGTGCGTTCACGGTGTCGAGCGAACTCGCCTACGACAGCGCGAACCGCGCCGTGGTGCTGCGCTCGCCTTCGGTCGATGGCGTCGACATGGCGGGCAACGCCGCCGCCTACGCGCCGCAGGTGAGCGCGGTCGCCGCGCTCGTCGCCACCCAGTTGCTCAACAATTACCCCGTCTATACGTTCAAGCCCGACCAGCTCCAATTTGCCGGCGTCAACTACGAACCCGGTACAATCACCATCCTTACAAACGGCATACGCGTGCAGATCGTCGAGAAGTAGGCCGACGAAACGCCGACGCACGCAGTCGTCGTTGGTCGTGCGGCGCGGCGTGCGCCGTCCCGACGCTCAAAGAAGAGGGATAAAAGGGATGGACTGGATTTTGACCTGCAAGGCCTTGATTCTCGGCATCGTCGAAGGGCTGACGGAATTTCTGCCCGTGTCGAGTACGGGGCATCTGATCGTCGTCGGCAGCTTGCTCAACTTCGAAGGCGAGTATGCCAAGACCTTCTACGTGGTGATCCAGTTTGGCGCGATCCTCGCCGTGTGCTGGGAGTTCCGGCGCAAAATCGGCGAGGTGGTCGTCGGGTTGCCCTCTCGGCCCGATGCGCGGCGCTTCACGCTCAACGTGATCGTCGCCACCATTCCGGCAGTCGTGCTCGGTCTGATGTTCGAGAAGACGATCAAGTCGGTGCTCTTCGCGCCGGTGCCGGTGGCGTTCGCCCTTGTTGGCGGCGGCCTCGTCATCCTGTGGGTCGAAAATCGCCTGCGTGGCCCGAAGGGACTGCCGGTCGCCGAGCAGCGCGGCGCGCGCGTGAACTCGATTGACGAGATCACGCCGCTCGATGCCTTCAAGGTGGGCTGCGCGCAGTGCTTCGCGCTGATTCCGGGCATGTCGCGTTCGGGCTCGACCATCATCGGCGCGATGCTGTTCGGCCTCGAGCGGCGTGTCGCGACCGAATTCTCGTTCTTCCTTGCGATTCCCGTGATCTTCGGCGCGACCGTTTATGAGCTGTACAAGAGCTGGCACGAGCTTTCCGTGGACTGGCTCGGGCTCTTCGGCATCGGCTTCGTCGCCGCGTTCGTCAGCGCGTTCGCGTGTGTGCGCTGGCTGCTGCGCTTCGTGGCTTCGCACGATTTCACCGCCTTCGCCTGGTACCGGATCGCTTTCGGTCTCGTGGTCCTGCTGTTCGGCTATGGCGGCGGGCTAGGCTGGGACGACTAAAAACGCAACGGGCGCCGCGTGACATCACGGCGCCCGTTTTTCCATGCGGTTCCCGGTTTCAGTCCGCGCGGCGGCGGAACACGAGATCCCACACGCCGTGACCGAGCCGCAGGCCGCGTCGCTCGAACTTCGTCACCGGGCGGTAGTCGGGTCGCGGCGCGTAGTCGGCGGCCGTATTCTCGAGCGCGGGCTCCGCGCTGAGCACTTCGAGCATCTGCTCGGCGTAGTTCTGCCAGTCGGTCGCGCAGTGCAGGTACGCGCCCGGCTTCATGCGCGACACGAGATGCGCGACGAACTTCGGCTGAATCAGGCGGCGCTTGTGATGGCGGGCCTTGTGCCACGGATCGGGGAAGAAGATGTGCACGCCGTCGAGGCTCGCCGGCGCGATCATGTGCTCGAGCACTTCCACGGCGTCGTGCTGGATGATGCGAATGTTCTCCAGATTCTGGTCGCCGATCAGCTTGAGCAGCGCGCCAACGCCAGGCTCGTGGACCTCGACGCCGAGGAAGTCGTCCTCACGGCGCAAGGCGGCGATTTCCGCCGTGCTCGCGCCCATCCCGAAACCGATCTCCAGGATGCGCGGTGCGTGCCGTTCAAACACGCCGTCCCAGTCGGCGGCTTCGGGCGCGTAGGGCACGACGAAGCGCGGGCCCAGTTCGTCGAGCGCGCGGCGCTGGCCGGTCGAGACGCGGCCAGCACGGGTCACGAAGCTGCGGATGCGGCGGTGGTGCAGCGCGTCGTCGGCGGAGGCCCCTGATTGCGCGTTCGTGTCGGAGGCGGCGTCTTGTGCGTCGGACTGCGTGGAGTCGGGACGGGCGGCGTCGTTGGGATCGTGATTCATCTTCGCGGGTGGGTGTGAGAGCGGCGGCTGTCGCGGCTGTCGATAATGGGGGCGGGCTGCGCCTTCGGCTCGGTGCGAGGTATGTCGGGCTAGTCGCGGCGACGCGGGTGCCGGGGGGCTACGCGGGCCGGCGTGGCCGGACGCCTTGTGGGCGGCTTTGGCGTTCGCCGGAACCGGCGATGGCCTTCGGCCCGGCAGGCGGGCGCGGCGCGCTCGAAGCCCAGCGGCTCCGAAGCCGTCGCGCATTATATCAGCGCGCTCGCACGGCTCTGGCGGCTGAGGCGGCGCGCAGCGCCTCGCAGCGTGCCGCTCCGCCTATCATTCGACGCCTCAATCGGCTGAAACGACGACCCGCATCCGCGTGGGTTCGCTCAACTCGAACACGTTCACACGCCCGGCGCGCACGTCGAGCAGCAGGCGCGTGAGGTCGGCGGCCGCGGCGCGCAGGCGCTCGGCTTCGGCGGCTGGGCGCTCGTCGGCGTCGGCGTCGGCGAGGAGGGCTTGGCGCGAGCGCACGATCAGGCTGATCGCGCTCGGCCGGGACATGAAAAATTGATCCATCGGGGACTGGTGCGCCAGGGGGCGCGCAGCGAGTCGTTATGCGGCAGTCGAGCGAAATACGGGTCGGCAAACCAGCTCGCGGCGCGTGCGGGAGGACCCGAGGAGCGCCAGAGTGCATTGTGCAACGGAGGAATTCAGGTCGTGCCCGGCATGTGCCGGTCGGGAGGGTTTGGCGTCCCAGGGGTGTCCTGGCAGGCGCGCAGTCTGAAAGCCCATGCCTCGAAGAGAGGTCGGCAAGCCGAAGTGGAGCGGGCGATGGGAATCGAACCCACGTCATCAGCTTGGGAAGCTGAGGTAATGGCCATTATACGACGCCCGCAGAGCGCGCTATTTTACGCGTTTTTGGCCTACTTGCGCAATGACGCGCTCAAGCAACGCGGCGCGCGAGGCGCGCCGCCAGATGCATCAGACCGTATGCCGATGCGTCATCAAATCCCAAAAAGCGTGAGCGAAACCGCCGCGCGGGTGACGACCATCAGCAGCACCTGCACGATCACGAAGAGCAGAATCGGCGAGAGATCGAGGCCGCCCAGGTTCGGCAGGATGCGGCGCAGCGGGTTGAGGAACGGCGCCGTCAGCTGGAACAGCACGGGCATCGCCGCCGAGCGCGGGTTGAGCCACGAGAGCAGCGCCATCAGGATCGTCAGCCAGATCAGCAGGTTGAGCGCCCATTTCACGAGCGTGAGCACGGCGACGATCAGAAGCGTCGGCAAAAGACCCAGTGGGTCCACGCCCGCGATCCATACCATCAGCAGCACGTAGGCGATGGCCGCGATCAGCGCGGCGACCACGCTCGCCCAGTCGATGCCGCGCACGCCGGGAATCACGTGCCGCAGCGGCAGCACCAGCCAGTTGGTGACCTGCTGGATCGCGTGGGTCACGGGGTTGTACGGCGGCACACGCACGTACTGGAGCCAGGCGCGCAGCAGCAGGGCGGCGCCGAACAGCGTGAAGACCGTATTGAGCAGAAAGCGGGCGATATCGCCGAACATCGGTGTTGTTTCCTTCTTGTGTGGGTGGCGGCGCGCTTGGCGTGTGGCGGCCGATAAAAGGTCATGCGAGGCATCCGCTCGCCCCGTTCAACCACGCGGAGCACGTCAGACGGGCACCTTGACCTCGCTGATCAGAATGGTGCCATTTCCGCCGTCGGTGTAGTTGGGAATGTCGTCGAGGAGTGTGTCGGCATGCGGCTGAAACACCGCGTAGAACGCATCGACCGTCTCGAACAGGAAGTGGCCGGCCGCGACGTACGGCGGCGGCGTGCCCGGCGGCCCGGCGTTGATGCCGATGTCGACCGACCAGCCCTTGAGCGATTCGCCAAAGAGCTTCGCCGCGAGCGGCATGTGGTGCGTGCAGTAGTACCCGGTGTCGAAACGCCCGTTCTCGCGATACGGATAGAGGATGCTGACCTTGATCATTGTGCGTGCTCGTCGGTGAGTCCCATGGGCGCGTTGCTCGCCGTTGCGATGCGCGCGCCGTCGCCACATTACCACGGCTCACGCCTCGCCAGTATCCGCGATCGATGCTGCCGGGAGGGCCCGGCGCGCGGCGGCGGCCGCGGCTTCCGGCGTGCGCGCCGCGCAAATTGGCTGCACTCACGGCAGGCTTTTCCGCGAACGGCTACAGTGTTTCCGACAGACCTCGCCAGGCGGGCGCCTCACGGCGCGAGTGTTGCGCCGGGGCCGCGCCGCGCACGAAATGTTCGCTTTCGTACCGATCACGCACCGGCGGTGGGACTACAAATGACAGTGACGGGCGCGAGGTCGCGCCAGTAGCCTGACGCGGCACGATTTCTGCTGGTCGCTGGCGGCGCACCTGTGCGCAGCAACTCAAACCCAGCACGCGGAAGTCGCAACGAACAGTGCGCTATGCATATACGGCGCTCGTGAGGCTATCTCGCAACACTGCAATTTTTGTCCCGGAATCTGAGCACAATACTTTTCATCGTTTCGGTTTCATTGTTGCAGCCGTGCAATTGGGTTTGTTCCTGTCGGTAGTCCGATTCGGGGAGTTCACCATGAGCATCTTCGCTTACCGAAAGCATCTGCGGTTTCTCACGCCCTTTCAGCGTCGCCGCTGGTGGGATCAGAAGAAGCGCCTGACGCCGCGCGTGCGCATCAGCGGCGCTTACGTGCCGCCGAACGTCACGCGCGAATTCACGTACGTGAAGGTCGGATAGCGGAGAGTTTGCCTCGCGTGGCCGGCGGCTTGTGCGCCGTCGGCTGGTCGGATGAGATGCCCGGTCCCAGGACCGGGCATCGTCGTTTACAGCCTCCCCGCGCGTGGCGGCAGCGACTCGAACGTCGCCGCGGTCAGCCAATTTGTAATCAAACATTACCGGGAGCCTTGCCGCGCGACGCCCTCGTGCAGGTAACAATGACAGCGCCCTGGTTTTTGTAACGAATGGCGGCGTGATCGGGCGCGCGTGGGGCGGTTTTTCGCGGCAGCCACGCCCACCGGGCCTGACGCGCGATTAAGCGCCCCCAAAACAGGATTGCAATTCGAAACAAATGGCTACCAATGACGGCCGCCGTTTTCGATACATTGAATGCGTGGGCAGTGCCCGTCATATGCGCGTCGCCGTTGGCGGCCGCCAGGAGAAGAGAAGTGAAAAAGACCGTATCGTTCATCGTTGCCGCTGCGCTGGGTGTGGGGTTCGTCAGCGCGGCCCAGGCGCACGTCTCGGTGGGTATCGGCATTGGCATTCCGGTGGCCCCGGCTTATCCCGTCTATGCGGCGCCGGTTTACGCACCGCCGCCCCCGCCCGTGGTCTATGCGCCGCCGCCGGTGGTGTACGCGCCGCCGCCCGCCGTCGTCGTAGGCGGCTACGGCGGCTACGGCTACTACGGCCATCCGTACTGGCACCACGGCTACTATGGCCGCGGCTACTACGGCCGCGGTTACTACGGTCACGGCTACTACCGTCATTGAGCGTGACGGGCGGCGCACGCCGCCCGGCTGCAGGTTTTACGAACGGCGCAACGCCGGCTCACGCCGCGTTGCGCTGTTTGTTTTTGGCGTTCGCTTTCGCCGCGTGCACGGCGCGCTAGATCGACGCGCGCGGGTTGGTGCAAAGGCGCGCTCTGCGCCCGAGACGGATTACGTCGCGCCCGCGCCCTGCAGGATCAATTCGCGATAGCCGTGCACGATCACGCTGTATGAGAAGTAGGCGAAAAGCAACGCCGAAAGCATGTGGCAGGCGCGCAGCAGGCCGGTGCCGGCGCGTTTGCGGCCGTGGCTGGCCAGTCCGCAAAGAAACAGGGTCCAGCCGAGCCCGCCCGCAAAAAAGCCCAGCAGAAAGAGCGAGGCCGCGCGAGCGCTCGTCGCCCCCGACTTCGCGATGAGCGCGCCGCCGACAGCCGCAAACCAGAGAATCGCACTCGGCGACGAGAGCGCGAGCAGCACGCCGCGCCCGAAGCTGCGCCACGGGTTGGGCAGCGGCGCGGCGCTATCGGCTTCGCCTTCCACGGGCGGCGCCGATGCCGGATTGAGCGCTTCGCGCGCCATCTTCCACGTGAGCATGAGCAGCAGGGCGGAGCCGCCGATCCACACGATCCAGCGCACGGCCGAAAACTGCAGCAGCGCGGCCATGCCCGCAAGCGCGAGTGCGGCGTAGATGAGGTCGCCGAAACACGAGCCGAGCCCTAGCCAGAAGCCCGGGCGGAAGCCGTGCGTGAGCGTGAGCGAGATGATGGCGACGTTGACGAGACCGATGTCGAGGCAAAGCGAAAGCGACAGAAAAAAGCCGTCGGAAAGCAGGGAAACGTGAGACATGAAAACGATTTCTTGTTGGTATGGACTGCGTACCGCGCACGCCCACCCGCGAGGAAGCGGGCGTCGCGGCTCAAATCTGGTTCAAGCGTGCTTCAAACGCCGATGCACAGATACTTCAGTTCGACATATTCGTCGATGCCGTACTTCGAACCTTCGCGCCCGAGACCCGACTGCTTCACGCCGCCGAACGGTGCAACCTCGTTCGAAATGAGTCCGGTGTTCACCCCGACCATGCCGTACTCGAGCGCTTCCGCCACGCGCCAGACGCGGCCGATGTCGCGGCTATAGAAGTACGAGGCGAGGCCGAATTCGGTGTCGTTGGCGAGGCCGATCACTTCGGCTTCGTCACTGAAGCGGAATACCGCCGCGACCGGCCCGAAGGTTTCCTCGCGCGCGATCAGCATGTCGCGCGTGACGTCGGCGAGCACGGTGGGCTCGACGTAGCGCCCCGAGCTGACCTTGCCGCCCGCCACGAGCTTCGCGCCCTGGGCAGTCGCGTCGCTGATGTGCTGCTCGACCTTGGCGACGGCCGCGTCGTCGATCAACGGCCCCTGGCTCACGCCATCTTCGAAGCCGTTGCCCACCTTGATCTTGCGTGAGGCGGCGGCGAGCTTCTCGACGAAAGCGTCGTACACCTTCTCGTGCACATAGAAGCGGTTCGTGCAGACGCAGGTCTGGCCCGCGTTGCGATACTTCGAGATCATCGCGCCTTCCACGGCGGCGTCGAGGTCGGCGTCGTCGAACACGATGAAGGGGGCGTGGCCGCCCAGTTCGAGGGCGAGTTTCTTGACCGTCGGCGCGCACTGCTGCATGAGGATGCGGCCCACCGGCGTCGATCCCGTGAACGAGAGATGGCGCACGATGTCGCTCTCGCAGAGGGCTTTGCCAATTGCGATGGAGTTCGCGGAGTCGGCGGTGAGCACGTTGAACACGCCCTTGGGCACGCCCGCGCGCTGCGCCAGTTCGGCGAGCGCGAGCGCGCAAAGCGGCGTTTGCTCGGCGGGCTTCACGACGATCGTGCAGCCCGCGGCGATGGCCGGCGCGACCTTGCGTGTGATCATCGCGATCGGGAAATTCCAGGGAGTGATCGAGGCGCACACGCCGATCGGCTGCTTGAGCACGATGAGCTTGCGGTCGCTGGCGGGGCTTGCGAGCACGTCGCCGTTCACACGCTTGGCTTCTTCGGCAAACCACTCCAGGAATGACGCGCCGTAGATCACTTCGCCGCGCGCCTCGGCGAGCGGCTTGCCTTGCTCGGCGGTCATGATCGCGGCGAGGTCGTCGGCGTGCTCGATCACGAGGTCGAACCAGCGCCGCAGGATGGCGGCGCGCTCCTTGCCCGTCTTCGCGCGCCACGCGGGCAGCGCGGCGTTCGCGGCGCCGATGGCGCGATGCGCCTCGTCGGCGCCGAAGTCGGGCACGCTCGCGATCTCGGCGTTGTCGGCGGGGTCGAGCACGGCGAACGTGGCCGCACCGCCGCTCCATTCGCCGTCGATGTACGCGCGGGTCTTGAAGAGGGCGGGATCGTTCAGTTGCGTCAGGCGCTCCGATGCGGGCATCATCCTCGAGTCTCCTTCAGGTTCACTGGCGCCGCGGCTCGTGCCATGCACGAGGCGTGACGCGGTAAGCGCGGCGTCGCGAAAAGGCGTCGCGTATGAATCGGCCGGCGTGGTGCGCGAGGCCTCACGCCGGGTATCGCCGGGTTGCGCCGGATCGCGCGGCGCGGGGCGTCAGCTGCGGCTAAAGCCGAGCTCGTCGTAGAGGCGGTCGACGCGCGTCTTCACGGCCGCGTCCATCTCGATTGCGCGGCCCCATTCGCGGTCCGTCTCGCCGGGCCACTTGTTGGTGGCGTCGAGCCCCATTTTCGAGCCGAGGCCGGCCACCGGCGAAGCGAAGTCGAGATAGTCGATCGGCGTGTTCTCCACGAGCACGGTGTCGCGCGCCGGATCGATACGCGTGGTGATCGCCCAGATCACTTCCTTCCAGTCGCGGATGTCCACATCATCGTCGACCACGACAATGAACTTTGTATACATGAACTGGCGCAGGAAGCTCCATACCCCGAACATCACGCGTTTTGCGTGCCCGGGGTAGCTCTTCTTCATCTGCACGATCGCCATGCGGTAGCTGCACCCCTCGGGCGGCAGATAGAAGTCGGTGATCTCGGGAAACTGCTTCTGCAAGAGCGGCACGAACACTTCGTTGAGCGCCACGCCGAGCACCGCGGGCTCGTCGGGCGGCTTGCCCGTGTAAGTCGAATGGTAGATCGCATCGCGGCGCATGGTGATGCGCTCGACCGTGAACACGGGAAACCATTCCTGTTCGTTGTAGTAGCCCGTGTGGTCGCCGTAGGGGCCTTCGAGCGCATGTTCGTACGCGGCGCTCGCGCCTTTGGCGGGGCGCGGCGGCGCGCCAGCGGGCGCCGGGCCGGGCTCGCCCGCCTGCGGGTAGATGAAGCCCTCGAGCACGATCTCGGCGCGGGCGGGCACCTGGAGCGTGTCGACGCCGGGCGTCAGGCACTTCGCGAGCTCGGTGCGGGCGCCGCGCAACAGGCCTGCGAACTGGTATTCGGAGAGCGTGTCGGGCACCGGCGTGACGGCGCCGAGGATCGTCGCGGGGTCGGCGCCGAGCACGACGGCCACCGGGTACGGCTTGCCGGGGTTCTTCAGTGCGAACTCGCGGAAGTCGAGCGCGCCGCCGCGATGCGCGAGCCAGCGCATGATGAGCTTGTTGCGGCCAATCAGCTGCTGGCGGTAGATGCCGAGGTTCTGGCGCGTCTTGTTGGGACCGCGCGTGACGGTCAGGCCCCAGGTGACGAGCGGGCCGGCGTCGCCGGGCCAGCAGGTCTGGATCGGCAGCTTTGCGAGATCGACATCGTTGCCTTCCCAGACGATCTCCTGGCAGGGCGGCGCGCTCACGGTCCTCGGCGCCATGTCCCAGACGGCCTTGGCGAGCGTGAGCAGCTTGCCCGCGTCCTTCAGGCCGCGCGGCGGCTCGGGCTCCTTGAGCGCCGAGAGCAGACGCCCCACGTCGCGCAGCGACTCGAGCGCGGCGCCGTCGCCGCCGCTTTCCGGCGCGTCGATGCCCATGCCGAGCGCGACGCGCCGGGGCGTGCCGAACAGATTGCCGAGCACTGGGAACGCGTGCGTCGAACGGTTCTCAAAGAGTAGGGCCGGGCCGCCGGCGCGCAGGACGCGGTCGCACAACTCGGTCATTTCCAGCACCGGAGAGACAGCTTGCGGGACGCGGCGCAATTCACCGAGCGTCTCCAGGCGACCAACGAAGTCGCGCAGGTCTTTGTATTTCATTGGGGGCCAGTCTTGGGCAACTCAGTGGGCAGCCCGGCAGGCCGGCTCGCGCGGCCAGTTTGGGGCCGGATTGTGCATCAGCGCGGCGGTTGCAGGGCGGCAGCAGTCCGCGGCCGGCGTTTGAAGCCGGACGAAACGCGGCGTAACGATTGTCGATTTTACCTGTGTTGGCTGGCACACGCTGGTAGCCAATCCGCATAACATGCCGCAGAGGCACTTGGCGCGCGGTTTCCGGCGGATTGAACAGTGTTCATCATTACAATTAGTTATAGATTTGACATTCTATAGTATTGACGATCTATAACAGGCTGCTAGAATCCGTCCACATTGGTTGCAGGGTTTGAAATTTTTAACCACCTTCCCGGCCCTTCAGACGCAACGCGTCGCCGTTTTGCCGAACCCCTGCACGGCTTGCATACGGTCTAGATTGGTTGTCCTCGTCAGCGCCCCTTCGCGCTGGCTTTTCGCGTGAGAACTCCCGGCGCGCGCACATTGCGTGCCTGGTTGCCCAAAAGGAGTTCCACCCACGGCGAACTTGCCGTTTTCCCGACATCGCTGCCGCACCAGCCAGGGCGCGCGATGTCTTGATCCTGCGATTGGCCGTCTGCCTCGTGCCGACCCCTGAGCCGGATCATGCAACATGGGGAGATCTGTAGATGAATACCTGGTTATCGTGGTGGCGCGCCGACGAGCGTGTAGCGCTTGGCCTGCGAGCGCTGCTGCGTCGTGGCACGCGTCTTAGCCATCACCTGTTCAGCATTGTTGGTGGTTGTGCCGTTGTGCTCGCGGTTGCCCTCTGGCTGCTGCCCACGTGGCGCGGCACGCTGGCCGCGCGGGTGATGCCGTTCGTCTCGGCGGCGGTCCAGGCCGGCCCGGCCCGTCTGCTGCAAGGCAACCCGCTGCCCTCGTTCGCGCCCCCCGGCGTGACGAACAACGACGACAACGCCGACGGCGCAATGCTGCCTACGGCACTCGCGCCCGATGCCGGTGCGGCCGGGCCTGTCGGCGCCACGGGCATTTCGCCCACGGGCTCCAACGGCACAGTCGCGAAGGTCGCGACCTCGGTGTCGAACGGCGGCATCGCCACGCTCGACGCCGTGACGCTCAACGGCCTCGATCCGCGTGCGCTGCCGACCAGCGTCGGTTCGCTCGCGCGCATGATTCCGCCCCAGCGCATCACGCCCGACGCGCGCGACGACCGCGTGCTCGTTTCGGCGCGTGAGCAAGCGCTCGTCGCCACCTATCTGGCGCGCCGCTACCGTGTGGCGCAGGAACCGGTCGGCGAACTCGTGAAAGCGGCGTTCGACACCGGTCGTGAAGTGGGGCTCGATCCCCTGTTGCTGCTCTCCGTGATGGCGATCGAATCGGGCTTCAACCCATACGCCGAAAGCGGCGTGGGCGCACAGGGCCTCATGCAGGTCATGTCGAAGGTGCACTCGGACAAGTTCCAGTACTTCGGCGGCCAGCGCGCGGCGCTCGATCCGCTCGCGAACATCAAGGTCGGCGCGCTGGTGCTCAAGGATTGCATCGCGCGCGGCGGTTCGCTGCCGGGCGGCCTGCGTCTCTACGTTGGGTCGACCTCGCCCGACGACGGCGGCTACGGCGCCAAGGTGATGGCCGAACGCGGGCGTCTGCGCGACGTCGCACGCGGCCGCAACGTGCCGATCAACGCGCCGCAGGCGCCCGTCACCACCACGGCCAGCACGTCTGCGCTGCAGAAGGTGGCGAGCGTCAACGGCGAGAAGCGCGTGCACGTGACGCTCGACAACGCCCACGCGATCGTCGAGAAGTCGTCGTCCGCGGGCGGTTCCGATCAGGACGACGCCAGCACCAGCACGACGGCCCAGAAGCACGCTTCGTCCGAGCTGGGCGCTTGAGTTCTGGCTGAAAGACCGGACGAAACGAAAAAGGCACCCTCGGGTGCCTTTTTCTATTTCTCGAGCACGGCGGATCAGTGTCCGAAGAACGTATGCAGCCGCTCGACCGCTTCCTCCAGGCGCTCGTACGCCGTGGCATACGAGAGCCGCACGTACTGGTGCGGCGCGGCGACGCCGAAGTCCATGCCGGGCACCATCACCGTGCCCGCGTCGTGCAGCATCGCGCGGGTGAGCGCGTCGCTGTCGCCGGCGGCGGGGTGCGCGACGTTCGAACAGTCGGCGTAGACGTAGAACGCGCCGTCGGGCATCACGGGCACCGTGAAGCCGAGCGACACGAGCGCCGGCGCGATGAAGTCGCGGCGGCGCTTGAATTCGAGCCGGCGCCCTTCGTAGAGCTTCAGCGTGTCCGGCTCGAAGCACGCGAGCGCGGCATGCTGCGCGAGCGCCGACGCGCAGATGAACAGGTTCTGCGCGAGTTTTTCGAATGCGTCGACCAGCGAGGGCGGTACCACGAGCCAGCCCAGACGCCAGCCAGTCATGTTGAAGTACTTCGAGAAGCTGTTGACGGTCACCACGTCGTCGCCGAACGACAGCGCGGAGACGGGCGGCGTGTCGTACGACAGGCCTTGATAGATTTCGTCGACGATTGTGAAGCCGCCGCGCGCACGCACGCTCTGCACGATGCGCTTGAGTTCGTCGGGCTCGATCGAGGTGCCGGTGGGGTTCGACGGCGAGGCGAGCAGCACGCCGCGCGTGCGCGGCGACCACAGGCGCTCGACATCGGCGGCGGTGAGCTGGAAGCGCGCTTCCGGGCCGCTCGGCACGAGCACCGGCTTGCCTTCCGCGGCGGCCACGAAGTGGCGGTTGCACGGATAGCTGGGGTCGGGCATCAGCACTTCGTCGTCGCGGTCGACGAGCGCGGTACAGGCGAGCAGGAGCGCCGCCGAGGCGCCGGCCGTCACGACGATGCGCGCGGGGTCGACCGTGAGGCCGTACGCGTGCTGGTAGTGCGCGGCGATCGCCTCGCGCAGCGCGTGGATGCCGAGCGCGCTCGTGTATTGGGTGACGCCGCGGCGCAGCGCGGCGGCGGCCGCCTCGACGACGGGCTCGGGCGCCGTGAAGTCCGGCTCGCCAATGCCCATGTGGATGATGTCGCGTCCAGCGCGCTCGAGCTTCGCGGCTTCCTTCGCCAGTTCCATGACGTAGAAAGGCTGGATCTCGTCGACGCGCGCGGCTAGCCGCAGCAGCGGTTCGGCAACGGTGTTCATGCGGGTCTTTCCAGTACTGACAGATCACGCGGCGCGCGGGGCCGGGCGCTCAGGCGCACCCGCTTGCCCCGGCGGCTCGCGTTCTTACGACTTGCGGGCGTTTTGCGCTTCGGTGGCGCGCAGTTGCGCCGCGAGCTTGTCGAGCACGCCGTTCACGTACTTGTAGCCGTCCGAGCCGCCGAAGGTCTTCGTGAGCTCGACCGCCTCGTTGATCACGACGCGGTACGGAATGTCGACGTGATGCTTGAACTCGTAGGTCGCGACGAGCAGCACCGCGCGTTCGACGGGCGAAAGCTGCTCGATCGGACGGTCGAGGCACGGCGTGATGGAGGCGGACAGTTCGTCCGACTCTCGGATGACGCCGTGCAGGATCGCGTCCAGATGCTCGTGATCGGCCTTGTCGTAGCCCTGCGAACCGCGCAGCTGCGCGTCGATCTCGCCGGCGGGCACACCCGACAGCAGCCACTGATACAACCCCTGCGTGGCCAGTTCGCGGGAGCGGCGGCGCGCGCTCTTCATTGCTGTTCCTCTTCGTCTTCCTCGTCTTCTTCGTCGTCGTCATCGCCGCCGTCGAGCTGCTCCAACGCCACCGTCAGGTTCGCCATTTCCACGGCGACACGCGCGGCGTCACGACCCTTCTCGGTCATGCGGGCCACGGCCTGCTCGTCGTTCTCGGTGGTGAGCACGGCGTTCGCGATGGGCACGTTGAAGTCGAGCGAGACGCGCGAGATGCCCGCGCCGCTTTCGTTGGAGACGAGCTCGAAGTGGTACGTTTCGCCGCGCACGACCGCGCCGAGCGCGATCAGGGCGTCGAACTGACCGCTTTCGGCGAGCTTTTGCAGCGCCAGCGGGATTTCGAGTGCGCCCGGCACGGTGACGAGCAGCACGTCTTCGCCCGTCACGCCGAGGCGTTCGAGTTCTTCGATGCAGGCGTCGGCGAGGCCGTTGCAGACGGGTTCGTTAAAGCGCGACTGGACGATGCCGATGCGCAGTCCGTCGCCGTCGAGGTTCGGTTGGTATTGTCCGATTTCCATGTGTTGTCCGTAAGTTCGGTTGAGCGTGGTGACGCGTGAAAAGAGCGCGATGCGACTTCAGGCGCGCGACGAGGCAGGGTCAGCGGCATCCGGCGGGCAGGGCGCTTGCGCGTCCCCGCCGGGCATCGGCACGAAGCCGGTGACCTCGAGACCGTAGCCCGACATGCTGCCGAGGCGGCGCGGCTTCGAGAGCACCTGCATGCGGCCCACGCCGAGTTCGCGCAGGATCTGCGCGCCGATGCCGTAGGTCTTGAAGTCCACAGGCCGGCGGGCGAGGGCCTCCGCGCGTTCTTTCTGGTCGAACGCCTTGAAGACGTCGATCAGGTGTTCCTTGGGTTCGCCGCAGTTGAGCATGACGATCACGCCCACGTCGCGCGAGGCGATCTCGCGCATGGCGACGTCGAGCGTCCACGAGTGCGTGGACGAGCCCGTTTCGAGCAGATCCAGCACCGAGAGCGGCTCGTGCACGCGCACGGGCGTATCGACGCCGGGCTTCGGCGTGCCGCGCACGAGTGCGATGTGCGGCGTGCGCGTGGGCTGGTCGACATACATGATCGCGCGGAACGGGCCGTGGGCGGTTTGCATGGTGCGCTCGGCCACGCGCTCGACGATTGATTCGGTGCGGCTGCGGTAGTGGATCAGGTCGGCGATGGTGCCGACCTTCAGGCCATGCTCCTGCGCGAACTCCATGAGGTCGGGCAGGCGCGCCATCGTGCCGTCGTCCTTGATGACCTCGCAGATCACCGAGGCCGGCGTGAGGCCGGCAAGCGCCGTGAAGTCGCAGCCCGCTTCGGTGTGGCCCGCGCGCACGAGCACGCCGCCTGGCTGCGCCATGATCGGGAACACGTGGCCGGGCTGCACGATGTGCTCGGCGCGCGCGTCGTGCGCGACGGCCGCCTGGATCGTGCGGGCGCGGTCGGCGGCGGAAATGCCGGTCGTGACGCCTTCGGCGGCCTCGATGCTGACCGTGAACGCCGTGCCGTACTGCGTGCCGTTGCGGTAGGTCATGAGCGGCAGGTTGAGCAGCTTGCAGCGCTCCTGGGTGAGCGTGAGGCAGATCAGCCCGCGGCCGTACTTCGCCATGAAGTTGATGGCTTCAGGCGTGACGAACTCCGCAGCGATGACGAGGTCGCCCTCGTTTTCCCGGTCTTCTTCGTCGACGAGGATGACCATCTTGCCGGCTTTGAGCTCGGCGATGATCTCAGGGGTGGAGGCGAGCGTCATGTTGGGATTCTGGCTGGAAAGGCCACATTTTACGCCACGCGAGCGGGCGCGTCGCCCAGAACGCGGGAAGGCGCGAATCCCGTCTGTTTCACGCTAGTAACGCTATACGTTATTAACGTGAAACGTTACTATTCGTGCTTCATTTCGCGGGCGGCGAGGCGTCGAAAGCATGCATCGCGGACCCACACCGAGGAGCAAAACCATGGCGCGTGAAGCACCGCTGGCCACACCGGGCGAAATTCTGCACGAAGCGTGGCTCAAGCCCATGGGCATGAGCCAGTACGCGCTCGCCAGGGCGATTGGCGTGCCGCCGCGCCGCATCAACGAGATCGTGCTCGGCAAGCGCGCCATCACCGCGGACACGGCAGTGCGTCTCGCGGTTTATTTCGGCACCGACGCGCGCAGCTGGATGCAGTTGCAGGCCCACTACGACACCGAAATCGCGCGCGAGGCGCTGGCCGAAGTGCTCGCGCGCATCATGCCGCACGCGCGCGCGACGCCCGCCTGAGCCGGCTTGCGGCGGGAGGCGCGAGCGCGAAGCGGCGAGGCGTCAGCGCAGGATCACGTCGTCGGCGAGTCCTTTCGTCAGTTCCAGCGCCTGGCGCTCGAACAGGCGCCGGTACAGGCCGTTTTCGCGGCGCACGAGCGCGTCGTGCGTGCCTTCCTCCGCCACGCGTCCGCGCTCGAGCACCAGCAGCCGGTCGAGCGCGCGCACGGTCGAGAGCCGGTGCGCGACGACCACGGTCGTGCGGCCCTCCATGAGCCGCTCCATGGCCTGCTGGATCAGCACTTCGCTTTCACTGTCGAGGCTCGAGGTCGCTTCGTCGAAGATCAGGATCGGCGCATTCGCGAGGAACGCGCGCGCGATCGCCACGCGCTGGCGCTCGCCCACCAGCGTGTCGTAGCCGTGCGGCAGCGCCGTGATGAAGTCGTGCGCGCTCGCAAGCTTCGCCGCGCGCTCGATCTCGGCGTGGGTGGCGCCGGGCCGCGCGTAAGCGATGTTCTCGGCAAGCGAGCGGTGGAACAGCACCGGCTCCTGCTGCACGATGGCGATCTGCGAGCGCAGCGACGCCTGCTGCACGCGCGCAATGTCCTGGCCGTCGATCGTGATGCGTCCGCCGGACAGGTCGTAAAGGCGCTGGATCAGCTTGATCAGCGTGGTCTTGCCGGAGCCCGAATGGCCGACGAGGCCCACGCGCTCGCCCGGCGCGATACGCAGCGTGAGGTTCTCGTAGAGCGCCCTGCCTTCCGCGTGGTCGCCATAGCGGAACGTCATGTTCTCGAAGCGGATATCGCCCTGATCGATCACGATGGGCGGCGCATCACGCTGATCCTCGATGCCGAGCGGCGCCGCGTCGAGCGCGACGAGCTCTTCCATGTCGTTGACCGAGCGCTGCAGGTTGCGCACGTGCATGCCCACATCGCGCAGGTACCCCTTGAGCAGGAAGAACAGCGTGAGCGCGAACGTGATGTCGCCCACGCTTGCGAGACCGCGCGCCCAAAGCAGCAGCGCCGCACCGAGGATGGCCGCCTGCATGCCCACGAGCAGCGCACCCTGCACGCCGCCGTTGAGCGTGCCGCGCTGCCACGTGCGCCGCGTGCGGCTGCTCCACTTCGTGACGACGCGCGCGAGCCGCGCTTCTTCGCGCGTTTCCGCGCCGAACGCCTTGACGACGGCGTTGCACGAAATGGCGTCGGCGAGTGCGCCGCCCATCTTCGTATCCCACTGGTTCGCGAGCCGGGCCGAGGGCGCGACGTAAAAGAGCGAGAGCGAGACCGTGATCGCCAGATACACCGCCGAGCCGATGCCGACCACGAGGCCCATCACATGCCACTGCACGGCGAGCAGGATGGTCGAGCCGACCAGCATGACGAGCGACGGGAACAGGGCGACGAGCAGCGTGTCGTTGAGCAGGTCGAGCGCCCACATGCCGCGCGTGACCTTGCGCACCGTGGAGCCGGCGAAGCTGTTCGCGTGCCAGTCCGTCGAGAAGCGCTGCACGCGGTGAAAGGCTTGCGTGGCAATCTCGCTCATCATGCGCAGCGTCAGCGTGATGATGTTGCGGTACGCGGCCTGGCGCATGATCGTGCCGCCGAGCCCGAGCGCCGTGAGCGCCCAGAACGCGACGATCGCCGCATGCCAGGCGGCGCTGCTGGCTGCGCCGTCGTGCGTGAGGGCATCGACGAGCTGGCCCGCGTAGTGGGGCGTGAGCACGTCGGCGAGCGCGCCGAGGAGCGAGGCGAGCGCAACGGCCGTGACGCGCGCCGGTTGGCGCGCCCAGTGCCGGAAGGTGAAGCCGAGGACCTTGCGGAAGGTTTGTCCCCCCGATTCGGGTTTTGTATTTTGCTCTGTCATGGACAGCATGCTCCGGACGTGATGCCCGAAGACTCTCCTGAAGGAAGCGTGAAGCGTTAAGACGGAAAACGGGATTCGCCCGCCCGGGCATCGGTTGCCGGACGGCCTGACCTCGAATTCGCTGAATACGGCGCGGCGTCTGAAAACATGCCGCGCGGGACGCGCTATGGCAGCGCTGGAAGCGGGAAGGTTGCGTGACGCGACGCAACGTGCAATGTCACCCGGACCATCGGCATGGCGGCGCTCGTGTCAATCGTTGCCAACTGTGCCTCCTGGTTCGATTCGGGTGATGGGAACGCGGCACGCCGTGCGGCGAGCGCGTAAGGCTAGATTCTATCAGCGCCCCGGCGCGCGTGCTTGCGCGCGTCCGGGGCAGGCCTGGCGCCGGCCCGGCGGCTTTTAGTCTTGCGCGGCCGAATTGGCTGCCTTTTCCGCCGAAAGCATCCGTTCGACATAGCGCGCAATCAGATCGATCTCGAGATTCACCTTCGTGCCGGCCTGAAGATGCTTGAGCGTGGTGACTTCCACGGTGTGGGGAATCAGGTTGATCGAGAATTCGCAGCCTTCCGCGCGATCGTCGACTGAGTTGACCGTGAGGCTCACGCCGTTCACGGTGATCGAGCCCTTGTAGGCGAGATAGCGGCCGATTTCCGCCGGCGCGAGAACGCGCAGTTCGTGCGACTCGCCCACGGGCGCGAAGCGCGTGACGGTGCCGAGGCCGTCCACGTGACCCGAGACGATGTGGCCGCCGAGGCGGTTGTTCGCGCGCAGCGCCTTTTCGAGGTTCACTTCGCCCGTCGCCGCGAGGCCCACGGTGCGGTTCAGGCTTTCGCGCGAAACATCGACGTCGAAGCCCGTCGCCGACTTCTCGATGACGGTCATGCACGCGCCCTGGATCGCGATGCTGTCGCCGAGCTGCACGTCGTCGAGGCCGAGGCTGCCTGCGTTGACGGCAAGGCGCACGCCTGCGTCGGCATCCGTGCCGAGCGGTTTGATCGATTCGATGCGGCCCACTGCCGCGACGATTCCGGTAAACATCGTGCTGTTCCTTGTGTTCAGTGCATCAGTGAGGGTCAGGCGTCTTGCGTCGTGACGACGCGCGCAAGAATGCGCAGGTCGCTACCGAGACGATCGACGGAATGAAAGGCGAGGCGCGTGCGCTCGTCGAGCGTCGCGGGCGCAGCGATGTCGATCATGCCGAGCGCGTTCGTGCCGAGCAGCGACGGCGCCACGTACACGAGCAGTTCGTCCACGCAGCCTTCGCGCAGGAGCGAACCGTTGAGCTTGTAGCCCGCTTCCACGTGCAGTTCGTTCACGCCGCGCGCGGCGAGCTCCGTGAGCATGGCCGGCAGATCGACCTTGCCTTGCTCGTTGCCAAGCGCGACGATTTCGGCGCCGCGCACGCGCAGCGCTTCGGCGCGTTCCTCGTTGCTCGCGTCGAGCGCCGCGCAGAACACGAGCGTGGGCGCGCCCACGAAAATCTGCGCAAGCGGCGAGGCGTCGAGCCGGCTGTCGATCAGCACGCGTTTGGGCTGGCGCGGGGTGTCGACGGCGCGCACGGTCATGCGCGGGTCGTCTTCCTTCACCGTGCCGATACCCGTGAGGATGGCCGAGGCGCGCGCGCGCCAGGCGTGGCCGTCGGCGCGCGCGGCTTCACCCGTGATCCATTGGCTTTCGCCCGAGGGCAGGCCGGTGCGGCCGTCGAGCGATGCGGCCACCTTCATGCGCACCCACGGACGCTTGCGCGTCATGCGCGAAACGAAGCCGATGTTCAGTTCGCGCGCCTCGTTGGCGAGCAGTCCGCAACGCACGTCGATGCCCGCGTCGCGCAAGATCGAAAGCCCGCGCCCCGACACGAGCGGGTTCGGGTCTTCCATCGCCGCAATCACGCGCGCGACCTTCGCTTCGATCAGCGCGTTCGCGCAGGGCGGCGTGCGCCCGAAGTGGCTGCACGGCTCGAGCGTCACATACGCCGTCGCGCCGCGCAGGTCGTGCCCGCGCGCGCGGGCGTCCTTCATCGCCTGGATTTCGGCGTGATCCTGGCCGGCCGGCTGCGTGAAGCCCTCGCCGATCACCACGCCGTCCTTCACCAGCACGCAGCCGACGCGCGGGTTCGGGTCGGTCGTGTACAGGCCGCGGTGCGCGAGCGCGAGCGCACGCTCCATGTGGACGAAATCGGATTGCGAAAACATCGTCGGGCTTTCTCCCGGGCGGCGGTCAGATGGGGGCCGGCGAGGCGCGCGCCGCGCCCGCGGTCGTTGGCGTGATGTGTTATTGCGTGACGTTTTCAGCCGCGGCTTGCGCTGCGAACGCGCTGCGCGCCGCGGCGACGGTCTCGTCGAGGATCGCGTCGTCGTGGGCGCTCGACACGAAACCGGCCTCGTAGGCCGAAGGCGCGAAGTAGACGCCCGCGTCCAGCATGCGGTGGAAGAAGCGGTTGAAGCGCACGATGTCGCTCTTCGTGACCTCGGCAAAGCTGCCCGGCACCTTGTCCGCGAAATAGAGGCCGAACATGCCGCCCACCGAATCCGCCACGAACGGCACCTTCGTTTCGCGTGCCGCCGCCGACAGCCCCTTCGCGAGACGTTCGGTCTTCGCGGTGAGCTGTTCGTAGAAGCCGGGCGCCTGAATGAGCTGCAGCGTCTTCAGGCCCGCCGCGACCGCGATCGGGTTGCCCGAGAGCGTACCCGCCTGGTACACCGAGCCGTTGGGCGCGAGGTGATCCATGATCTCGCGACGGCCGCCGAACGCCGCCGCCGGCATGCCGCCGCCGATCACCTTGCCGAGGCACACCATGTCGGCCTCGACGCCGTAGAGCGCCTGCGCGCCGCGCAGGCCGACGCGGAAACCGCACATCACTTCGTCGAAGATCAGCACGCTGCCGTGCTTCGCCGTGAGGCTGCGCAGTGCGCCGATGAACTCGGGCGTGGCCTTCACGAGGTTCATGTTGCCCGCGACCGGTTCGACGATCACGGCGGCGATCTCGTCGCCGAACGCCTTGAACGCTTCTTCGAGCGCCGCGACGTTGTTGTATTCGAGCACGGTGGTGTGCTTCGCGATGTCCACCGGCACGCCCGCCGACGTCGGGTTGCCGAACGTGAGCAGGCCCGAGCCGGCCTTCACGAGCAGGCTGTCGGCGTGGCCGTGGTAGCAGCCTTCGAACTTCACGATGCGGTCGCGCTTCGTGAAGCCGCGCGCGAGACGCAGCGCGCTCATCGTGGCCTCGGTGCCGCTCGACACCATGCGCACCTGCTCCATCGACGGGACGATCTTGCAGATTTCCTCGGCGATCTCGATCTCGGCCTCGGTGGGCGCGCCAAACGAGAAGCCATTCGCGAGCACGCGCTGCACGGCTTCGAGCACTTCCGGATGCACGTGGCCGACGATCATCGGGCCCCACGAGCCGATGTAGTCGATATAGCGCTTGCCTTCGGCGTCCCAGAAGTACGGCCCCTGCGCGCGCTCGACGAAGCGCGGCGTGCCGCCGACCGAACGGAACGCGCGCACGGGCGAATTCACGCCGCCCGGGATGGTGCGCTGGGCGCGTTCGAAGAGGGCTTCGTTGCGGTTCTGCGTGCTGGACTGGGTGTTGGACATGAGTGCTGGACCTGCGAAAGTGGTGTGGCGCGCGGCGCTGACGGCGGGGCCGGCGTACGGACCCATGGGGCGCCGCAGGGGCGCGGGCGATGGGGCTGTTCTCTCGAAATTGTACCGGAGTCACGCGGATCGGGCCGGCGCCCCCGGCTGGCGTGGGCTTGCGCCGCGCGGGCCGATTCAGCTCGCCTCCTGCCTGCGTTTGCGGGCTGGCGGCGTGAGTTGCGGCGCCGTGTCGCGCAGGTCGATTTGCATGGCCGCGAGCCGCCGCCCGTTCAACTCCGCCCAGGCCCATGCCGGCGCCGGCCCAGGTTGGGCGAAAGCGGACAGCCTGGCGCAATGCCGCGACGATGCCGCATGCGGGGCGGCGGATGGCGGGCAAAGGGCGTCAGGTACAATTCGGCGGCACCGCGTTGCTGTTTTTGTCCGCTTTCGTCCGCTCCTGCAGCGCGGATGAATCGGCCCATGACATCGAGACCGCGCGAGCCGCGCGTGTTTCGCCGCCACACACACCACATGTCCCATTCCCCGCGCCGCCGGCCCGATGGCCGGCTGATCCTGTTGCTGGGCGCACTCGCCGCCTGTGGCCCGCTCGCCACGGACATGTATCTGCCGAGCCTGCCCGCCATCGCGCAGTCGTTCGGCGTGAGCGCCGCCGCTGCGGCCTCGACGCTCACGAGCTTCATGGCCGGCTTTTCGATTGGCATGCTGCTCTACGGCCCGGTTTCCGACGCGTATGGCCGCCGCCCCGTGCTGCTCGGCGGCATCGCGCTCTTTACGCTGGCGAGCATTGCCTGCTGGCTCTCGTTTTCGGTGGGCGAACTCGTGATCGTGCGCTTTCTGCAGGCGCTCGGCGCGGGCGCTGCCTCGGTGCTCTCGCGGGCCATCGCGCGCGACGCCCACGAGCCTTCCGATGCCGCCAAAGTCCTCTCGATGGTCGCGATCGTCACGGCGATCGGGCCGCTGCTCGCACCGCTGATTGGCGGACAGTTGCTGCTGATCGGCGGCTGGCGCGTGGTGTTCGTCGTGCTCACGCTGTTCGGCCTCGCGTGCGCCGTGGCGGCTTACCTGCGCGTACCCGAGACCTGGCCGCCGGAAAAGCGCGAAAGCGCGGCCGTGCTGCGCTCGTTCGCGGCTTATGGGCGCTTGCTGCGCGATCCGCTCGTCTGGGGGCACATGCTCTGCGGCGGCATGGCGTTCGCCGCGATGTTCACCTACATCTCGGCCACGCCGTTCGTCTATATCGAGTACTTCCACGTTTCGCCGCAGCACTACGGGTTCTTCTTCGGCGCGAACGTGTTCGGCATCATGCTAGGCAACTTCCTCAACACGCGCTTCATCGGCCGTCTCGGCACCCTTCGCATGGTGTCGATCGCTTCGGGCGTGAGCGTCGTCGCGTCGCTCTTCGTCGCGCTCATGTGCGTGACGGGCTGGGGCGGCCTGTGGTCGATCGTGTTCGGCCTCTTCTTCGTGGTGAGCGTGGTCGGGCTGCTCGGCGCGAACTGCGCGACCGATCTCATGTACCGCTATCCGAGGAACGCGGGCGCGGCGGCGGCGGTATTCGGCGCGACGCAGCTCGGTCTCGGCGCGCTCGCGAGCGCCGTGGTCGGCTGGTTCCCGGGTATCTCGCCATTCGGCATGGGCGTGACGATCGGCGTGTGCGGCTTGCTGACGTGGGTGGGGCGCGCGCTCGTCGTGAAGTGGCACGGCACGCCGGCGCCAGGCGCGGCGCAAGCGGCAACGCCGTGAGCCGTACGTTGGTACGTCGCGCGAAATAAAAATGGGACGCCGAGGCGTCCCATTTTTTTCGCCGCACGAATGAGCAGACTTCAGTCGCGCGCAGTGGGCGATGCGCCGTGGCTCAGCCAGTCGAGCACGGCCGATGCGTCGTCGTCGGCATGCTCGCGCGCCTTTTCGACGGCGTTGCCCAGGTCCGCATCGGGCGAAGCACGGCGAATCGCGACGCCCACCGCGAGGATGTCGATCATCAGCAGATGCAGAATGCGCGAGATCATCGAAAGCTGCGATTCGCGCATCTCGATGTGATCGGTTTCAAGCGCCACGGTCGCGCGCTTGGCGAGCGGCGTGTTGCTCGAAGTGATCGCGATCACCTTCGCGCCCGCTTGCATGGCAACTTCGAGCACACGCAGCAGTTCCGGCGCGCGGCCCGACTTCGAGACGGCCACGATCACGTCGCCCTTGCCGAGCAGTGCGGCGGAAGCGGCCTGCATGTACAGGTCGCCATAGGCGATGGTCGGGATGCCGAAGCGGAAGAACTTGTAGTGCGCGTCCTGCGCGACGATGTGCGAGTTGCCGAGGCCATAGAACTCGATGCGGCGCGCGCCGTTGAGCAGCGTGATCGCATTCTCGACTTGCTCGAAGTTCAGGTGCTCGCGCAGTTGCAGGATGGCCGAGACGGTGTTGTCGAGCACCTTCGCGCCGAAGTCGGTGGCGGTGTCGCCCAGATGCACCTGGCTGTGGCTCACCGGAATCGTGCCGGTGAGGCCCGTGGCGAGCTTGAGCTTGAAGTCCGAGAGGCCCTGGCAGCCAAGCGAGCGGCAGAAGCGGATGACCGTAGGCTGGCTCACGTCGGCCTTGCGCGCGATATCGACGATCGGATCGTTGATGATCGAGCGCGGATGGTTGAGCGCGAGGTCGGCCACGCGGCGCTCGGCGGGCGTAAGCGCGTCGCGCATCTGGCGAATGCGTTCGAACACGGCCGACGAGCCGCCACCCGCGCGATTCGACAACTGCTCCGCGAGAATGGCCGAAACGCCGAGGAACGCCGGATACTCGGCCGTGATCACGTAGGTGGGCACGTTCGCGAGATAGGTGTCGAAACGGCCCTTCGCCTCGAAGCGCTGGCGGAACGACGAGCGCGTGAAGAGGTCGCCCAGGCGCGGCACCACGCCGCCGCCGATATAGATGCCGCCGAGCGAGCCGAGCGTCATCGCGATGTTGCCCGCGAAGCTGCCGAGAATGCCGCAGAAGCATTCGACGGTCTCGAGCGCGAGCGCTTCGCCGTCATGCGCGCGCTGCACGACTTCGGCCGTGCCGAGATCGGCGGGCAGCTTCTTCTTGTCGCGTGCGGCGAGCGCACGGTAGATGAGCTCGAGGCCGGGCCCCGCGCACACGCGCTCGAACGACACATGCGGCCACTTCTTGCGCGCGAACTGCAGCACGATGTCTTCGCGCTCGTCCTGCGGCGAGAAGCTTGCGTGGCCGCCTTCGCTGCCGAGCGCGATCCAGCGGTCGTCGGCGGGAATGAGGCCAGAGACGCCGAGACCCGTGCCCGGCCCGAGCAGGCCGATCACGCTGTTCTGGCGGCGCTGGCCGCCGCCTACCTGCACGCGCTGCGAGTCGGTCAGGCCGGGTAGCGCCATGGCGAGCGCGGTGAAATCGTTGACGACCAGCAGCGTGTCGAAGCCGAGCGCGCGGCGCGTGGCTTCGATCGAGAAGGTCCAGTCGTGATTGGTCATGCGCACCTGGTCGCCGTCGACCGGATTCGCAATGGCGATGGCCGCATGATTCACGCGGCCGATCTTGTTGTCCTTCAGGTATTGCTGGATCACTTCCGCGACGCCGGGATACTGCGCGCACGGATACACGCGCACCTGGCCGATTTCGCCCGGACGTGTTTCCAGCGCGAAGCGCGCGTTGGTTCCGCCGATGTCGGCGAGCAGCCTCGGACCGTCGGCGTGCTGGCCTGCGCCAGGGGCGGTTTTATTGGGCGCACCAGTAGACATCGAGTCTCACTCCCTTGTCGTTCGCCAGCTTCGAGATGGCGTTGTTTTGTTCGGCCGCGGCGGCCTGTTGCAGCACTTCGAGCTTGCGCTGTCCCGCGATCAGCAGGAACAGGCGATCGACCTGGCGCAGCGCCTGCATCGACCACGAGACGCGCGCGTGGGGCGCGGCCTGCGGATGCACGGCCACGAACGGGCGCGCCGTGGTGATGGCTTCGTGCCATTCGGGGGCGTCGGCGAAAATCGAGGCCGTGTGGCCGTCCTCGCCCATGCCGAGCACGGCGACGTTCGGCAGCTTGCGGGCCGGGTCGGCGTTGAGCGCGGCGACATGCGCGTCGAGATCTTGTGCCACGTCGACGAGCGGCAGGAAGTGCGCGCTGGCCGCTTCGTGCGTGAGCAGCGTCTCGCGCGCGAGGCGCGCGTTGCTCGCGGAGTCGGTGTCCGGTACCCACCGGTCGTCGACGAGCGTGACGTCGATGTGCGCCCAGTCGAAACGGTGCGTCGAAAGGGCCTCGAGGAAGGGGCGCGGGCTCGTGCCGCCGGAGACGGCAAGCGTTGCACGGCGCACGGCAGTACCGGGCGCCGCTTGCTGAGCGGCGAGCGACGCATGTAGCGCGTCGCCCACGGCTCGCGCCAGCGCGTCGGATTGGACGCGCGGGTCGTCGAATACGTGAAGCTCGATCACTTCTCCTCCATGCTGCTTTTTTGTAGGTCTACGGGGTAGTTCATCTGTCCGGTCCGGCGTGGCGCTCGCTGTGCGCGCCGCCATGCAATCCCATCAATTCTCTTCTTCGAGCCAGCAGGTGTCGTGCTGTGCAAGCATCGCGCTCGCCGCCGCCGGTCCCCATGTGCCGGCCGCGTACGGCTTGGGCGCGCGCGGCGTTGCCGCCCACTCGTTGAGGATCGGCTCGACCCACGTCCACGCCGCTTCCTGCTCGTCGCGGCGCACGAACAGCGCGAGGCGCCCGTTGATCACGTCGAGCAGCAGGCGCTGGTAAGCCTCCATCTGGCCTTCGCGGAAGAACTGGTCGAACGCGAGATCCAGATGCACGCTCGCGAGATTCATGCCTTCGCCGGGCTGCTTCGCGAGGCAGTAAAGGCGGATGTTCTCGTTCGGCTGCAGGCGGATCACGAGGCGGTTCGCGCCGGGGCGCAGCGCCGGCGCGCCGAGCGCCGAATGCGGCACCGGACGGAAGTTCACGACGATCTCGGCCACGCGGTCGGCAAGACGCTTGCCGGTTCGCAGGAAGAAGGGCACGCCCGCCCAGCGCCAGTTCTCGATTTCCACCTTCAGCGCGACGAAGGTTTCCGTGTGGCTCTCGGGCTTCACGCCATGCTCGGTCGCATAGCCCGGCACCGCCTGGCCGCGGATCACGCCCGCGTGATACTGCCCGCGCACGGCGACCTTGCTGATGTCGAGCGGGTTGATCGGCTTGAGCGCGCGCAGCACGCGAAGCTTTTCGTCGCGCACCGAATCCGAATCCATCGAATGCGGCGGCTCCATGGCGACGATCGAGAGCAACTGCAACAGATGATTTTGCACCATGTCGCGCAGCGCGCCCGTGTTGTCATAAAAGTCGCCGCGCGCTTCGACGCCCAGTTCTTCCGCAATCGTGATCTGGATGCTCTCGACCCATTCGCGGCGCCACAGCGGCTCGAAGAGCGCATTGCCGAAACGCAGCGCGAGCAGGTTCTGCACCGGCTCCTTGCCGAGATAGTGATCGATCCGGTAGATCTGGCCTTCGGCGAAGATCTCGCCCACGGCGTCGTTGATTGCGTTGGACGACTTGAGGTCGTAGCCGAGCGGCTTTTCCAGCACGATGCGTGAGTTCTCGTTCAGACCGACGGCGGCAAGCGCGCGGCAGATCGGCACGAACAGCGACGGGCCCGTAGCCAGATAGAACACACGAATGCCGGGCAGCGACGCGATGCCGTCGCGCAGATGCGTGAAGTCTTCGGCGCGCGAGAGGTCAAGCTTCACGTAGACGATGCGCTCGAGGAAGCTGGCCCACGCGTTGTCCTCGAAGCCGCCGTTCTTCTTCACATGCGGCTTGACGTGCTCGTCGACCCATTGGATGTACGCTGCACGATCCTCTTCGTGGCGCGCGACGCCCACGATCTTGCCGGCCTGGGCGAGCATGCCTGAACGGTGCGCTTCATACAGGGCGGGGAGGATCTTGCGCATCGACAGGTCGCCGGTGGCGCCGAAGAGCACGAACGTGAAACCTGAATCGATCTGGGTTTGCATGAGTCTCAGTCAGAGTCCTGGGGGCCGCTGCAGGTTACAACGGGTGCCCGCCTGTGTGGGCGATCGGGCGGCCGTAGTCCGATAAAATTTTTTTTGACACTGAATTGTAGTTTAACTACAATCCAAATCAAGAGGTAACGTTCATTCGATGAAAAAAGCGTGAAACGCAGGCAGCAAGGCGGTTTGCGCGGTTTCGCGAGCGGACGGAATGCCCCCTCATGTTAACGGAGAACAACGCGGGACTCAGCCCGGCTTGCCAGTGAGCCGTGCGCCCGGTTCCCCGCCGTGCGGAGGCTTCAAGGCCGCGTGACGCAAGCGGCGCCTCGGCCGGCCAAGGTGGCCGGTGAAAATCAAAAGAGGAGACAGTCAAGTTGCATTCCGAACCACTCATCTCTTGAGCGTCCTGCGGCCGGTAACCGGCCCGCGGCCCGCGCGCATCTAATGAAAAGCACGCGCGCGCGGCACTCCGGCGCCCGTCCGTCCAATGTTTTGCCTGTTTTGCCTGTTTGACCAACCACCGCACCCTGGCGATCAGGGGCCAATCGTTTTTTGTTCAGGTGTCTGGAGGAGATAAGCAATGAAATTCCGCGCGATCATGGGCGCCCTGTGCGCAGCAGGTCTGTTGGGTGGCGTCGCCACGGCGCAAGCGGCCGAGTCCCTTGAAGTGCTGCACTGGTGGACTTCGGGCGGCGAGTCGAAGGCCGTTGGCGTGCTCAAGGACGACATGACGAAGCAGGGCTATGTGTGGAAGGACTTCGCGGTCGCCGGTGGCGCGGGCGCGGCGGCCATGACCGCATTGAAGACCCAGGTGATCTCGGGCAACGCACCGACGGCCGCCCAGATCAAGGGTCCGCTGATTCAGGAATGGGCTGACCAGGGCGTGCTGGTGAACGTCGACTCCGTCGCCGGCGACTGGAAGGCCAATCTGCCGCCGCAGATCGACAAGATCATGCACGCCGAAGGCCACTACGTTGCAGCGCCGTTCTCGGTGCACCGCGTGAACTGGGTGTGGATCAACAAGGCAGCGCTCGACAAGGTAGGCGGCAAGCCGCCGACCACGTGGCCGGAATTCTTCGCGCTGGCCGACAAGATGAAGGCCGCAGGCATCCAGCCGGTCGCCGCCGGTGGCCAGCCGTGGCAGGACCTGACGCTGTGGGAAGACGTGGTCCTCTCGCAGGGCGCGGACTTCTACAAGAAGGCGCTCGTCGACCTCGACCAGAAGACCCTCACGTCGCAGCAGATGGTCGGCGTGTTCGACACGGTCCGCAAGATCGAGTCGTACATGGATAACGGCCGCACGGGCCGCGACTGGAACCTCGCCACGGCCATGGTCATCAACGGCAAGGCCGGCATGCAGTTCATGGGCGACTGGGCCAAGGGCGAGTTCGCGAACGCGAACAAGCAGCCGGATACGGACTATGTTTGCGCAGCGGTGCCGGGCACGGCGAAGGCCTACACTTTTAACGTCGACTCGTTCGTGTTCTTCCAGCAGAAGGGCCAGAAGGCTGCAACGCCTGGCCAGCTGGCGCTCGCGAAGACGATCATGAGCCCGGAATTCCAGGAGCAGTTCAGCCTGTACAAGGGTTCGATTCCGGTCCGTCTGGGCGTCGACATGAGCAAGTTCGACGCATGCGCAAAGAAGTCGTACGCGGATGAACAGACCGCGATCAAGGCCGGCGGCTATGTGCCGTCGCTCGCTCACGGGATGGCTCAGCCGGACGCCACGGCCGGTGCAATCACCGACGTCGTGACGAAGTTCATGAACTCGACCCAGGATTCGAAGAGCGCGGTGGAAGCGCTCGCGAAGGCTGCGAAGACGAAGTGAGCGTAGCAGGTTAGTGCTGTAAGACGGGGGGCGCCATACGTGGCGCGCCCCGGGCATGACGGTTCACCCTCTGAACCCCATCATCGTGCGAAAGCTGTTTTCGCACCGTACCAGGAGTTGCGCAGTGACTGCTTCTCTTAGCGGCAACGGCAAGGCGGCCACGCCTGCTACCCGCCGCGCGTCGCCCATGGCGGCGCTCGCAGACCGCTGGATCCCGAAGCTGGTGCTTTCGCCCAGCATTCTGATCAGCCTCGTATTCGTCTACGGCTTCATTCTCATTACCGGCTATCTGTCGCTCTCGACCTCGCGACTGATGCCGCGCTATGAATTCGCGGGTCTCGACCGCTATCGCGAGCTGTTCGCCAACGACGTCTGGTGGACGTCGGCGCAGAATCTCGGATGGTTCGGCATCCCGTTCATCGCCATTTGCGTGGCGCTCGGGCTGTTCCTCGCGATCCTGCTCGACCAGCAGATTCGTCAGGAAGGCGCGCTGCGCGCGGTGTTCCTCTATCCGATGGCGCTCTCGTACATTGTGACGGGCACCGCATGGCAGTGGATTTTCAATCCGGACCTCGGCATTCAGCAGGTGATGCACAGCATCGGCTGGACGAGCTTCCACATCGACTGGCTCAACGACCCGGACAAGGCCATTTTCTGTATCGTGGTCGCCGCTGTGTGGCAGTCGACGGGCTTTTGCATGGCGCTCTTCCTCGCCGGCCTGCGCGGTGTCGATAGCGAGATCTTCAAGGCTGCCCAGGTGGACGGCGCGACGCTGCCCACGATCTACCGCAAGATCGTGATTCCGAGCATGCGTCCGGTGTTCTTCTCCGTGCTGCTGATCCTGTGCCACATCACGATCAAGACGTTCGACCTCGTCGTCGCTTTGACGGCCGGTGGTCCGGGCACGTCGTCGTCGCTGCCGGCCATCTTCATGTACACGTTTTCGTTCAACCGCGGGCAACTCGGCGTCGGCGCAGCGTCGTCGATGATGATGCTTGCGACGGTGGTGGCCGTGCTCGTGCCGCTCATGTATCTGGAATCGAGGAGCACGCGCAATGCAGCCTAAGATGAACGTGAGCCGCGTGGTCATCTATGCGGCGCTAATCCTGTTCGCGGTGTACTTCCTGTTCCCGCTCTACGTGATGCTGTCGACGTCGTTCAAGTCGCTCGACCAGATTCACACGGGCACCATGCTCTCGCTGCCCACGAGCCCGACCTTCGCGCCGTGGATCAAGGCGTGGAGCGAAGCGTGTACCGGCGTGCGCTGTGACGGCATGCAGCCGTTCTTCATGAACTCGGTGAAGATGGTGATTCCGGCCGTGCTGATCTCGTCGATCATTGGCGCGTTCAACGGTTACGTGCTCACGCACTGGCGCTTTCGCGGCGCGGACGCGCTCTTCACGATGCTGCTGGTGGGCTGCTTCATTCCGTTCCAGGCCATCCTGCTGCCGATGGCGCGTCTCGAAGGCTTCCTCGGCCTGTCGAACACGATCGGCGGTCTGGTGCTGGTGCACGTCGTGTACGGCATTGCGTTCACCACGATGTTCTTCCGCAACTTCTACGTGAGCGTGCCCGCCGAACTCGTGAAGGCCGCGCGCATCGACGGCGCCGGTTTCTTCATGATCTTCACGCGCATCATGATGCCGATCTCGCTGCCCATCTTCATGGTGTGCCTGATCTGGCAATTCACGCAGATCTGGAATGACTTCCTGTTCGGTATCGTGTTCTCGGGCGTCGATTCGATGCCGATTACGGTGGCGCTGAACAATCTCGTGAACACGTCCACGGGCGTGAAGGAATACAACGTCGACATGGCCGGCGCGATCATCGCCGCGCTGCCCACGCTGCTCGTCTACGTGATCGCCGGCCGCTACTTCGTGCGCGGTCTCACGGCGGGCGCGGTGAAGGGTTAAACCCGCATTCGATTAAAAGGATTCATAGCATCATGGCAAGCCTTTCCATTCGCGACGTCTACAAGACCTACCCGAACGGCGTTCCCGTCCTCAAGGGCGTGAACATCGACATCGAAGACGGCCAGTTCCTGATTCTGGTCGGCGGCTCGGGTTGCGGTAAGTCGACGCTGCTCAACATGATCGCGGGTCTCGAAACCGTGACCAAGGGCGAGATTCAGATCGACGGCAAGACGGTCAATAACCTCTCGCCGAAGGATCGCGACATCGCGATGGTGTTCCAGTCGTACGCGCTTTACCCGTCGATGACGGTGCGCGAGAACATCTCGTTCGGCCTGAACATCCGCAAGGTGCCGAAGAACCAGCAGACGGAGATCGTCGGCCGCGTGTCGAAGCTGCTGCAGATCGAACACCTGCTCGACCGCAAGCCGGGCCAGCTGTCGGGCGGCCAGCGCCAGCGCGTGGCCATGGGTCGTGCGCTCGCACGCGATCCGGTCATGTTCCTGTTCGACGAGCCGCTCTCGAACCTCGACGCGAAGCTGCGTATCGAGATGCGCTCGGAAATCAAGCTGCTGCATCAGCGCGTGGGCACGACCATCGTCTACGTGACGCACGACCAGATCGAGGCGATGACGCTCGGCGACCGCATCGCGGTCATGAAGGACGGCATCGTGCAGCAGTTCGGCGCACCGCAGGAGATCTACGACTCGCCGTCGAACCTCTTCGTGGCGGGCTTCATCGGCGCGCCGCCGATGAACTTCATCAACGGCAAGCTGGTGGAGCAGGGCTCGGGCATCGGTATCGAACTCGACACGGGTGTGGCGCGCAACGTGCTGAACCTGCCGTTCGAAGCGAACAAGCTGCGCAGCCAGATCGGCCAGGAAGTGGTGCTGGGTCTGCGCCCGGAGCGCATCACCGACGCGCGCAGCTCGCACGACGGCCATGGCCACGAACTGCAGCGCCACTCGGTGAAGGTCGACGTGATCGAGCCGACCGGTCCGGACACGCTCGTGTTCGCGCAGGTCAACGGCAAGCGCATCGTGAGCCGCGTGCACCCGGGTGCGAACCCGCAGCCGCTCAATAACATGGAACTGCTGTTCGACGTTTCGAAGGCCGTGCTGTTCGATCCGAAGACGGAAGAGCGCCTCGCCTGATCGTCGTGCGCCGGTTTGCCCGGCGCGATAAAAAACCCCGTTCGCTGCGCAAGCAGCAACGGGGTTTTTTCATATCGACGACACGCCGATGACGGGTTCGGTCAGGGCAGGTGAGGATGATGCTGCCCGTGCCCGACCGGGTGCGGCTGCAACAGCACGAGCACGGCGCCCGCGCCGCCGTCGTGCGGCCGCGCCTGGCAGAACGCGATGACTTCTTCCTTCTGCACGAGCCATGCTCGCACCTTGCCCTTGAGCACCGGCTCCTTGCCGACGGAACCCAGGCCCTTGCCGTGGATCACGCGCACGCAGCGCAGCCCGCGCTTGCCTGCTTCACGGATGAAGTTCTGCAGCGCCTCGCGCGCTTCCTCGCGGCGCATGCCGTGCAGGTCGAGTTGCGCCTGCACGATCCATGTGCCGCGCCGCAGCTTCTTGACGACCTCATCGCTCACGCCGGGGCGGTGATAGTAGAGCGAATCGTCGGTGTCGAGCAGCGCTTCCGGGTCGAATTCGTCGGAGATCGCTTCGTGCAGCACGGCCTGCTCGTCGAGCTGCGTTTGCAGTGGCAGCGGCACCGGTGCTGCGCGACGCGCCTGCGCGCGCGCAGGCTGCTTGAGCGGCGCGACCTGCCCGATCTCGCGGCGAAAGAGGTCGCTGTCGGCGGCGGCTTCGACGCGCGTCGCCTGTGCGGCCACGCGTTCGCGCTCGCGCTGGCGGGTTTGCACCTTGAGCGCGTCGCGCAGGCTGCCGAGGCCGGCGAAGCCAGAAGCCGTCTTGCCGGACGCGGCTTCGTCCGCTGCGGGAGCAGGCGTGGGCGCGGGAGCCGGGCGAGCGGCGGCGGGGCGCCTCGGCTCGCCCGGGTGGGGCACGTTCTTGGGCATGACGAAAGACGCTGGGGGAATCCCGCTCGACCGGCTTAGCGGTCGGCTTCGGCGCTCATCACGTGCGCCTGGCCCAGTTCGTTGACGGTCTCGAGGTAGCGCTGCGCGTCGAGTGCGGCCATACAGCCCGTACCCGCGCTCGTGATCGCCTGGCGATAGACGTGATCCTGCACGTCGCCGGCCGCGAACACGCCCGGCACGCTCGTGCCGGTCGCGTTGCCGTTCAGGCCGCCGTTCGTGATGATGTAGCCGTTCTTCATCTCGAGCTGGCCTTCGAAGATGTCCGTGTTCGGCTTGTGGCCGATCGCGACGAACAGACCCTGCAGATCGAGGTCGGCGGTCTCTCCCGTCTTCACGTTCTTGATGCGCAGGCCGTTCACGCCGCCTTCGTTGCCCTTCACTTCGTCGAGCACGTGCTCCCACTTGATCTCGACCACGCCTTCCTTTTCTTTTTCCAGCAGGCGGTCGATCAGGATCGGTTCGGCGCGGAACTTGTCGCGGCGGTGAATGACCGTGACCTTCTTTGCGATGCCCGAGAGGTAGAGCGCTTCTTCAACGGCCGTGTTGCCGCCGCCGACCACGGCGACGTGCTGGTTGCGGTAGAAGAAGCCGTCGCAGGTCGCGCAGGCCGAGACGCCGCGGCCCATGTACAGCTCTTCGCTCGGCAGGCCGAGGTATTGCGCCGACGCGCCGGTCGCGATGACGAGCGAGTCGCAGGTGTACTCGCCGGAGTCGCCGATCAGGCGGATGGGCTTTTCGTTCAGCCTGGCCGTATGGATGTGATCGAACACGATTTCCGTGTTGAAGCGCTCGGCGTGCTCGAGGAAACGCTGCATCAGTTCGGGGCCTTGCACGCCGTTCGGGTCTGCGGGCCAGTTTTCGACGTCGGTCGTCGTCATGAGCTGGCCGCCCTGGGCGAGACCCGTGACGAGCAGCGGCGAAAGGTTCGCGCGCGCCGCATAGACGGCGGCCGTGTAGCCGGCGGGGCCGGAACCGAGAATCAGGACTTTGGCGTGTTTGGTTGCAGACATGATCGAATTCCGTAGAAAGACGCTGCGTGGCGCGTAAATTCGGGCGCCCGCCTTGGGGGTGACCGGTCGGGCCGCCCGGCGTTGCGGCGGGGCTCACGCATCTAGTTGGGCATCAGCCCGCAATTATAAAGGCGGGGGGCGCTCGCCGCTCGATGAAGCTTCCTCATCGGCGCGATAGCCTGGGCCTGGCGGGCGGCCCTTGCAGCGCGGGCTCGACGGGCGCGGCGCGGCCGGATGTCGCCCTGTGGCGCTTGCGCAGCGTTGTCAGTTACCGTCATTTACAGCGAGGGGGCGCCGGGGCCGAAACAACGCGTTTACAATAGGCCGGATCGGACGACGGCGGCCGCGCCCGTCTGCCCGGGGTTTCGGGCATTCGGGAGGACTGGCGGACCGCAAACGCATCAAGAATCAGCCCAGGATTCAATGGCCAAAGCTCCCTTTTCCGCGCAGGCGCAGGCATTGCCTCACCGCATGTCGCGCCTTTTCACCGAAATTCGCTGGATCCTGCAGGTCGCGCTAGGCGTGTTCCTGCTGATGGCGCTCATCAGCTACAGCCGCCACGACCCGAGCTGGACGCACGCAGCCCAGGTCGACCACATCTCGAACTGGGCGGGGCGCGTCGGCGCGCGCGTCTCGGACATCCTGCTGCTGCTGTTCGGCCTGTCCGCCTATTGGTGGATCGTGCTGCTCGGGCGCCTCATCTCGGCGAACTACCAGCGCATTACGCGCCACGAAGCGATCGCCGACGATGACGACGACAAGCCGCGCGACATCAGCTGGGTCGCCGAAGCCTTGTCGTTCGTGCTCGTCATGCTGTCGAGCTGCGGCATCGAAGCGCTGCGCATGTGGTCGCTCAAGGTGCAACTGCCCCAGACGCCCGGCGGCGTGGTGGGCGGCGCGGTGGCGCGCGGCGTTTCGCACGCGCTCGGCTTCACGGGCGGCACGCTTGCGCTCCTGCTCGCGCTCGCGATCGGTCTTTCGCTTTATTTCCGCTTCTCGTGGCTCTCGGTCGCCGAACGGGTCGGCGAATACATCATCAACGCCGTCACCATGGCGAGGCTGCGCCGCGAGGCGGGCCGCGACCGCAAGCTCGGCGAAGCGGCGGCCGTGAAGCGCGAAGGCAAGGTCGAGCGCGGCCGCGTGAAGATCGAGGAACACGAGCCGGTCACGATCGTGCCGCCGGTGGTCACGCCGCAGCGCTCCGAGCGCGTGGAAAAAGAGCGCCAGGTGCCGCTCTTCAAGGACCTGCCGGGCGACTCCACGCTGCCGGCGATCTCGCTGCTCGACCCGGCGTCGGCCACCCAGGAAACCATCTCCGACGACACGCTCGAATTCACCTCGCGCCTGATCGAGAAGAAGCTCAAGGACTTCGGCGTGGACGTGGCCGTGGTGGCCGCGTATCCGGGTCCGGTCGTCACGCGTTACGAGATCGAGCCGGCCACGGGCGTGAAGGGCAGCCAGATCGTGAACCTCGCGAAGGACCTCGCGCGTTCGCTCTCGCTCGTCTCGATCCGCGTGGTGGAAACGATTCCGGGCAAGAATTTCATGGCGCTGGAGTTGCCGAACCAGCGCCGCCAGACCGTGCGTCTTTCGGAAATCCTCGGCTCGGCGGTTTATGCCGACGCGCCTTCGGCGCTCACCATGGGTCTTGGCAAGGACATCGGCGGCAAGCCGGTGTGCGCCGATCTCGCGAAGATGCCCCACCTGCTCGTGGCCGGCACGACCGGCTCGGGCAAGTCGGTGGGGATCAACGCGATGATCCTGTCGCTGCTCTACAAGGCGAGCGCCGAACAGGTCCGCATGATCCTGATCGACCCGAAGATGCTCGAAATGAGCGTCTACGAGGGCATTCCGCATCTGCTCTGCCCGGTCGTGACCGACATGCGCCAGGCCGGCAACGCGCTGAACTGGACCGTGGCCGAGATGGAGCGCCGCTACAAGCTCATGAGCAAGCTGGGCGTGCGCAATCTCGCGGGCTACAACAACAAGATCGAAGAGGCGAACAAGCGCGAGGAGAAGATTCCGAACCCGTTCAGCCTCACGCCGGACGATCCGGAACCGTGCCAGAAGCTGCCGCATATCGTGGTCGTGATCGACGAACTCGCCGACCTCATGATGGTGGTCGGCAAGAAGGTCGAAGAGCTGATCGCGCGTATCGCCCAGAAGGCGCGCGCCGCCGGCATCCATCTGATTCTCGCGACGCAGCGGCCTTCGGTGGACGTCATCACCGGCCTCATCAAGGCCAACGTGCCGACGCGTATGGCGTTCCAGGTCTCCTCGAAAATCGACTCGCGCACGATTCTCGACCAGATGGGCGCCGAGTCGCTGCTCGGCATGGGCGACATGCTCTACCTGCCGCCGGGCTCGGGTCTGCCCGTGCGCGTGCACGGCGCGTTCGTCGCCGACGACGAGGTACACCGCGTCGTCGAGAAGCTCAAGGAGCAGGGCGAGCCGAACTATATCGAGGGCATTCTCGAAGGCGCGGTGGGCGGCGAGGGCGACGAGGGCACGGCTGCGGGAACCAGCGGCACCGGCGACGAGTCCGATCCGCTGTACGACCAGGCCGTCGAAGTGGTCATCAAGAATCGCCGCGCGTCGATTTCGCTCGTGCAGCGGCACTTGCGCATCGGCTACAACCGCGCGGCGCGGCTGCTCGAACAGATGGAGCAGTCCGGGCTCGTTTCGGCGATGTCGTCGAGCGGCAACCGCGAGATCCTCGTGCCTAATCGCGGCGACGCCGAATAAGCCACGCCAGGCCGCCGCGCGCTTTGGCAACGGCCTGGCAACGGCTCCGCCAATCCGACGGCCAAAGACACACCTCTTGGAGAACGATAGATGCAGTATCCGGCTGGACTTCCGACCCGCTTTGCGCGCACCGCGCGCCGCGCGCTCTTCGTCGCGCTCGCGTCGGTCCTGATGGTCTCGCAGGCGTATGCGAGCGGCACCGAGCAACTGAAGCAGTTCGTCTCGCAGGTGCACTCCGCGCGTGGCAGCTTCGTTCAGCGCGAACTCAAGGCGCCCTCGGGCGCGAAGAACGCCAGCGACGCCATTGCCACGGCCACGATGAACGCCAAGACCTCGAGCGGCACGTTTGTGTTCGCGCGGCCCGGCAAGTTCATCTGGTCGTATGAGAAGCCGTATCAGCAACTGCTGCAGTCGGACGGCGACAACCTCTACGTCTACGACAAGGACCTGAACCAGGTGACGGAGCGCAAGCTCGGCGGCGCGCTCGGCGCGAGCCCGGCGGCGATCCTGTTCGGCAGCAACGATCTCGACAAGAACTTCACGCTCTCCGACGCGGGCGTGAAGAACGGCATCGACTGGCTGGAGCTGATTCCGAAGTCGAAGGACACGCAGTTCAAGAGCGTGGGCATCGGCTTTCGTGACGGCAACCTCGAAGCCATGGAACTGCACGACGTGTTCGGCAACGTGACGCTGCTCACGTTCTCCAACATCGAGAAGAACCCGTCGCTGCCGGCTTCGACCTTCAAGTTCGTACGGCCGCAGGGCGCCGATCTGATCACCGGCGGCTCGAACTAAAGCCGTTCACCTCGCGCTCCGCGTAAGAACGGGCGGCTCCTTGCGGGCCGCCCGTTTTTCTTTGTGCGCAGTGGCGTCTCAGGCCGTAAAGCGGATCACGCCGTCCGCGCCGGTCGCGCGCGTGACCTTGCCTTCGAGCCACAGCAGGTTCAGGTGCGCGAGCGCCTCGCCAATCGCGAAGGTCATCTGGTGGATGTCGAGCTCGCGCTTGAACATCATCGGCACGATGTCGGCGGCGCTTTGCGGCGCTCGCCCGCACGCTTCGATGACTTCGGCAAGACGCGCGTCATGATGCGCGCGCAGCTGCGCGATGCGCGTGCGCACGCCGCGAAACGGCTTGCCGTGCGAGGGCAGCACAAGGGTGTTCTCGGGCAACGTTTCGTAGCGGCCGAGCGATTCCAGGTAGAGGCCGAGCGGATTGCCTTCCGGCTCCATGTCGAAGACGGAGACGTTGGTCGAGATGCGCGGCAGCACCATGTCGCCGGAGATCAGCACGCCGGTTACTTCGCAGAACAGCGCGCAATGCTCGGGCGAGTGGCCGTAGCCCGTGATGACGCGCCAGTCGCGCCCGCCGATCGCCACCGTATCGGCTTCGCGCAGGCGGCGGTACTGCGTGGGCAGCGCGGGCACGAGGCTGCCGTAATAGCCGCGGCGGTTGCGCAGCTTGTCGAGCGAAACTTCGTCCGTGAGCCCGTGGCGCGCGAAATGGCGCGCGGCGCCTTCGCCGCCCGCGTTCGAGCCGTCGCCGGCCGCCATCACGCGGGCCTGCATGTATTCGCCGAGCGTGGTCCACAGGCGCACGTCCCAGCGCGCTTTGTCCCCGCCCGCGCAAATCCAGTGCGCAAGGCCGATATGGTCGGGGTGGCAATGCGTGACGAGCACGCGCAGCACCGGCAGGCCTTCCAGCTGGTTCTCGAACACGGCTTCCCAGCGGGCCTTGATGGTGTCGTTGGTGATGCCGCAGTCCACCACGGTCCAGCCTTGCTGGCCGTCGATCTCGTCGCGCAGCAGCCAGAGGTTGATGTGGTCGAGCGCGAACGGCAGCGGCATGCGCAGCCATTTCACGCCGGGCGCGACATCGAAGGCGAGGCCGGGTTCCGGCAGGGTGTCGGCGTAGGGATAGTCGAGCTGGTGTTCGAGGGCATTCATTGGGGGTGTCTTCTCCTGTGTCTCATGCATTGTCGTCGCCGGTTGCGCAACTGCGTACTTGACGATAACGTAAACGTCGATTCTATCTTTCCTCGCGCTGTCGTGCAGACAACGCCGGGCCAGCCGCTCTTCGCACACCATGACGACCCAGTACACGATTACCGAACTCGCCCGGGAATTCGACGTAACACCGCGCGCGATCCGCTTCTACGAGGACCAGGGCCTGCTGGCGCCGAGCCGCGAAGGCGCGGGTGGCTTGAAGCGCGTATTTTCGGGGCGCGATCGCACGCGACTGAAGCTGACGCTGCGCGGCAAGCGCCTTGGCTTCACGCTCTCGGAAATCCGCACGCTGCTCGACCTCTACGAGTCGCCGACCGACACGCTCCCGCAGCTCCAGGCCTTCCTCGACACGGTGATGCATCACCGGGAGATACTCGAGCGCCAGCGCGCGGACCTCGACGCGACGCTCGAAGACCTCGCGCAGTACGAGGCCCAGGCGCGCGCGCTGCTCGACAGGAATGCGGCGCACGAAAGCGCGACGCACGGAAGCGACGCTCCCGCCGCCGCTCGCGCGAAACCCTGACGCTCGTGCAACGGGCATGGCCGCCATGAAACACTTCCCGAAACTGCTCTCTTCGCAGATCGGCTTCGATGTCGCGCAGACCATGCTCGACGGCTTCAACCGTCACTACCACAACTTCTGCGACGCGGCGGCGAGGGCGCGGACGTTCTTCGAGGCAGCCGACTGGCGCGCCCTGCAGCAGCTCGCGCGCGAGCGCATCGCCTCCTATGACGATCGCGTGAAGGAGTGCGTGGTCGCGCTCGAAGACGAATACGGCGCCGAGAGCATCGACGACGAAGTCTGGCAGCAGATCAAGCTGCACTACATCGGCCTGCTCACGACGCACCGGCAGCCCGAATGCGCGGAGACGTTCTTCAACTCCGTGTGCTGCAAGATCCTGCATCGCTCGTACTTCAACAACGATTTCATCTTCGTGCGGCCCGCCATCTCGACCGAATACATCGAGAACGACGAGCCCGCCGCGAAGCCCACTTACCGCGCTTACTATCCGGGCAAGGACGGTCTCGCCGCGACGCTCGAGCGCATCGTCACGAACTTCCAGCTGGAGACGCCGTTCGAGGATCTCGGGCGCGACGTCGACTGCATCATGCAGTCGATGCTCGACACCTTCGGTGTGGTCGAGCCCAAGCCGAATTTCCAGATTCACGTGCTGTCGTCGCTGTTTTTCCGGCATAAGGGCGCGTATATCGTCGGGCGCATCATCAACGGCGATCTGCTCGCGCCGTTCGTCGTGCCGATCCGTCATGTGGAGGCGGGCAAGCTGGCACTGGACACGGTGCTGCTGCGTACGGAGCAGCTGCTCGTCCTCTTCAGCTTCTCGCACTCGTATTTTCTGGTGGACATGGAAGTGCCGTCCGCCTACGTCGAGTTTCTGCGCACCATCATGCCGCGCAAGGCCAAGGGCGAAATCTACACGTCGCTCGGCTTGCAGAAGCAGGGCAAGAACCTGTTCTATCGCGACTTGCTGCACCACCTCTCGCATTCGAGCGACCGGTTCATTGTCGCGCCCGGCATACGCGGCATGGTGATGATCGTGTTCACGCTGCCTTCGTATCCGTACGTGTTCAAGGTCATCAAGGACAGCTTTCCTGCGCCGAAAGAGACCACGCGCGAGCAGGTCGAAGCGAAGTATCAGCTCGTGAAGCGCCACGACCGGCTTGGGCGCCTTGCCGACACGCTCGAATATTCGAGCGTGGCGCTGCCCGTCGCGAGGCTCGACGAAGCGCTCGTGCGCGAGCTGGAAACGCTTGCGCCCTCGATGCTCGAGTACGAGGGCGATAACCTCGTGATCCGTCACGTCTACATCGAGCGGCGCATGGTGCCGCTCAATCTCTATCTGCAGAACGGCAGCGACGCCGAAGTCGAGCATGGCATCCGCGAATACGGCAACGCGATCAAGGATCTGCTGCGCGCGAACATCTTTCCGGGCGACATGCTCTACAAGAATTTCGGCGTGACGCGCAACGGCCGCGTGGTGTTCTACGACTACGACGAGATCGAATATCTCACCGATTGCAACGTGCGTGCCGTGCCGCCGCCGCGTAATGAGGAAGACGAACTATCGGGCGAGCCATGGTACGCAGTCGGCCCGCGCGACATCTTTCCGGAGACGTACGGCACGTTTCTGCTCGGCGATCCGCGCGTGAAGCGCGCATTTCTCGCCCATCACGCGGACTTCTTCGAGCCCGGGCTCTGGCAGGAGAGTCGCGCGAGGCTTATTGCGGGCGAAGTGCCGGACTGCTTTCCCTACGACGCATCGATTCGTTTTAGCGTGTGTTACCCCGAACGTTTCGCGCGTGAAGACGCGCCGGCCGTGCGCGTTGCCTGAGCGCGCGGCCATCAGGTTGGAACGGAATCAAGCGGATTCAAACGGGTTCATCAAGGAGCACAAACATGAGTGAGACGCAAAAGCAGGACGCCATCGTGATCGTTGCGGTGGCGCGCACGCCGGTGGCGGGTTTTCAGGGTGATTTCGCGGCGCTCACCGCGCCGCAGCTTGGCGCGGCCGCGATCGCGGCGGCCGTCGAGCGAGCGGGGTTGAAGCCCGAACAGATCGACGAGGTCGTGATGGGCTGCGTGCTGCCCGCGGGGCAGGGCCAGGCGCCCGCGCGCCAGGCGGCGCTCGGCGCGGGGCTGCCGCTCGCAGCGGGTGCCACGACCGTCAACAAGATGTGCGGCTCCGGCATGCGCGCGGCGATGTTCGCGCACGACATGCTGCTGGCGGGCTCCGCCGACGTGATCGTCGCGGGCGGCATGGAGAGCATGTCGAACGCGCCTTATCTGCTGCCGAAGGCGCGCGCCGGCATGCGCATGGGTCACGGACAGGTGCTCGACCACATGTTCCTCGACGGCCTCGAAGACGCCTATGACAAGGGCCGCTTGATGGGCACGTTCGCGGAAGAATGCGCGGGCGAGTACGACTTCTCGCGCGAGCGTCAGGACGCGTTCGCGATCGAGTCGCTCAAGCGTGCGAAGCGCGCCAACGAGGATGGCTCGTTCGAATGGGAGATCGCGCCGGTGAAGGTGGCCTCGCGCGCGGGCGAAACGACCATCGCGCGCGACGAGCAGCCGTTCAAGGCCAATCTCGACAAAATTCCGACGCTCAAGCCCGCGTTCAGCAAAACCGGCACGGTGACGGCAGCGAATTCGTCGTCGATTTCGGACGGCGCGGCGGCGCTCGTGATGATGCGCGAATCGACGGCGAAGCAGCTCGGCCTCAACCCGCTAGCACGCGTGACGGGCCATTCCACCTTTGCGCAGCAACCCGCGAAGTTCACGACGGCCCCGGTGGGCGCGATCCGCAAGCTGTTCGAGAAGACCGGCTGGACGGCGAGCGACGTCGATCTCTACGAAATCAACGAGGCCTTTGCCGTGGTCACGATGGCCGCGATGAAGGAGCACGATCTGCCGCACGAGAAGGTCAACGTGAACGGCGGCGCGTGTGCGCTCGGTCACCCGATCGGCGCTTCGGGCGCGCGCATTCTCGTGACGCTGATCGGCGCGTTGCGCGCACGCGGCGGCAAACGCGGCGTGGCGACGCTGTGCATCGGCGGCGGAGAAGCCACGGCGATGGGCGTCGAACTGCTGTAGGCTAGCGCCAGAAGAAGCGCGCCGCTTTGCAAAGCGGGGAGGCGGCGCGCTGCAGCGGTTTCAATGCACAGACAAGCAAGGTGACGAGATGAAAACAGCGTTGATCGTGGGCGCGTCGCGGGGCCTGGGTCTCGAGTTCGCGCGGCAGTATGCGAAGGCCGGCTGGCGCGTGCTGGCCACGGCGCGCGGGCCCGAAGCGCTCGAAGCCTTGCGCGCAATCGGCGCGCAGACCTTCCAGCTCGACATCGCGCGGCCGGACGAGATTGCTGCGCTCGGCTGGAAGCTCGACGGCGAGCGGCTCGACGTGGCGCTCGTTGTCTCCGGCGTCTACGGCCCGCGCACCGAGGGCGTGGAGACCATCACGGCCGAAGACTTCGAATACGTGATGAACACCAACGTGCGCGGCCCGATGCAACTGATCCCCATCCTGTTGCCGCTCGTCGACGCCGCCCACGGCGTGCTCGGTGTGCTGTCGAGCCGCATGGGCAGCATTGCGGAGACCACGGGCACGACGGGCTGGCTCTATCGCGCGAGCAAGGCCGCGCTCAACGATGTGCTGAAGATCACCTCACTGCAAACGCGCCGTGCCACCTGCGTCGCGCTGCACCCGGGCTGGGTGCGCACCGACATGGGCGGCGCACACGCGGCAATCGACCCCGCGGCGAGCGTCGCCGGCATGCGCGAGGTGGTGGCCGAGGCGGCCGCCGCGCGCGACGTCTTCAACGGCCGCTTCTTCCAGTATGACGGCACCGAGCTCGACTGGTAAAGCACCGCCCGTCTGCGCTACGCTTGCGGCCTCTCGCAACGGAGCCCTGACCCATGAACGCTGAAACCGCGCACACTGCACGGCCCGCCGATTGCCCCTGCGGCGGTGTAGCGCCGAACCAGAAAGCGCTCGCCAGGGCGCCGCGTTACGCGCAGTGCTGCGGCCGCTTCATCGACGGCGCGGCGGTGCCCGCCACGGCGCTCGAGCTGATGCGCTCGCGCTACACGGCCTACGTGCTGGGCGAGGAGGCGTATCTGCGCGCGACGTGGGCGCCCGAAACCTGTCCCGCCGATCTCGACGTCGATCCCGCTGCCGAAGGCGCGCCGCGCTGGCTCGGTCTTGCCGTGAAGCGCCACGAACAACGCGATGACGCGCACGCGACCGTCGAATTCGTCGCGCGCTACAAAACGGGCGGCCGCGCATTCCGGCTCCACGAAACGAGCCGCTTCACGCGCGGCGATGACGGCCGCTGGCGTTATGTTGATGGCGACGTTTCGTCTGGTTAATGAATCACTGACCACCGCCGAAAATTGCCACAGCGGATTCCCGCCCCGGTCCGCTCATGGCGCCGGAAATAACGCCTTTGCAAACAAGCGCTTACTGAACAATCGCGTGGCTGTTGCCCGCGCGCGACGCTTGCCACCCGGACCTCTTTAAAAATTCGCACGTTCGCTGCGAAGCGAACGCCGTGCGGGCGCCACGCCAAATGGGGGCTGCGGGCCGTTGGCATGCCTTATGCCGGGTTACCCCTGAATTGCACAACAAATATTTGTCGTGCGAGTATTTAATCACGGTGCCCGGCACGATACGTAAGTGCATAGTGAAAAAGCTTTTTCGCATGTGCATGTATCGACTGCAAACGGGTGCTGGCGGCGGGTCTGATTGACGATAGAACTGCGCCGCGCAGGTGTTCCGATCGATGTCATTCCCCGTTACGGGTCACACCTTCGCTCCTGCCTTCGCGGCCAGGCGCAGCGGTGTCTCGTTGTGCCCTGAAAGGGCTGAAGCATGGGTAATGATCGGACGGTTGTCAGGTTCACAGCAGCATGTCTTTGCAGGTGGGTGTAGCGCATGGCGTTCAGGAAGCTCCTTACCGGATGGGTCGTAGCCGGCACCGCGTGTGTGCTTTCGGTTGCTCACGCAGCGTCGCTTTCCGATCCGGCAACTGCGAGCGCGAACCCGCAACTCGCCGCCAATGCCACGGCCACGCATTCCGCCAACGCTCCCCAATCCAGCCTCGCAGGCGGTCCCCTCGGTAGCGCCAACGTCCCGCGTATTGCGCTCGACGACGCGTATCTGCCCGTCGTGCCCGCGAGCATGAACGAGCAGGTGATCCGCGTTCCGGTGGATGCATCCGGCGACGTCACGCTCGAAACCACGGTTTACCGCCCGAACGGCCCCGGCCCGTTCCCGATGGTGATCTTCAACCACGGCAAGATTCCCGGCGACCCGCACCTCCAGGCTCGCAGCGACCCGCTCTCGTTCGCGCGCGAATTCGTCCGCCGTGGCTATGTCGTCGTCGCGCCGAACCGCCAGGGCTTCGCGGATTCGGGCGGCTCGTATCAGCAGGACGGTTGCGATGTCGCGAGCAACGGCCTCGGCCAGGCGGCCGATGTTGCTTCGACCATCGCGTACATGTCGAAGCAATCCTATGTCGACGCGACCCAGATTATCGTTGCAGGCACCTCGCACGGCGGCCTGGCCACGATGGCTTATGGCACCGAGGCGGCCAACGGCGTGCGGGCGCTCATCAACTTCTCGGGCGGCCTGCGCCAGGACGCCTGCACGGGCTGGCAGAACAACCTGACCCAGGCGTTCGGCGGCTACGGCGGCAAGGCCCGCGTGGCCTCGCTCTGGCTCTACGGCGACAACGACTCGGTCTGGTCGCCCGATCTCGTCGCGAAAATGTTCGCCGCTTACCGCGAAGCGCAAACGGGTGAGGATCGCCCGGCCGCAATGGCGAAGCTCGTGGACTTCGGCGCGTACAAGAACGACGCACATCGCCTCGTGGGCGATCGCGACGGCGTGAAGATCTGGTGGCCCACGGTCGAGGCGTTCCTTGCCAACCGCGGCCTGCCGACGGCGGTCCAGTATCGCGTGGCCACGTCGGTCGCGCCTCGCGGCACCGGCTTCGCGCAGATCGACTCGGTCGGCGCGGTGCCTTTCGTCGATCAGGCGGGCCGTGACGGTTATCGCAACTTCCTCAAGCAGTATCCGAGCCGCGCCTTCGCGGTGTCCGACTCCGGCGCATGGTCGTGGGCCGAAGGCGGCGACAATCCGATGGCCGTGGCGATCTCGAACTGTGAAAAGCACAGCGCCGATCCATGCCGTCTCTATGCCGTCAACAACACGGTGGTCTGGAACAACGGCGGCACGCAGACCGCACAGACCGGCGACAGCGACACGACGCACGCCACGGCGGACAACAACGCCGAGGACAGCGACCACCCGCTGGCGAGCCGGTAAGGTGCGTTGCCTGGCGACTGCCTGGCTCAAACTCTCCAGCTAAACTGAAGCTTGCGGCCCCTAAGCGGGCCGCTTTGCTTTTGCGCGGGCCGCTTTGTTTTCTGGTCCCGCCGGCCGTTACCTCGCACGCAACCCGTTGTGCCGCCCCCTATCGTCTGACTTTCGCGCGCCGGCGCGCTCACCACGCGTCGCCAAAATAATCCGCCGCGCCGCCTCGCGTTCTGCAATTTCGCACCGGCGCACAGATTTTTTTGCATAAGGCAGGTTCACTTTGCCGTCGTCATCTCCGCGCATTTCTGGTCTTTCTTTTCCATCGGTCCGGAGTTGTACTGAACGGCTCGAAACGCCGCGCCGCCGTGCGTTAGAGGGCGATTTTCGGGGTAGTGCATTGCGGCAGCTAACACGTTAATCTCGGTCCCGCTGTCGTATCGGGAGTCGTATTTGAATTCGCTATCGAACCCTGCGCACCCTGCGCACCTTGCCCGCGAAGATCGCGCCGCGACCGACTGGGTCGCTCGCAGCCTGCGAGCCGTGTGGCACCCCTGCACCCAGATGAAACATCACGAGCGCCTGCCGCTCGTGGCGGTCGCGCGGGGCGTTGGCCCGTGGCTGCACGACCGCGAGGGCCGCCGTTATCTGGATGCGATCAGTTCGTGGTGGGTGAACCTCTTCGGCCACGCCAATCCTTCGATCAATGCCGCGCTCAAGGCGCAGCTCGACACGCTCGAGCACGTCATGCTCGCGGGCTGCACGCACGAGCCCGCCGTGGAGCTCGCCGAGCGGCTTTCGGCGCGCACGGGCGGCGTGCTCGGTCACGCGTTCTTCGCTTCCGATGGCGCGTCGGCCGTCGAAATCGCGCTCAAGATGAGCTTTCATGCGTGGCGCAACCGCGGCGAGAGCGGCAAGCGCGAATTCGTCTGCGTGGCCAACAGCTATCACGGCGAGACCATCGGCGCGCTCGGCGTGACCGATGTGAAGCTCTTCAGGGATGCTTACGATCCGCTGCTGCATCACGCGCATGTGGTCGCTTCGCCCGACGCGCGCGCGGCGCAACCCGGCGAAACGGCGGCGGATGTCGCGGCCCGCGCGCTGGCCGATGTCGAGCGTCTTTTCATCGAGCGCGAAGGGCGTATCGCCGCGCTGATCGTCGAGCCCCTCGTGCAGTGCGCCGCCGGCATGGCCATGCACGATCCCGCGTATCTCAAGGGCCTGCGCGATCTGTGCGACCGCCATCGCGTGCACCTGATCGCCGATGAAATCGCCGTGGGATGTGGGCGCACCGGCACGTTCTTCGCGTGCGAGCAGGCGGGCATCTGGCCCGATCTGCTCACGCTTTCGAAGGGCATTAGCGGCGGTTATCTGCCGCTTTCGATCGTGCTGTCGCGCGACGCGGTCTACGAGTCGTTCTACGACGACGACACGACGCGCGGCTTCCTCCATTCGCATTCGTACACAGGCAATCCGCTCGCGTGCCGTGCGGCGCTCGCCACGCTCGACTTGTTCGAGCGCGATGACGTGCTGGTTGCGAACGCGCGCAAATCGGCGCAATTGCGGGAATGGTTCGATCCGTTCGCCGCGCATCCGCTCGTGCGCAACCTGCGCCAGTGCGGCACGATTTTCGCGTTCGACGTAGCGCTCGAAGACTCGCAGCGCGCGGCGACGTTTTCGCGCCGCTTCTTCGAAAACGCACTGCAGCGCGAACTGCTGCTGCGCCCGATCGGCACGACGGTCTACGTCATGCCGCCGTATATTCTGGACAACGAATTGCAGGCGTTCCTCGCTACACGCACGCGCGAGACTTTCGACGCCACCGTCGCGGAGGACCTCTGACATGGCATTGCTCGATACCCTCGAACAGGGCTTGCGCGACATCGACGCGCGCGGCTTGCGCCGCCGCCGCCGCACCGCCGACACGCCTTGCAGCGCCCACATGCAGGTGGATGGCCGCGCGACCATCGGCTTTGCCAGCAACGACTATCTCGGTCTTGCCGCACACCCGCAACTGGTCGCGGCCATCGCAGAAGGCGCGCAGCGTTACGGCGCGGGCAGCGGCGGCTCGCATCTGCTCGGGGGCCACTCGCGCGCGCACGCACAGCTCGAAGACGATCTCGCGGCATTCGCGGGCACCTTCGTCGATGCGCCGCGCGCACTGTACTTCAGCACCGGCTACATGGCGAACCTGGCCGTGCTCACCGTGCTCGCGGGGCGCGGCACGACGATCTTTTCCGATGCGCTCAACCACGCCTCGCTGATCGACGGCGCGCGGCTCTCGCGCGCCGACATTCAGATCTATCCGCATGCCGACACGGCGGCGCTCGCCGCGATGCTCGAAGCCTCCGACGCGAGCACAAAAGTGATCGTGAGCGACACGGTGTTCAGCATGGACGGCGATGTCGCGCCGCTCGCCCGTCTCGTCGAACTCGCGGAAACGCATGGCGCGTGGCTCGTGGTCGACGACGCGCACGGCTTCGGCGTCCTTGGCCCGCAGGGCCGCGGCGCGCTTGCGCAAGCCGCGCTGCGCTCGGAGCATCTCGTGATGGTCGGCACACTCGGGAAGGCGGCGGGTGTGTCGGGCGCGTTCATTTGCGCGCATGGCACCGTGATCGAATGGCTCGTGCAGCGTGCGCGTCCGTACATCTTCACCACGGCTTCGTCGCCGGCGGTAGCGCATGCCGTGTCCGCGAGCCTGCGTTTGATCGAAGGCGAGGAGGGCGATGCGCGCCGCGCACATCTCAAGCATCTGATCGCGCGCACGCGTGCGCTGCTCAATGAGACCTGCTGGCAGCCCGTCGATTCGCATACCGCCGTGCAGCCGCTCGTCATCGGCGCGAACGAGGCGACGCTCGCGCTGCAGGCCGCGCTGGAGCGCGACGGCCTGTGGGTGCCCGCCATTCGTCCGCCCACCGTGCCCGAGGGCACGTCGCGCCTGCGCATTTCGCTCTCCGCTGCGCATTCGGATGCCGACCTCGACCGGCTGAACGCCTCGCTGCAGCGCGCGAGCCTGGATGCACGCACAAACGCGCAGGAGTTGGCGCAATGACGGTTTCGCTTTTCGTGACCGGCACCGACACCGAGATCGGCAAGACTTTCGTGAGCGCGGCGCTCCTGCGCGGCTTCGCCCACGCGGGGCTGCGCGCCACGGCGCTCAAGCCGATCGCCGCGGGCGCTTACGAGCGCGACGGCGTCTGGCACAACGAGGACGCCGATCAGCTCGACGCGGCCGCGAGTGTGCTGTTGCCGCCCGAGATCCGCACGCCGTTTCTGCTCAAGGAGCCCGCCGCGCCGCACATTGCTGCCGCGCTCGAAGGCGTGACGCTCGACATGGCGCGCATCGTCGATTGCTACGAGGCTGCGTGCGAGCGCGCGGATGCCATCGTCGTGGAAGGCGTGGGCGGTTTTCGCGTGCCCCTCACGGCGACCGAAGACACCGCCGATCTCGCCGTCGCGCTCGGTCTGCCTGTCGTGCTCGTGGTGGGCATGCGCCTCGGCTGCATCAGCCACGCGCTGCTCACGGCCGATGCGATTGCCGGGCGCGGATTGAAGCTCGCGGGCTGGGTTGCCAACCGTATCGACCCAGCCATGACGTTCCCCGAAGAAAACATCGCCGCGCTGCGCGAGCGCCTCGCCGCCCAGTACGGTGCGCCGCTCGTCGGCGTCGTGCCGCACATGCGCGATGCGAGCGCCGACGCCGCCGCCGGACATCTGAACATCGACGCGTTGCTCGCGCGCCTGCGCGCCGACGCTTAATGCACACTCAAGCACAGCTAGCACAGTCACGTAAAGAAGGACCACGACACCATGACGCAAACCCACATCGACATCACCTCGCTGAAGGCCACCGCGCCGAGCGCCCAGGCTGCAGCCGAAGCCGCCGCGCGCTGGAAAGTCGCCGACGTCGCCGCGCTCTACGAGCTGCCGTTCAACGACCTGATGTTCCGCGCGCAGCAGGTGCATCGCGAGCATTTCGACGCGAACGCCGTGCAGCTTTCCACGCTCCTCTCGATCAAGACCGGCGGCTGCGAGGAAGACTGCGCGTACTGCCCGCAATCGGCGCATCACGACACGGAACTGGAAGCCGGCAAGCTGATGGAAGTCGACGCCGTGCTGGACGCGGCGCGCGCGGCCAAGGCCAACGGCGCGACGCGCTTTTGCATGGGCGCGGCGTGGCGCAGTCCGAAGGATCGCCACCTCGAGCCGATCAAGGACATGATCCGCGGCGTCAAGGCGATGGGTCTGGAAACCTGCGTGACGCTCGGCATGCTCGAAGATCATCAGGCGAAGGCGCTGGCCGACGCGGGCCTCGACTACTACAACCATAACCTCGATACGTCGCCGGAGTTCTACGGCAAGATCATTTCGACGCGCACCTACGAGGATCGCCTCGAGACGCTCGAACGCGTGCGCGACGCGGGCATCAACGTGTGCTGCGGCGGCATCGTCGGCATGGGCGAGTCGCGCCGCGAGCGCGCAGGCCTGATCGCCCAGCTCGCGAACATGGAGCCGTATCCGGAGTCGGTGCCCATCAACAATCTCGTGCAGGTCACGGGCACGCCGCTCGAAGGCACCGAACCGATCGACCCGTTCGAATTCGTGCGTACAATCGCCGTGGCGCGCATCACGATGCCCAAGGCGATGGTGCGTCTCTCGGCGGGCCGCGAGCAGATGGACGACGCGCTCCAGGCACTGTGCTTCATGGCGGGTGCGAACTCGATTTTCTACGGCGACCAGCTGCTCACCACGAGCAACCCGCAGGCGGAGGCCGACCGCAGGCTGCTGCAGCGTCTGGGCATCACGGCGCAGGCCGCGCAGCATCTGCCCGCCGACGACCACGCGCATCACGCACATCACGGTCATTCGCACGGCGGCTGCGGCCACTGCGAGTGACGTTTCGCACGTCGCCAGAAGCAAAAACGCCAGGCGGCGAAGCCTGGCGTTTTTTATTGCGCAGTGGAAATACGGCGCGTTACGCGTAAGCCGCGCGCCGGCGCCCGGCCAGCACGAGATAGCACAGCGCGCCGATCACGAGCGAAGGCAGCGTCGCGCCGAGGTTCGGCAGCCACTGGTTGAGCGCCTGATATGCGCCGAAACCGACCAACCACGCGACGAACGCGCTCACGTGCCAGCCGCCCGAATAGCCGTAGACGCCGTTCAGATCGGCGAGCGCCTGCGTGTCGATATGGCGGCGGCGCACGATGAAGTGATCGGCGAGCACCACGCCAAAGAGCGGCGCGAACACCGAGCCGATGAAGAGCAGGAAGTTCTCGTACTTCGCCATCGGCACGACGAGGCCGATCAGCGTGCACAGGGCGCCGAACGCCGCCGAGAGCCAGGGCACGCTGGCGCGCGTCCAGAACGTGCCGGTCGAGACCGCGGCCGAGTGGATATCGGCGAAGGCGTTGTCGATTTCGTCGATCAGCACGAGCAGCAGCGCGAAGCCGCCGCCGGCCTGCGCGAGTGCCGTGGTGAGGAGCGCGTCGCCGCCGCCCGCAGCGAGGCCGTAGATGGCGCCGAGCGCATAGAACCACAGGTTCGCGATGCCGTAGCCGAACAGCGTGCCGCGGAAGGTTTCCCCCGCCTTGCGGCCGAACCGCGTGTAGTCGGCGATGAGCGGCAGCCACGAGAGCGGCATCGCCACCACGAGGTCGATGGCGCTGCCAAACGGCATTTCGCCCGTGCCGGGGCGGCGCATCAGCGCGCCCAGGTCCTGCTTCAGGAGCAGGCTCCACGTGAGCCAGGCCGCGCCGGCGAGCAGCAGCCAGATGCCCCAGGTGCGCAGGAAGCGCCGCACGAACGAGAGCGGGCCGCTCACGGCCAGCAGCGTGGCGAGCACGCCGAAGATCACGGTCCAGACGAGCGGCATCGACAGGCCGAAGGCTTGCCTGGCGAGTGCATCGGCGGAATCGCGCATCACGATGATCTCGAACGAGCCCCAGCCCACGAGCTGCACCATGTTGATGACGGCCGGCACCGACACGCCGCGAATGCCGAGCGTCGGGCGCAGCGAAGACATGGCGGCGAGGCCCGTGTCCGTGCCGATCACGCCCGCGAGCGCGAGCAGCACGACGCCGATCACGCTGCCGATGGCGATGGCCATGAGCGCGTGGGGCAGCGAGAGGCCCGGCACGAGCAGCGCGCCCGCCTGCGCAACGAGCAGGCCGATGCCGAGCGAAAACCACAGCGCGAAGGCGTCGCCGGTGCGGAACTGACGGCGCGCGTCGGGCACGGGCACGTTCGGTGCGTAGGTGGAGCCGGCCTCGCCGGCGTGCGAATCTTGAGTCATGTGGAACGCTTTCCTCTGTTTTGTCTGTTTTGTCTGTTTTGTCCGGGCGCGTCAGCTCGAGCGGCTCTGCCCGCGCTTCGCGCCGCGGCGCACGCTGTCATAATGCACGACTGCATCCGGTGCGGCGGGCCGTTTTGTGGTGTCCGGCGCTATGTCCCCGAATCTGCCACGAACGCGCGGCCAGCCGGAAAGCCGTCATTATCGCGAAAACGTCATGTTTGAAGAAACCCGTGCCAACGTCCCGCTCGCCGAACGGCTGCGCCCGCGCTCCATCGACGAGGTCATCGGCCAGAAGCATCTGCTCGGGCCCAACAAGCCGCTGCGCGTCGCGTTCGAATCCGGCGAAGCGCATTCGATGATTCTGTGGGGGCCGCCGGGCGTGGGCAAGACCACGCTCGCGCGCCTCATGGCCGATGCCTTTCACGCCGAATTCATCGCGCTCTCGGCGGTGCTCTCAGGTGTGAAGGACATCCGCGAGGCCGTGGAGCAGGCGCAGCTGCATCGCGCGCATGGCCACCAGACGCTCGTGTTCGTCGACGAGGTCCATCGCTTCAACAAGAGCCAGCAAGACGCCTTCTTGCCGCATGTGGAGTCGGGCCTCTTTGTGTTCGTCGGCGCGACGACGGAAAACCCGTCGTTCGAGGTCAACAGCGCATTGCTTTCTCGCGCCGCCGTGTATGTGCTCAAGAGCCTCGACGAGGAAGAGCAGGGCGAACTGCTCGAGCGCGCGAGCGCGGAGCTGGGCGGCCTGACCTTCACGGACGAAGCAAAAAAGGCGTTGATCGGTTCGGCCGACGGCGACGGGCGCAAGCTCCTGAACAACCTCGAAATCGTCGCGCGCGCGGCCGCCCAGCAGAAGAAGACCGGGATCGACGGCGAACTGCTCGGCAGCGCGCTGGCGGAAAACCTGCGCCGCTTCGACAAGGGCGGCGACGCGTTCTACGACCAGATCAGCGCGCTGCACAAGTCGGTGCGCGGCAGCAACCCGGACGGCGCGCTCTACTGGTTCTGCCGCATGCTCGACGGCGGCGCGGACCCGCGTTATCTCGCGCGGCGCATCGTGCGCATGGCATGGGAGGACATCGGCCTCGCCGATCCGCGCGCCGGGCGCATCACGCTCGACGCCGCCGAGACCTACGAGCGCCTCGGTTCGCCAGAAGGCGAACTCGCGCTCGCGCAGGCCGTGATCTATCTGGCCGTCGCGCCGAAGTCGAACGCGGGCTACAACGCCTATAACGAGGCGCGGCGCTTCGTGAGCAAGGACCAGTCGCGCGCGGTGCCGATCCATCTGCGCAACGCGCCGACCAAGCTGATGAAGGAGCTGGGCTACGGCCACGAATACCGCTACGCGCACGACGAACCCGACGCCTACGCGGCCGGCGAGACCTATCTGCCCGACGGCATGCGCGAGCCTCGCTGGTATCAGCCCACGCCGCGCGGGCTCGAAGGCAAGATCGGCGAAAAGCTCGCGCGCCTGGCCGACCTCGACGCGCAATGGCGCGATGAGCACCGCGATGAACTCCGCGAGCGAAAGCGCAAGGGCTGAATCGCCATGAACAACGGCGATGCCCGCCGCGCCGGGCTGCCCCGGCCGGTGCGCTAAAATCGTCCCTTCACACAACGAAACTGCGTCTCACAATCCCATGCTCGACATCCAGCTGCTGCGCAAAGACCTCGACGGCGTCGCGAAGCGCCTCGCCGACCGCGGCTACACCCTCGACGTCGCGGCCTTCTCCGCGCTCGAAGCGGAACGCCGCGCCATCCAGACCCGCACCGAGGAGCTCCAGGCACGCCGCAACAGCCTGTCGAAGCAGATCGGCGCGATGAAAGGCCGCGGCGAGGACACCTCGGCGGTCATGGCCGAAGTGGGCGGCATCGGCGACGAGATGAAGACGTCGGCCGCCAAGCTCGACGAGATCCAGTCGAAGCTCTCGGACCTGCTGCTCGGCGTGCCGAACCTGCCGCACGAGAGCGTGCCCGCAGGCAAGGACGAGGCCGACAACGTGGAAGTGCGCCGCTGGGGCACGCCGCGCGCGTTCAACTTCGAGGTGAAGGATCACGTGGACGTCGGTACGCCCCTGGGTCTGGACTTCGAGACGGGCGCGAAGCTCTCGGGCGCACGCTTCACGATGCTGCGCGGCCAGATCGCGCGCCTGCACCGCGCGCTCGCGCAGTTCATGATCGACACGCACACGCTCCACCACGGCTACACGGAAACGTACACGCCCTACATCGTCAACCCGGAAATCCTGTACGGCACGGGCCAACTGCCCAAGTTCGCCGATGACATGTTCCGCGTGGAGAAGGGCGGCGGCGAGAACACGGTCACGCAGTACCTCATTTCGACCTCGGAAATCTCGCTCACGAACACGGTGCGCGAGAGCATCGTGGAAGGCAGCGCGCTGCCGATCAAGCTCACGGCGCACTCGCCGTGCTTCCGCTCGGAAGCCGGTTCGTACGGCCGCGACACGCGCGGCATGATCCGTCAGCACCAGTTCGACAAGGTCGAAATGGTGCAGATCGTTGCGCCCGAAACGTCGTACGACGCGCTCGAGCAGATGGTCGTCCACGCGGAAACCATCCTGCAGAAGCTCGGCCTGCCGTATCGCGTTATCACGCTGTGCACGGGCGACATGGGCTTCTCGGCCACCAAGACCTATGACCTCGAAGTGTGGCTGCCCGCGCAGAACACGTATCGCGAGATTTCGAGCTGCTCGAATACGGAAGCGTTCCAGGCGCGCCGCATGCAGGCGCGCTACCGCAACGCGCAGGGCAAGCCGGAACTCGTGCACACACTCAATGGCTCGGGCCTCGCCGTGGGCCGCACGCTGGTTGCCGTGCTGGAGAACTATCAGGAAGCCGACGGCTCGGTCAAGGTGCCGGAAGTGCTGCGGCCGTATATGGGCGGCGTGGCGCGTCTCGAAGCAGGCGGCTGAGGCACTGCCTCGCGTGCAGGACGTGTGAATTCCTTGCCCTCGAAACTTTTTCCAATGAGGGCTTGCAAAATTCAAAACATGTTCTATAATCTCCGCTTCTCCGGTTGCCGACCAATGCCGGGGAAGCAGTAAAAAAGCAGTACCCCGGAGAGGTGGCAGAGTGGTCGAATGTACCTGACTCGAAATCAGGCGTACGGTTTCCCCGTACCGTGGGTTCGAATCCCACCCTCTCCGCCAGATTCATGGCAAAAGCCCCGTCTAGTCAATGACTTACGGGGCTTTTGTTTTTTCGACCCACAAAATAACCCACGTAGCGGTCGCCGACTCGCGACGGCGCATGTGGCAATGGCTGTCTCCACACCGATACATGGTGTGTCAAACCGTTGACCTTGCGTAAGGTCCGAAGACCACCCGTCGCGAATCGGTGTGGTGGCACATGCTGGCTACTGGGCCATCACAAGGCGGTTAATTTAAGAATCGGATGCTATTGAGCAATCGGATGATTTGAGGCAATACGGTTTCATTGGGATGGGCTAGGTACATAACTGTATCGTCCAATCCGCATAGAGCCTTAGTACCGTGAACTAGGCAAAACGTAAACCCACGAGTGCGTCTATCCTCGTCCCCAAATGTTTGATCCTGGGTAATTCCAGCCCCATCCCATCCTTTCCCTTGCAGTAAATATAATTCTGTATTAACGGCTCCCGCATCTCCGTCAGCATCAATCATCCATTTTCCATTTTTTTTGGATGCGCCGGACAAATCAGAGAGATTGCTTGCATCAACATCGGGATGGCAGTCGAATTTAATTTTTGTGTCAAATGGATGCCTGGAGTCTTGAGAAATTGTTGATGTGTAAATAGCGGAATGTGGCGTGCTTTCATTATCAATGGAAATTTTTCCATTATAGGGATCGCTCAGATTGAAATTACATTGATCTAAAGTTACCTGAAGTTCAACGGCGGACTTGCTGTATGCATAGTTGGTGAATAAGCAGGCTGCAAGCATCAAAAAACAATATTTCATCACATATTTCTCCGCTCATAACCTGAGGGGTTATCCCAGCCTTGGCCTTCAGAACGAGGAAAGAGTGTCCCGTCCGCAAGGACTATCAATGCAGATGTATAGGCTTGATATCTTGCCAATATTCCATTGACGCGAGCAATTTTTGCGGTGTCCTTCGGTGCGCTACCAAAATTAACCGTGGCAGCTACATGCCCATAGCTTTGACAACTGTAATAAATTACAGGCTGGAAACCAGGTTTGGTGATATTTTGAATTTGAAGAGCCAATATTGGGAATTTGTCAGCATACACCGCCGCCTTCGTCCATGCCCAATACGCGCCCGCGCTTTCAGTGGCTGAAATTGCTTTGTCGCCCGCATCTTCACGCCATTGAAGAATTTGTGCTGTTAGCGTGGGGTGCTTGCCGTCTTGCAGGGGGCATTAGTTCGATCCTTGTCAGCCATTTTCGCCGATTCGCTTAACTCTTTCTTCAAAGCATCAGGGATTTTTCGGCCAATAAATTCCCAATATTTTACGTAGTTATCTGGCCAGGTGAGTTGAAGAAAGCCACGACCGTCCCACGGCCAGTATTTAGCTAAACTATTGTTTTCGTGCAATTTACTAAACCATTGGGTTTCCTCCATTGCGTTCGCAAGAAAAGCAGCCATGCGCCACGGGCGAGGTGAAATACCGAATTTCTGCATCGCCCCGTTGAGGGAGGCTAAATTTTGACCAACAAGGCGCTTTGTTACTTCCATGACTTTTATTTGTTCGGAAGTCCAATATCCCGGGACATGTGGTGGTTTGGCGTAGCGCAGTGCCGACATTGGCAGCATACTGAGCAATTCGCTTTCACTGAGCCAGCCGCACTTTCTGAAATGCCGGATGAACGCGAGTGGATGAAAGAACCAGAGATTTCCCCCGGCGGTCAAACCGGTCACGTCCCAGAACTGAACCTCCTTGAGGTACTTGAGGAACTTGTTGTAGCCGTCGTCGTTGCCGTGATAGAAGCCGCCTTCATCGCGCAACTTTGCGTAGCGCGTCTCGTTGTTGGTGCTGTCCCATTCGCTGGGCGCGTAGCAGATAAAACCACGTAGCGCCTGCCGTACCGTGTTTTCGAGTATGAGGTAGGTTGACAGCGGCTGCATCTTCCCGGCCTCCGTCACATCCTCTATCACCGGAGGCTCGTTGCCCGGCCCAGCATCCTTGACGAGTTTCTTCAGCACGTCGATATCACACATGCCGTTGCTGTCGAAGGGCGTGTTGCCATCGGTAACCTTTTGCCAGCCCATAAACTCCGGGAAATCCGCGTCGGACAGTTTCTTGATTGCCGCGTTGCTGATATCGATGTAGCCCTGCTTCCCGCTTGCATAAGTCACGTACGCCCATGTCAACGGCGTCGCGGCTGAGGACCGGACACGCCCGAAGCGCAGCATCTCGTACCCGTCACTCGGGCATGCGTAAAGGGCCGTCGCACGCGTGTAAAGATCGTATTCGTAACCTGCTTCGGGCACCGGCTCCGGCGTCAGCAGCGTGCGGACACCGTTCGCCGCGATGCTCCAGACGTTGGTGTATTTCGTCCCGTTGCAGAAATATGACTCGACCGCCAGCGGCAGATCGTTCCTGCCCTCCTGGCCCGACTTGAACTCGATCCCCTGCAGCTTGCTGTCCGCCCCGGTGTAGGGCGGTTGCGCATGGAATGACTGGCCGCCAGGGATCGTGTAATAGGCATGTCCCCAGCAGTCCGTGCCTTTTAGCGTATCCGGCGCGGGATGGCCAAGCTGCGTGTGATCGAAGTAGGCAGTGAAATCATCCGGCACCATGAAAATTTCAAAGTGCAGATGGGTTCGCCCCTCATACTGTCCCAGGTAACCCAGAATGTCCTTGCGACGCACCCTTTTGCCGTCGCCCTTTGCCGCTTGTGTGGCCTTCCCCTTCCGGGTGTCGCCGGTCGACATGTGCAGAAAATTGGCCAGCCCCTTCGCGTCGTATCCGAACGTGTGGTACTCGGCCAGTGGCAGCAGATGCATGTAGAGCGAATAGAACGTCAGCTTGCGACCGTCACCCGTTTCGGCCATGTGCCGGAGCAGCACAAACCCCACATGGCTGTTGTCAGGGTCAATCGCATGCTGGCAGACCCGGTAGGCCACCACCTCGCCGTCGGCGATGGCATAAACCGCGCTGTGCATGTCGGGTGAGAGATGCACGCCGCAGTGTCGGCGGCGGTCAAAGGCGATCGGATAGATGCCGTGAAAGAGTTCAAATTCGTCCACGGCGTCCATCATCGGGTCAGGTTTGCTGGGATCGAGCTTCGATGGGTCCAGTTGTGGCAGAAAAGGCGGGCTGATAATCATGGCAGATTCGCGTTCCTGTTAAGTGGGTGCGGATTACCCCAACGAACACTAGCCCGAACAGGAAAGCGGAGACAACAGGGCGGGACTGATTTTTGTCAACAATTGTCAGCAATAGCTTACATAGCGTTAGTAAATAAGATTGGTGCGGTATACGGCGACACGGCGATTTGATGGAAGGCCTGCCAGCATTGGGGTCTGCGGATTGCGGCGGATTCTCGCGGCACGACTCCCGGCGGACACCCTCTCCGCCAGATTCAGAAAACCCCTGCACGCTTGACCGCTGCAGGGGTTTTTGCTTTTCTGCTCTTGTTCCGGCGTGCATACCGGAGCGCATTTTCACTTGCGCATGTGGCCGCGCATCTCCGGCGCATGCAGGTAGGTGCCCGAGATCGACGATGCGCCGTGATGCACGATCTTCTCGTCGATGAGCGCCCACACCGACTTGCCCGCGGCGCGCACGCGCCGGCAAAACGATAAATCTTCCGAGAGGTACACGCCTTTCTCGCTAACGGTGTCGAAGAACGCATGGAACTTGCCGTCCGGCAGGTAGCCCGCGTACTGCGCGGGGGGCCGGTAAAGCGCCGTATGTGCGGCGATCGCCTCCAGCGCGTCGCGCCGCACGAGGAAGATGCCCGTGCCGACATGACTTACTTCGGCCCAGCCGTCGGATACGACGCTGCTGCCCGCTTGATCCGCGAGGACCGCCGTGTTGTAGTCCACGGTCTCTTCCTGCCATTCGCGCAGCGTGAGCCCGACGTCGGCGCTCGTGATCCGCTGTTCCCGGTCGAAAAAGCGGTACGGGCGGGCAATGCCGGCCACGGGCTTGTCGCCGGCGAGCAGGCGCAGAACCGCTTCGCGCGAGAAGTCCATGTCCGTGTCGAGAAAGAGCAGATTGCTGAACTCGCGATGGCTCAAAAAATAGCGTTCGGCGTGGAGGGGACGGAGGCGGGATTGCTTGAGGTCGTGATCGAACTGCCTGCTCGCGATGTAAGATATTTCTCATTCTTGACGGCGGCTTGTGATCGAACAATCGGAGATATCTGAAAATTCCGCGTTCGGCGTCATCGGGATGACATGGATTGCTGCGGGTTACTGCGCTGGCGACGCCGCAGCGCCGGTACAATCGCTCCTTTGAATTTGCGGCCCCAGGGTTCTCTGCCACCGCCGCGCCACTTCGGTCCATCGATGCCTATCACCTACAAGTCTGCCGACGATCTCGCCCGCCTGCGCGTTTCGGGCCGGCTCGCCGCCGACGTGCTCGCGATGATCGGCGAGCACGTGAAGCCGGGCGTCTCCACCGACGACCTCGACGCGATCTGCAACGACTACATCGTCAACACGCTCAAGGCCGTGCCGGCCAATGTCGGCTACCTCGGCTTTCCGAAGACGATCTGCACGTCCGTCAATTCCGTGGTCTGCCACGGCATTCCGAGTCGCGGCGAGGTGCTCAAGGACGGCGACATCATCAACATCGACGTGGCCGTGATCAAGGACGGCTATTTCGGGGACACTAGCCGCATGTACTGCGTCGGCACGCCGAGCACGGTGGGCCGCCAGCTGATCGACACGACCTACGAGGCGATGCTCGCAGGCATCCACCAGGTGAAGCCGGGGGCGACGCTCGGCGACGTCGGCAACGCCATCCAGAAGCGCGCCCAGGCGGACGGCTTCTCAATCGTGCGCGAGTATTGCGGCCACGGCATCGGCAAGGTCTACCACGAGGAGCCGCAGGTGCTGCACTACGGCCAGCCGGGGCAGGGCGTGCACCTGAAACCGGGCATGGTCTTCACGATCGAGCCGATGGTCAACGCGGGCCGCGCCGGCACGTCGGTGCAGCGCGACGGCTGGACGGTCGTCACGAAGGACCGCTCGCTCTCGGCGCAGTGGGAACACATGGTCGCGGTTACCGACGACGGCTACGAACTCCTCACGCCCTGGCCGGATGGCACAGGCGCCTACGCGGCACCGTGAGCGAGCCTGTGCGGCCTCTGGGGCCGTCTGTCAAGGCTCGCGCGCACGGCGTCGCGTGCCGGCGATTGTCAAATAAGGATTTGACTCTCAAGCCAGTTCGGTTAAAGCTACGCGTTAGCGCTTTATTGGGGTTTACGACTGCATGAGTCCGTCACTGACCGTTCGCCGTATCGCCGCCGATCAGGGTGCCGTGCTCCGCGAGCTTCGAACCGCTTCGCTGCGCGACGCGCCTTATGCATTCGGCGACACGCTCGAAGACGCGCTATCCGCCGATGCCGCCGTTTTCGACGCCGCGGCGGCCCGGCATGCGGTTTCGCACACGGGCACGTCGTTCATTCTCTATACCGAGGGCCATCCGGCCGGTCTGATCGGCGCGAGCTTCGAAAGCGCGCCGGCGCGCCGCGCGTTCGTCTCGGCGCTGTGGGTCGCGCCTGCGGTGCGTCATCTGAGCGGCGGCGAACTGCTGCTGAACAGCGCCATCGACTGGCTCGTGAGCGAAGGCGCCACGCAGGTCTACGCGTGGATCACCGACACGAACACCACGGCCATGCGCTTCTACGAGCGCCTCGGCTTCGTCGCCACCGGCGACCACGCGCGCAGCCAGCAGCAGCCCGAGCAGTGGGAAACGCTGCTCATGCGCACGCTCGGCGAGCACACGAAGTCCGCTTCGTCGCCGTAATGCCGGCGTTCGCGCCGCTGCGCCTGGCGGCGCCCGCGTTTCTCTTCACTGCGCACGACACGCCGAACGAGCAACGTTTGTGCACGTGTGGCGTGCTCGCGCTTCGCGCGCTTATTTTGCGCCATTTTTGTTAGTGCGTATCTGGCAGCGAATTTGGCCGAATACACCATTAAAAATAATGGCCGTGTGCGTCCGCGCCTGTAAAATACGCAAAATTTTTAGCCGAACGCCATGTCGCCCAAGAAATCGCCATATTTTGAACTGAAGAGCGGTTCAGTCGATACGCTTCTGTTCGTGGTCAAGACGACCGAGCTCGATGCCATGCGCGCCGAACTCACGCGGCGCTTCGAGGCGACGCCCGAATTCTTCGCCAACGACACCGTCGCGATCGACGTGCGGCGTCTCGCCGACGGCGAGCGGGTCGCGCTCGGCGACATTGTGCGTCTGCTCGAAAGCGTGCGCATGCGCCCGGTGGGCGTGGTTGCGCAACCTGAACAGCACGGCTGGGCCGCGGCGGCAGGCCTGCCGTTCCTCGAGGCTCGCGACCGCCGCGGCGCGGGCGGGAAGCCGGCCGCCGAAGAAGGCGCAAGCGACGGCGAGGCAGCGAATGCTTCGGCCACCGCATCTGCCAGCGCTTCGGCCACGCCGCAAGCCACCGCTGCGCAGCCCGAACTCTTTACCACCGACACGGACCCGGCCGCCGCCGAGGCGAGCGCAGCGGCAACGGTGAACGCAGCGGCGACGTTCGACGCCGGCGCATCCGGCGCGCGTGCGGAACCCACGCTCGTGATCGACCGGCCGTTGCGCTCGGGCCAGCGCATCTACGCGAAGGGCGACGTGGTCGTGCTCGGCCTCGTGTCCAACGGAGCGGAAGTGATCGCCGAGGGCAACATCCACATTTACGCGCCGTTGCGCGGCCGCGCGCTCGCGGGCGTGCACGGCAACCATGACGCACGCATTTTCTGCACGAGCCTGGAGGCGGAACTGATTTCGATTGCGGGCATCTACCGTACCACTGAAGTTCCACTCGCCGATGACGTGCGGGGCAAGCCGGCTCAAATCCGGCTCGAGGAAGAAAAGCTGTTGATCGAACCGTTGAGGCTCACCTGAGTCGCAGCTCGAGCGTCGTGCGCAGGCGAGCAGGAGCATGAGCGGCACGCGATGAGACCAAACTGAGAAACTGACGAACGCAAGGTAAGGGAATGGCAAAAATCATTGTGGTGACTTCGGGCAAAGGTGGTGTCGGTAAAACGACCACGAGCGCGAGTTTCGCATCGGGCCTCGCGTTGCGCGGCCACAAGACCGCGGTCATCGACTTCGACGTGGGCCTGCGCAATCTCGACCTCATCATGGGTTGCGAGCGCCGCGTCGTGTACGACCTGATCAACGTGATCCAGGGCGAGGCGAACCTCAATCAGGCGCTCATCAAGGACAAGAAGTGCGAAAACCTCTTCATCCTGCCGGCCTCGCAAACGCGCGATAAAGACGCGCTCACGAAAGAGGGCGTGGAGAAGGTGATCGAGGACCTGCGCAAGATGGACTTCGAGTACATCGTGTGCGATTCGCCCGCGGGCATCGAGTCGGGCGCACTGCTCGCGATGCACTTCGCCGACGAAGCGCTCATCGTGACGAACCCGGAAGTCTCTTCCGTGCGCGACTCGGACCGTATCCTCGGCATGCTGTCGTCGAAGACGAAGCGCGCGATCGAAGGCAAGGACCCGATCAAGGAGCACCTGCTCATCACCCGCTACAACCCGAAGCGCGTGAGCGAGGGCGAGATGCTCTCGCTGAACGACATACAGGAGATCCTGCGCATTGAACTGATCGGCGTGGTTCCCGAATCGGAAGCGGTGCTGCACGCGTCGAACCAGGGTCTGCCGGCAGTGCATCTGGACGGCACCGACGTCGCCGAGTCGTACAAGGACGTCGTGTCGCGCTTTCTCGGCGAGGACAAGTCGCTTCGCTTCACCGATTACCAGAAGCCAGGCCTCTTGCAGCGCCTCTTCGGTAGCAAGTAAGGGAGGCGAACGTCATGTCGTTTCTTTCGTTTTTTCTCGGCGAGAAGAAGAAGTCCGCCTCGGTAGCGAAGGAACGCCTGCAGCTCATCATTGCTCACGAGCGCGCAGGCGGCCATCCGCCCGCCGACTATCTGCCGGCCCTGCAACGCGAACTGGTCGCGGTGATCTCGAAGTACGTGAAGATCTCCGATGAAGACATTCGCGTGAGTCTCGAGCGTCAGGACGATCTCGAAGTGCTCGAGGTCAAGATCGAGATTCCGCAGGCTTGAGTTTCAACGCGCGCAGCCGCTGCGCTGCGCGCGTCGTTCGTCGTATCGCCGCGCTTTTCCCTCCGCGCCTTTCTTCTCGCGCTGCGCTTTGGCGCGGCCGCCCGCCTTCCCGAAATATTCCGTTTCACTTCACCCTGCGCCGTTACACCGCCGCTGTCAGCGCAACGCCGTGCTCGCGCATTGATCGGGTAACGCCAATCAAGGCGTCAAACAATCAAGGGTGGTCAACATGAACAACTCCATTCGCGTTTTCATCGCCAAGGCCGCGATCGTCGCCGCTGGCACCTGCGCTGTCGCGGCTCCCGCATTTGCCGAAATCGTCGTGGTCGAGCCGGCCGCACCGCCGCCTGCCGAACGGGTGGAAGTCGTGCCGGCGCCGCGCGTGGGCTACGTATGGGACAAGGGCCACTGGCGCTGGGACCACGGCCAGTACGTGTGGGTGAGGGGCCACTGGCAGGCTGAGCGCGTGGGCTATCACTGGGTGCCGGGACACTGGATCGCGCATGGGCCGAACTGGCGCTGGGTCGAAGGCCATTGGGCCGCCTGATCTTTCAAGCCCGAGGGGAGCCCTCTCATGAGTAAAAAACTGCTCGCGGCGGCCGTGCTCGCGATTACGCTGGCGGGCTGCATCGTCGTGCCGGCGCGGCCCATGTACGTGAGACCCGCACCGGTCGTCGTCTACTAGCCGTTGACCGTTTATTTCGATCCCTCGACGGATCGTCCATTCCGGGCCTGGCGCGCATTCGCGTGTCGGGCCCGGCGCGTTTTACAGCGTCCATTGTCGATGCCACACGAGGGATCCAATGAGAAAGGGACAGATTTCGCTCCTATTCGATCGCCTGTTCGCAGGTTGCGGCAAGCTTCGTCCGTTAAAATCTCCGGAAATCCCTTGAAGACTGGAATATCGGGCCCTGCGGTCCGCAGCACAATGAAACGAGTTTTGATTGTCAAAGTGACTTCGCTCGGCGACATCGTCGAGGCGCTTCCGGTCGTGGCCGACGTGCAGCGCGCCTTCCCCGGCGTTAAGGTCGATTGGGCCGCGGACGAGGCCTTTGCCGATATCGTGCGCTGGAACGCGGGCGTCGACCGCGTGCTCTGCGCGCCGCTGCGCCGCTTCAAGAAGGCACGCCGCTGGAGCGACTTCAAGGCGATCTGGGCGTCGATTTCGGAATTGCGCGCCTACCGCTATGACGCCATCGTCGACATTCACGGCGTGTACAAGAGCGCGATCATCGCGTTTCTCGCGCGCGGGCGGCGCCGCTTCGGCTATCTCTCGCAGGACCTCGGCGAGCGCGGCGCGGCCTTCGCGTACAACGGCCGCTTCGGGCCGCGTCCGAAGTGCGATGCGTGGCACGGCATGCGCATCAGCGCGGGAGAGGCGCTCGGCTACACGGTCGATACGCCGCCCGAATTCCAGATGCGCGTTCCGCGCGACGGCACCGCGCTGCCCGCGCCTGACGCGCCCACGGCGCTGCTCTTTCACGCGACTTCGAAAGACGAGAAGAAGTGGCCGGTCGCGCATTGGGGGGAGCTTGGCAATGCGTTGATCGCGCGTGGCCTGCGCATCGAACTGCCGTGGGGTTCCGATAGCGAGCACGCCGCGGCGCGCGAGATCGCGGCGCTGATCCCGGGCGCGACGGTGCTGCCGCGCCTCACGGTTTCCCAGGTCGCACAGCGCATCGAGGATTGCGCGCTCGTGGTCGGCACCGACACGGGCTTCGTGCATCTCTCGCACGCGCTCATCAAGCCGACCGTGATGGTCTTCGTTTCGACCGACGCCGAGCACAGCGGCGTGCGTGCGCCCAATCGCTCGATCTCGATCGGCGACGGCCGTCACGTGCCGCCCGTGCAGGTGGCGATCGATGCTGTCGACCGCATCTACCCGGCGCGCGACGGCGGCGCGTCTATGCCGTCATCGCGCGTTCACGCCGCTTGAGTTTTCGCGGGTCGGCACGCGCGTTGCAGCGTGCCGACCCGCCGTTTCCCATTACGAGCTTGTTAAAAGTGTCGCGCTTGTATTGCAGGGGCGCGCCTGACAGCGCATGCAAAAGGCTTTGGGCGCCCATGCTGTTACACGGGCTACACCGCTGCTTACAAATTGCAACGCCTCACGCCTTCGCCGTCGTGTTCAATCGTAACCGTCCAGCCCGACATCGCATGGCCGGACACAGACACTGACTTGATGGGAGAACACTGTGAAACGATTGACGCTTACCCTCATCGCCGGCGTCTTGCTCGCGGCTTCGCTGGGCGGCTGCGTCGTGGTGCCGGCCGGCGGCTACTACGGCGGCGGCTACCATCACGGCTATTACTATCGCTGATCGCTGCCGAACGGTGCCGCCCAGGCGGTACCCGCGGCACGGCGGCCTTCAGGCAAGCAGCATTTCAATCGCGACGACCGCGGCAATTGCCGCGGCGTTCGCCGCCAGCGCTTCGAGCAGGACCGCACGCCAGCTCGCGGTGCGCAGGCGAAACGCCAGCAGGAGCGAGATGCCCAGGGCGAGGGCGATGATCAGAACAATGTCGGCGTTGCTCAGATGCAGGTTCATCGTCGGCTCCCCCGGGAGATCGCTCCCCGCTTGTTGATTCGAGTATAGACACGCATCGTGCGTACCCAAAGCGATTAAAAAGGCATAAAAAAAGCGGAGACCGCCTGGCGGCCTCCGCTTTTTATTGATGCGGCGATGCGTTACGAGAGCGACGTATGGCGCGTCTCGCGCATGCACAGGACACCGAACAGGCTCACGCAGGCGGCGATCGACACATACGCGCCGACCCACGAGAGACCGCCGCGGGCGGCCAGCACCTGCGCGATATACGGTGCAACCGATGCGCCAAGAATGCCGCCCAGGTTGTAAGCGACGCCCGCGCCCGTGTAGCGCACGCTGGTCGGGAACAGCTCGGGCAACAGCGCGCCCATCGGCGCGAACGTGGCGCCCATCAGGAACAGCTGGATCACGAGGAAGAGCAGCACGAGCGGCGTCGCACCGCTACCGAGCAGCGGCTCCATCGTGAAGCCCGAGAGAATCGCCAGAGTGCAGCCGACGATCAGCACGGGCTTGCGGCCGAAGCGGTCGGACAGCCAGGCCGAGATCGGCGTGGCGATGCCCATGAACACCACCGCGATGCACAGCATGCCGAGGAAGGCCGGGCGCGGAATGTGCAGCGCCGTCACGCCGTGCGAGAGCGAGAACACCGTGGCGTTATAGAAGAGCGTGTAGCACACGACCATGGCGAGCGCACCGAGCAGCGTCGGCCACCAGTACTGGGAGAGCAGCGTCGCGACCGGCACCTTGACGCGCTCCTCGCGCTCGATGGCGGCCTTGAAGGCGGGCGTTTCGGCGATCTTCATGCGCACGTACAGACCGAGCGCGACGAGCACCGCCGAGACGATGAACGGCACGCGCCAGCCCCAGTCGCGGAACTGCTGGTCGGAGAGCGTCGAGGCGAGGCCGAAGAAGAGGCCATTCGAGGCGAGGAAGCCCACCGACGGCCCGAGCTGCGGGAACATGCCGAACCAGCCGCGCTTGCCTTGCGGCGCGTATTCCGTCGCGAGGAGCGCGGCGCCGCCCCATTCGCCGCCCAGACCGATGCCCTGGCCGAAGCGCAGGATGCACAGCAGGATCGGCGCGAGGCTGCCAATCGCGTCATAGCCGGGCAGGAAGCCGATCAGCGTGGTGGAGAGGCCCATGACGAGCAGCGACGCCACCAGCGTCGATTTACGGCCGATGCGGTCACCGAAGTGGCCGAAGATGAACGAGCCGATCGGCCGCGCGACGAACGCGATGCCGAAGGTGACGAACGCCGAGAGCGCCTGCGCCGTGGCCGAACCGTGCGGGAAGAACACGGGGCCAATCACGAGCGCGGCGGCCGTTGCGTACACATAGAAGTCGTAGAACTCGATTGCGGTACCGATAAAGCTCGCAAAGATGACGCGCGCGGTGCTTTGCTGCTTCGCTGCGTTTGCCTGATCGGCGCGCGCGGGCGAAATGGGTGAGGTGGACATCCAGGGTCTCCAGTCGTTGTGACGCGCTCGCGCCTGAGTCTTGCGAGGCTTGCGCGGGCGTCTTTGTTCAGGCTCGAAGCGTGGCGGGGCGCGTGGTCGGCGCGCGACGCTCCGGCAGCGTCAGGCGGCGACGCTTCGCCAGTATGCATCGCACGGCGCGAGCCGTGCGCGTTGATTCCTGACCGGCCATAGCACGCGCCGATAGGCACGAAGGAGCGGGAGCGCGGTCGAAGCCTCGCGCGGCCGCGCGGATGGCGCGTGGCAAGAGGCATGGCCGGCGGGCGCCGGCTGGGGATAGCGAAAAATTATAACGACCGTGCGCGCCGCGCAGCAAGGCGGGCGTAAGCAGGCCCGCGCGAGTCAGGCCTCGGCGCGAAGCGCGTTGGTCACTGGTAGTTCTGCGCCTGCGGCGACGCGAGCGTGCGCAGCTGGAACTTGCCGTTGTCGTTGAAGAGCCAGTCCTCGAACATGTCGAGCTGGCCAGCGGAATTGAGCAGGCCGCCGGGCGGCGGCGGCAGCGGCGCGGCGCGGCGCAATGTTGCGAGGGCGGTGGCTTCGGCTTCGTCGTCGCCGTTGGTCCGGTAAACCGATGATTTCACGATCTGGCCATTGCGATTGACCGTGAACGACACGACCACGAGCGAGCGCAGCATGGCCTGTGGCGCGCCGTGGAGAACGTAGGACGGGTTGTGCTCGACGATGTGTTTCGCGACCGTGGTGCGGTAGTCGTCGAGGGTGGCGCTGTTGATCGCCGCGGGGGGAATGACGAGGAGCGGCCTGGGCGGCGGCGTGATCGTGCAGGCGCCGAGGCAGCCGAGCATCGCGAGCAGCAAAACCAGGCCGAGGCGCCGTGCGAGGGAGGCGCGAGGTGCGGATGAACCGCAAGACAACTGGACGCGGATGAGCATGTCGAACAAGCTCGGAAGCGGAACCTGAATCGAGCTTAGACGATACGCAGCGGGAAGCAATCAGAACTGTCCCGCGTAGTTCACGGGACGTGCGAAACGGCGAGGGTGCTCGAGGCTGCTTATTCGACTGGGAACTGCGCGCAGGGATCGGCAGCGGTCGTCGCGCAGGCGTACGAATACTCGCCGCTCTTCAGGAACAGCTCCTTGCCGACCTGGAAGTTGTCACGCAGATTGGGCGAGCTTTCCCACGCGATGTAGCTGGAGCACATCACGGCGAACAGGACGACAAGCGAAAACGCGAATTTTTCGAGCAGTTGGTATTGGTGCGGCATGGCGATCTTTCCCATCAATGGGTACGATTTTACCTCGTGATTAGGGTTTTCACCTAGTGAATTGAGCGGGATTTGCTGAAGTGATTTTTGGGTTTGACCCTTTAAATGCGATCGGCGTGTCGCAGCGCGCTGCGCGAGCGTGATCTGCCAGCGCAAAATAACTCGCAGTCCTGATTATTTGTGGCGCGATATTGACCACACATTCTCGCGTGGCACAGGGACGGTGTCTCGTAGATCAGCGGCGTTTCGGCCTGACGGCCGGCACTTTGACGACACGCTGGCGCTGGGACGCGCCAGGTTTCACGAATTGGCGGAGGCGGTGAGATTCGAACTCACGGAAGGGTTACCCCTTCGCCGGTTTTCAAGACCGGTGCATTCAACCACTCTGCCACACCTCCGGAGCCGCGCATTGTAACCCGAAACGCACACGCGACGGCAGTCGCCCAGTCGATCCAGGTCGACCTCAGTGCGGGTCCTTGAGGAACAGCGCCTGCAAATCGTTCAGGAACCGCTGCCCCAATTCGGTCGGCGCGATCTTTTCATAGTCGCGCGTGATGAGCCCGCGCCGCTCGGCTTCCTGCAGCGCCGGTTCGATCGTCGTGATCGGCAGTCCCGTGCGTTCGATGAAGCGATGCACCGGAAATCCTTCCACGAGCCGCAGCGCATTGAGCATGAACTCGAACGGCAAGTCGCGTGCGCCCACTTCGTGCTCTTCCTGGACCGGCGTGCCCACCCGCGCCTGCTCGATAAAGGTCGCCGGATGCTTGTAGCGCGCCTGGCGCACGATGCGGTTCGGAAACGAGAGCTTCGTATGCGCGCCGGCGCCGATCCCGAGATAGTCGCCGAAGCGCCAGTAGTTGAGGTTGTGCCGGCATTGGCGATCCGGCTGTGCGTAAGCCGAAACCTCGTAGCGCGCGTATCCCGCGCCCGACGTGCGCTCGTGAATCCAGTCCTGCATGTCGGCGGACTGGTCGTCGTCGGGCAGAGCAGGCGGAAACTTGGCGAACAGCGTGTTCGGTTCGAGCGTCAGATGATACAGCGACAGATGCGGCGGCTTGAACGAGAGCGCCGTCTCGATGTCGGCCTCGCATTCGGCGAGCGTCTGCTGCGGCAGCGCAAACATCAGGTCGAGGTTGAAGTTGTCGAAAGTCTTCGCCGCGACTTCGACCGCATGGCGTGCCTGCGCCGCGTCGTGAATGCGTCCGAGCGCTTTCAGATGCGCTTCGTTGAAGCTCTGGATGCCCACCGAAAGCCGGTTCACGCCGCTCGCGCGAAACTGCGCGAACTTCGCGGCTTCGAAGGTGCCTGGATTCGCTTCGAGCGTGATCTCGGCGTCGGCGTCGAGCGGCAGCAGGGCGCGCACGTCCGAAAGCAGTCGATCGAGACCCGCCGCGGAAAGGAGGCTAGGCGTGCCCCCGCCGATGAACACCGTATGCACCTGGCGACCCCAGACGAGCGGCAGCGCCTGCTCGAGATCGGCGCGCAGGGCGTCGAGGTAATCGTCTTCGGGGAAGCGCTCGCCCTTCCATTCATGCGAGTTGAAATCGCAATACGGGCACTTGCGCACGCACCACGGAAAATGCACGTAGAGCGCGAGCGGTGGCAGCGAAGTGAGGCGAATGCTGCCAGGCATCGTGAACGACTGGACCACCTCGATGCCAATTCGATGCTGCTGGCTCACGCTTCCTCCTGGAGTCGCGCGAGCAGTTGGCGCAGGGCAATTGCGCGATGGCTCGACGCGTTCTTGAGCGCCGGATCGAGCTCGGCGGCCGTGGCTTCGAGCTCGGGAACGTAGAAGTAAGGGTCGTAGCCGAAGCCGTTGTCGCCGCGCGGCGCGTCAAGCACCACGCCGTGCCAGCGGCCTTCGGCGATGAGCGGCTCGGGGTCGTCGGCATGGCGCACGAGCGCGAGCACGCAGTAGTAGTAGCCGCGGCGATCCGCGTGATCTTTCAGGTTCGCGACGAGCAGCGCGTTGTTCGCCGCGTCGCTCTTCTCGCCGCCCGCGAGCTGCGCGTAACGCGCCGAATACACGCCCGGCGCGCCGCGCAGCGCGCGCACGCACAGGCCCGAGTCGTCGGCGAGCGCGGGCAGGCCCGTGAGCTTCGCCGCATGGCGTGCCTTGGCGAGCGCGTTCTCCACGAAGGTGGGATGCGGCTCCTCGGCCTCCGGCACGTTGAGCGCGCCTTGCGGCACGAGCTCGATGCCGGCCGCGCCGAGCAGCGCCGCGAACTCGCGCAGCTTGCCCGCGTTGTTCGAGGCGAGCACGACGCGCGAGAGCGCGCGAGCCGCGGTTTTAGCCGTCGAATCCGGCTGCAGATCAGCCATGCGAGATCTCCAGCGCCGCCTTCTGCTTCTCGATCAGCGAGCGGATGCCGCTTTGCGCCAGATCGAGCAGCGCATTCAGTTCTTCACGCGAGAACGGCGCGCCTTCTGCCGTGCCCTGGACTTCGACCATGCCGCCCGAGCCCGTCATGACGACATTCATGTCGGTGTCGCACTGCGAGTCTTCGTCGTAGTCGAGGTCGAGTACCGGCACGCCTTCGTACACGCCAACCGAAATCGCCGCCACGTAGTCGGTGATCGGCGAGCGTTCGATGCGGCCCGTGGCCAGCAGCTTCGAGACGGCGTCGTGAGCCGCCACGAACGCGCCCGTGATGCTCGCCGTGCGCGTGCCGCCATCGGCTTGCAGCACGTCGCAATCGAGGTTGATGGTGCGCGCACCGAGCGCCTCGAGGTCGAACACGGCGCGCATCGCGCGGCCGATCAGGCGCTGGATTTCCTGCGTGCGGCCCGTTTGCTTGCCGCGCGCGGCTTCGCGGTCGCTGCGCTTGTGCGTGGCGCGCGGCAGCATGCCGTATTCGGCGGTGAGCCAGCCCTGGCCCTTGTCGCGCAGGAACGGCGGCACGCTTTCGGACACGCTCGCGGTGCACAGCACCTTGGTGTCGCCGAACTCGACGAGGACCGATCCTTCGGCGTACTTCGTGTAGTTGCGGGTGATGCGGACTTCGCGAAGCTGGTCGGCGGCGCGGCCGGAGGGGCGCTGGATGGATTGGGTCATCGTGAAGGGGCGCGAGGGCGCGAGAGGGAAGGGGAAACCGTGATTTTACCGCCTCCGCGCGCCTCGCGACGGGCGCGGCCGGAAGGCGGCGGGACGGCGACGGGAGGGTGGAAAGCGGGCCGCCCCGTCCGGAAGCGGCATGCAGCCCGCGCTTGCGAAGGCGCGCCCTCAAAAATGGGATAATGCGGTTTCTCCGCCCCGCGCTTTTCGTCCATTCGCGACAACACGCCGGGCGCCTCGATTTCCTCGCCGTGACCCGCGCGCGCAGCGCACGACGCCACGGCTTTCTTCGCGAGACGAACCATGATTTACAGCATGACCGGCTATGCCAGCGCCACGCGCGAGCTTGCTGCGGCTTCGGGCACGGGCGGCGCGAGTATCTCCGTCGAATTGCGCACGGTGAATTCGCGCTTTCTCGACCTGAACTTCCGCATGCCCGAAGACGTGCGCGTGTGCGAGCCCACGCTGCGCGAAATGCTGATGACGAAGCTCTCGCGCGGCAAGGTCGACATCCGCATCAACATCCAGAAGAGCGAGCAGGGCGCCAGCGCGGGCGCGCTCAACCGCGACGCGCTCGATCAGCTCGCCGGGCTCGAGCGCGCCGTGCTCGAAGCGTTTCCCGAGTCGGGCCGTCTGCGCACGGGCGAGATCCTGCGCTGGCCCGGCGTGCTGGCGGAAAGCGGCGTGGCGGCCGAGGTGCTGCGCGACGCCGTGCTCGGCTGCGGCAAGCAGGCCATCGCCGATCTGATCGAAGTGCGCGCTCGCGAAGGCGCGCAGCTCGCCAACATGCTGCTTGCGAACGTGACCGAAATGGAGGCGATCGTCGCGCGCATCACGCCGCTCGTGCCGGAGCTGATCGCGAAGCACCAGCAGAAGATCGTCGAGCGTCTGCAGGAAGCGCTCGGTATCGCCGCGCCGGACAGCAATGGCAACGGCGGCAGCATCGGCAACATCTCGCGCGAAGAAATCGCCGAGCGCATCCGCCAGGAAGTGACGATGTATGGCATTCGCATCGACATCGCCGAAGAGCTCTCGCGTCTCACGGCGCACCTGAACGAAACGCGTCACGTGATCGAGAAGGGCGGCCGCGTCGGCAAGCGTCTCGACTTCATGATGCAGGAGCTCAACCGCGAAGCGAACACGCTCGGCTCGAAGGCGGCGGCGAAGGAACTCGCGGACGCCTCGATGACGCTCAAGCTGCTCATCGAGCAGATGCGCGAGCAGGTCCAGAATCTCGAATGAAGGAAACAACGAACATGACCGACCAAAGCAGCGCCCCCAAAGCGGACGCGAAGCAGGACAAGAAGCGCAATCCGTACGCGGGCATGTACCCCGGCAACCTCTTCATGGTGGTGGCGCCGTCGGGGGCGGGCAAGTCGACGCTCGTGAACGCGCTGCTCGCCGAAGACAGCGCGATCCGCCTGTCGGTTTCGTACACGACGCGCGTGCCGCGTTCGAAGGAGCGCGACGGCGAGCACTATCACTTCACGACCGTCGACGACTTCCTCACGCGCCACGCCGCGGGCGAGTTTCTCGAGAGCGCGGAAGTGCATGGCAACTACTACGCCACGTCGCGCGTGTGGATCGAAGACCAGATGAAAATCGGCCATGACGTCCTGCTCGAAATCGACTGGCAAGGCGCGCAGCAAGTGAAGAAGCAGTTCCGCAATTCGGTGGAAATCTTCATCCTGCCGCCGTCGCTCGAGGCGCTCGCCGACCGCCTGAAAAAGCGCGGCGAAGACGAGCCGAACGTCATCACGCGACGCCTGCTTGCAGCGGGCAGCGAGATCGCGCATGCGAGCGAATCGGAGTATGTCGTGATCAACGAGAACTTCGATCGCGCGTTGCAGGAGCTGCGCAACATCGTGAGCGCCACGCGCCTGCGCTTCGCTTCGCAATACGCGCGGCATACCGAGCTCTTCGTGCAGCTCGGTATCCACCACCCGCAGCCCGGCGCGTCGGGCACATAAGGTAGAATAAGAACCTGCTGAGAATGAGAAGGAACCCGACATGGCCCGCATCACCGTCGAAGATTGTCTGAAACAGATTCCGAACCGCTTCGAACTGGCGCTCGCCGCGACGTATCGCGCCCGCCAGCTCGCACAAGGTCACACGCCCAAGATCGAAAGCCGCGACAAGCCAACCGTTGTCGCGCTGCGCGAGATCGCGGCTGGCCAGGTCGGCCTCGAAATGCTGAAGAAGGTGCCCGTCTAAGGGCGCGTTCCGAGGCATTGTCGATCGCCATGTAGTTTTGTACCGCCGCAGCCGCTTTAACCGTCAACGCCAAACCTGATACGGAGGGGAACATGAGCATCACGCCCTCGCCGGCCACCGACGTGGACCAGGAAGCCGAGACTGCGAGCCCTGCGCGCAATTACATCGACGCGGTCCTCGAACAGTCGTTTCGCCATCTGTTCGGTCCGACCGCGACGCCGGAGCAGCCCCGCAAGCACGGGGTCGTCTCTATCGCCAATCTGACCGCCGCGCTCTCCGGTTACCTCACTCCCGAGGAAATCAAGGAGGTCAAGGCGGCGTTCCACTTCAGCGATGAAGCCCACCTCGGGCAATATCGCCAGAGCGGCGAACCCTATATCACCCATCCCGTCGCCGTCGCGGAAATCTGCGCTGGCTGGAAGCTCGACGCGCAGTCCATCATGGCTGCGCTCCTGCACGACGTGATGGAAGACCAGGGTGTGACCAAGGCGGAACTCGCCGAGCGCTTCGGCGCGAAGGTCGCGGAACTGGTCGATGGCCTGTCGAAACTCGACAAGATGGAGTTTCGCAACCGCGAGGAAGCGCAGGCGGAGAACTTCCGCAAGATGCTCCTCGCGATGGCGCGCGACGTGCGCGTGATTCTGGTGAAGCTCGCCGACCGGCTGCACAACATGCGCACGCTCGGTGCGGTGCCGCCCGAAAAGCGCCGCCGCGTGGCGCGCGAGACCATCGACATCTACGCGCCCATCGCGCACCGTCTTGGCCTGAACAACACCTATCGCGAGCTGCAGGACCTGAGCTTCGCGAACTTCAATCCGAATCGCTACGCCACCCTCGAAAAGGCGGTGAAGGCCGCCCGCGGCAATCGCCGCGAAGTGGTGAGCAAGATTCTGGAAGCGGTGCAGCGCGGCATTGCCGACGCGAAGCTCGACGCCGAAGTCACCGGCCGCGAGAAAACCATCTTCAGCATTTACAAGAAGATGCGCGACAAGCAGTTGTCGTTCTCCCAGGTGCTCGACGTGTACGGTTTTCGCGTCGTGGTCGAGTCGGCGCTCGAGTGCTACACCTGCATCGGCGCGCTCCATGCGCTCTACAAGCCGGTTCCGGGCAAGTTCAAGGACTACATCGCCATTCCCAAGGTGAACGGCTATCAGTCCCTGCACACCACGCTCGTGGGCCCGTTCGGCGCGCCGATCGAATTCCAGGTGCGCACGCGCAAGATGCACGAGATCGCCGAAGCCGGCGTGGCGGCGCACTGGCTCTACAAGAACGGCGGCGCGGATCTCAACGACGTGCAAAAGCGCGCGCACCAGTGGCTCAAGTCGCTGCTCGATATTCAGAGCGAAGTCGGCGACTCGAGCGAATTCCTTGAACACGTCAAGATCGACCTGTTCCCGGACGCCGTCTACGTCTTCACGCCGAAGTCGAAGATCATGGCGCTGCCGCGCAGCGCCACGGCGCTCGATTTTGCCTATTCGATCCACAGCGACCTCGGCAACCAGTGCGTGGCCGTGAAGATCAACAACGAGCTGCTGCCGCTGCGTACGGAATTGAAGAGCGGCGATATCGTCGAGGTGATCACCGCGCCGTACTCCAAGCCGAATCCGGCGTGGCTCGGTTTCGTGCGTACCGGCAAGGCGCGCTCGGCGATCCGGCACTATCTGAAGACGATGCGTCTCACGGAGTCGGTGCAACTGGGCGAGCGGCTCGTCGATCAGGCGCTCAAGGGCTACGGCTACCAGCTTTCGGAAGTCACGCCGGAAGTGTGGGAGAAGCTGGTCCTGTGGACCGGCAACAAGAACCGCCAGGAAATTTTCGCCGACATTGGTCTTGGCCGGCGCGTGGCGGCGGTCATGGCCAAACGCATCGAAGTGCTGATGAGCGGCCAGGACGCCGACGACGCCGAGCATCACCATCCGCCGCGCGACCCGAATGCGCCGCCGGCGCCGCCTGTCGTCATCACGGGCACCGAGGGCATGTCGGTGCAGCTTTCGGCTTGCTGCCGCCCGATTCCCGGCGACAGCATCATGGGCTATATCGGCATCGGCCTTGGCATGGCGATCCATACGACCGACTGCCGCGTGGCGCAGCGCATCCACCGGCGCGACCCTGGCCGCTGGATCGACGTGGCGTGGGCACCGCAGCCGGGGCGTCTGTTCGACGTCGCCGTCAAGGTGCTGGTGAAGAACACCAAGGGCGTGTTCGCGCGCGTGGCGGCCGACATCACGTCGGCGGACGCCAACATCGTCCACATCGCGATGGACGACGATCTGGCACAGGAATCGAACATGTTGCGCTTCGTGATCCAGGTGAGCGATCGCGTGCACCTCGCGAACGTCATGCGCCGCGTGCGCACGAATCCGGACGTGATGCGCATTGCGCGCGAGCGTTCGAGCGACGACGGGCACCATCGCCACGACGGCGGCATGCGCATCGAGCGCGAGCGCGCGGATTATTGATCGGGGCGACCGGTTCGTGCCACGGACCGCTCCCACAGCGCGTCTCGCGCGGTAATCTATCGTTATCTCATCGGCCGCGCCTTCGCGGCAGCCTGACCGCGCTTGCCGGTCATGTACCCATCTTCCTTCGAACCGAAACGAGGGACTCGCAATGAACGTAGCTGAACTGACCGGACTCGCACTCGACTACTGGGTGGCGCGCAGCCTGCCGGACTTCGTGCGTGAAATCTATTTCACCGACAGTGGCGAGACGGTTGCCGTGCGCGGCAACGATCGCGGGCGTCCGTGGGATGGCCGCTTCATGCCCACCGATTCGTGGGAGGCGGCCGGCGTGGTGCTCGACCGCGCGAGGCGCGTCGAGCTGCGCGGAGGCGAGCCGGCTTCCTGTGTGGCCGAGTTCGAGGGGGAGTCGGGGGCAGTCCTGGAGGCCTATGGAGAAACTACGCGTGAGGCGCTGCTGCGGGCGTTCGTCGCGAGCCGCTTCGGTAAGACGGTAGGGCAGATGCTGAGGCAGCCGCAGGCGTTGCTGGGCATGGGCATGGAGCCTGTGGGGGAGCCCAGCGCGATTGGCGACGTGGAGGACCTGCCGCGTCCCGACGCCCAGATCGGCGACATCGGCACGCCGCCGCGCTAGGGTTTCGCTTCTCGCGATACGCCAGGCACACCCAATTCTGCAGCTGAAAAGACAAAGGGCCTTTCCGTACGGAAAGGCCCTTTATTTGGTGGCGCGGCTGGCAGGATTCGAACCCACGACCCCTTGGTTCGTAGCCAAGTACTCTATCCAACTGAGCTACAGCCGCACGCTAAGACGATACTAGTTACACACTATACTGCTTGAAACCCTTCCCGGATCAAACTGACGGGAAGCGCTTCGAATAAATGGTGCGGCTGGCAGGATTCGAACCCACGACCCCTTGGTTCGTAGCCAAGTACTCTATCCAACTGAGCTACAGCCGCACGCAGAAAAGAGATTATAGCAGGGCTTCGAAAAAAGGGAAGGCCCTTATCGTGATTTGTCTTGGGGCGAGGTTCGTGTACGCTGGCAGTAGTGAGTGCATCAGTACACATAACGCAGTGATCCCATCATGAACAAGGCCTTTGTCAAAGAATCGACCGACGACGACGACGATCTCGAAGCCGGTCTTCCGGAGATTCCCGCCGGCACGAAGAACTACATCACGCCCGCCGGCTATGAGCGCATGCGCAGCGAGTTGCTGCACCTGATAGACGAAGCGCGGCCCGAAGTGGTCAAGCTCGTCTCGTGGGCCGCCTCGAACGGCGACCGTTCCGAAAACGGCGACTACATCTACGGCAAGCGCAGGCTGCGCGAAATCGACCGCCGTATCCGCTTCCTCACGAAGCGGCTGGATCTGGCCGAGGTCGTGGACAGCAGCCGGCAGGAGAGCGTGGACCAGGTATTCTTCGGTGCGACCGTCGAGTACGGCACCGAAGACGGCGAGGCGCATACGATCACGATCGTCGGCATCGACGAGGTCGATCTCGACCGCGGCCGCGTGAGCTGGGTTTCACCCGTCGCGCGGGCGCTCCTGAAGGCGAAGATCGGCGATCAGGTCACGCTGCACACGCCGGCAGGGCCGGAGCCGATCGACGTGCTGGACGTGCGCTATCCGCCGCCGCACGCCTGAATGGATCCCTCGTCGCAGAAATAGAGAAAGGCACCCGAGGGTGCCTTTTTCAGCTGCAGTGCTGGCCGAGGCGGCCAGCAGCGTGCTGCTTAGAAGCGGTGACGCATACCAACCGTCACAGCAACCTGGTCTTGACGGGTCGATGCCGAACCCAGACCGTTCAGGTACGCGCCGATACCTTCCTGGTTCGACGACACGTGCTGCCAGTCGCCTTGCAGGTAGACGTCGGTGCGCTTCGACAGTGCGTAGTCCGACTGCAGTGCGACCGTGTTGTAGTTCGGGTTCACGCCGCCGCCGAAGTTCGCACGGGTGTACGTGTACGCGCCAGCCAGGCTCAGAGCCGGGGTCAGAGCGTAACGGATGTTGCCTTCGAAGTTCTGGAAGCGTGCGCTGTTCCCACCGAGCGAGATGCCATTCTTCGTACCCGACTGCGTGGGCGAGATGTTAACCGCGTTGCCCAGTTGGGTCTGCGTGTAGACGAAGCCAGCCGTTGCCGGGCCGAACGTGTAGTTCACGCCGCCGCCGAACGTGCTTTGGCGGCCTGCGCCGAACGTGTAGTCGCCTGCTTGTGCGCCCGAGAACGAAGACGAGTTGAACTGCTGGTTGTTGATGTCGTTGTTTGCGTGCAGGTAAGCAGCTGCAACGTTCAGGCCGGCGTAGTTATACGTCGCGCCGAAGCTGTACGCACGGTTATTCGCAAACTGGGTGCTGTTCGAGAACGAGTACGTGCCGCCGAACTTGAAACCAGCGTAGTTGACGCTCGAGTACTTGACCGTGTTGTTGAAACGGACCGAGTTGTTCAGATTGTCGTTGTCATACGGGTGGGCTGCGATCGTGCCGCCGTATTGCGTGCCGGTGTTCGACAGCGGTGCGAGGTAGTCGACCACGGAGTCGTACTGGCGACCGAGGGTGACCGCGCCGTACTGGTCGCTTGCCAGACCGACGAACGCTTGACGGCCGAACATGCGGCTCGACTGGCCAAGCGTACCGTTCTGGATGTTGAAGCCGTTTTCCAACGTGAAGATGGCCTTCAGACCGCCACCGAGGTCTTCAGCGCCGCGCAGGCCCCAACGGCTGCCGTTGACCGTGCCGCTCGATGCCTTCCAGAGGCTGTGGCCGCCGGAGTTGTTTGCGTAGGTGATGCCTGCGTCGATCAGGCCGTACAGCGTAACGCTGCTTTGCGCGTGTGCAGCCGTTGCAAAAACGCCCGTCAGGGCGGCGACCATGAGAGTCTTTTTCATCTTTGTAAACTCCGAGAACAGAGGTGGGTTTCGTTGAACCCCGTTTGGGAAACCGTCCATGCGAAGCGCAGCGAGAGGCAAGTTCGCGTGGTACGAATTAATCCGTGCGAGACAATCCGTCCGAGACAATTCGTCCGTGTCGGTTTCCAGACAGGCAGAGTGTAGAGAGGGTGCTCGAAGAGGGGGTATTCCGAATTCCGCAATAAAGTATTGCGATATCAGAAATGATTATTTCGCTCGTCTTAAGCCCTGCTGGTAAAGGCTTTGAGCGGATTTCTGAGGAAGGGGGTGAAACTGTCAACCGATCGAGCGTTGTGCGATCGCTACAACGCTCGATTGCGAAAAACGGCTTAAAACGGTCTCAACTGATTATTGCGCCCGGCGTAACAGATGATTGTGCGCAGTCTACTTAATCGTCAGACCCGGGTCCGGCTATACTTCAATCGCTGCTTTCCGAAGCAGACTTTTTCGTTGACGAAAAAGATCTCCAAACCTTTGTCGGCGCGGCCTTTTCAGCCGCGCTTTTTTTTGCCCGTCTTCAGGCCACGCGCGCTACGCGTACCCTATTGGGTGCCCGCTTGCGGCGGCTCAGGCTGCAGGCTCCAGTCTTCCATTACGTAGTGCCTTGCGTCCATAGGGGAACACAGCAGGTTGTGCCAGTGGTCCCCGTGCCATGCGCCATAGGTTTCGGCTTCTTCAGCCGTTGGCGCAATGCCGTCTGTTTGTACGAGCCAATGAATCCATCGCCGCAGAGCTGTCAGCATGATGACCTCCGATGCCGCTAACAATATCGATGATGAATTGAATGTATTACTCGAACAACCGGGAGAAACACTTACGTTTGACACGAATTGTTACATTTCGGGAAAACTTCCCGGTAGAAATGACGTGAGCGAGATAATCGGGTAAAAATGACGTAGCAGTATATATCGATTCGGCTCGCATACGATTTCTTGCCGCTTTTTGATGCGTACCGCTTTTATCGTTGAATCGGGAAAGCTGTTATAAAAAATTCGCTTGACTGGCGATTGACGTTCCCCGTATAACGGCAAAGCTAATTTTTCGTTCTGCTGCAATTTCAAAACGTGGAATTCACTGAAGCGGGACGGCGGGAATTGGCTGGATACGGCGTGAGGGTTATTACCCGCGTCATTAAAATCTCGAGGGAAACTGAAACATGGAAACCGGTATCGTCAAATGGTTCAATGATGCGAAGGGCTTTGGCTTCATCACGTCTGACTCCGGCGGCGACGATCTGTTCGCGCACTTCTCGGAAATCCGCGCCGACGGCTTCAAGTCGTTGAAGGAGAACCAGCGTGTGTCGTTCGACGTCAAGGTCGGTCCGAAGGGCAAGCAGGCCGCGAACATCCAGCCGCTGTAAGTACAGCGTGCGGGCGCTCGCTGCGCGAGCGCTCATGCGACACCAGGCCCCGGGTGAACCCGGGGCTTTTTTATTTTTGACATATTGATTTTTAGTCAATATTAATACCCACGGTTTTACCTCACGGATTTAATCGGGGAAACCCTGGGAATCTGCGACTTTCCCGATTCGGGTTTTCACTAAAATCCAAAGGTCACACTTAACAGCCGGAACCGTCGGCGCGTGGCGTCCAAACAGTGCATACTGGGGCCGTTTTCCATTTCCCCCATCGTTTCACCATGTTTGAATCCTCCTTGAGCGCCGCCCAGCCTGCCGGCGACCTTCCCATCGTTTTCGTGGACCTCGAGACGACCGGCGGTTCGGTAGGCGAGCACCGCATTACCGAAGTTGGCGTTGTGGAGGTGGCGCAAGGGCAGGCGACACGATGGAGCACCCTCGTCGATCCCGGCCAACCTATCCCGCCCTTTATCCAGCAGCTCACTGGTATTACGGACCAGATGGTACGCGGCGCGCCGCGCTTCGCCGAGATTGCCGCGGAACTCCATGGGCGACTCGCCGGAAAGCTCTTCGTCGCGCACAACGCGGCTTTCGACCGTGGCTTTCTGCGAGCGGAGTTCGAGCGAGCCGGTTATTCCTTCAATCCTGACGTCCTGTGCACCGTGCGCCTGTCACGGGCGCTTTTTCCGGGTGAGAAGCGCCACGGGCTCGACGCGCTGGTCGAGCGCCATGCGCTCGTACCGTCGGATCGCCATCGCGCGCTCGCCGACGCCGATCTCCTCTGGCAATTTTGGCAGCGCCTGCCGGCGCTGGTGCCCGGGGAAGCGCTGGCGTCGCAGATCGATCGTACGACGCGCCGTCACGTACTGGCCGGTGACATTACCGACGAACTCATCGACACGGCGCCGGCAGGCCACGGCGTTTATGCCTTCTATGGCGAGAACGACGTGCCGCTCTATGTGGGGCGCAGCGTGCGGGTGCGCCAGCGCGTGCGCGCGCATCTTTCGGGTGAGCGGCGCTCTTCACGCGAACACCGGATGGCGCAGCAGGTCCGCCGCGTGGAGTGGCGTGCGACAGGCGGCGAGCTTGGCGCGCTCCTCGTCGAGGCGCAGTGGATCGCCACGCTCAAGCCCTCGTTCAACCGCGTGCCGCGTGTGTCGAAGCGCGACCCCGCCGACCTTGGAGCGGCGCCCTGGCCGTTCGGCGGCGCAGTGGTCGTGCTCGAGCAGGACTCGACGAATGGCGCCGAGGTTTATCACCTGATCGATCGCTGGTGCTATATGGGCGCCTTTCCCACCACGGCCGAGGCCGTGGTGCTGGTGGACAGCAGCGCCGAGCGGGTGTTCGAACTCTCGACCTGGCGCATTCTGCAGACACACTTCGAGCGCGGCCTGCGCGTGCAGGTGCTGCAGCCTTCCGAGGCCGACGGCCTTACGAGCGCGGCATAACAACCGCGCTTAGGCGACCCCGCCGACGCCGCCCGATTCGCACACGTGCTCCAGTGCCTGATTCATCGCACTCGTGCGCGCGGAGTCATAGCGCGTGAGTTCCTTCCAGTTCGCAACCGTTCTTGCGACGCGCGCCGGGCAATCCGGTGCGCCGCGCAGCGGTTGCACGCGTGCGAGCGCGCCGATCAGTTGTCCGGTGAGTCTGTCGAGTTGGGGCCGCGTCGCCGTGGCGAGATCCGGTGCGGGGTCGCTGGGCGCCTGGGAGGCGCGCCACGTGGCGAATAGCGACTTCTGCATTTGCGTGCTGGCATCGATCTGATCGCGGAAGAACGCACGCGCAAACGCGGGATCGACGCCAGCTGCCGTGGCGCGCTTCTGCACGTCGGCGAGCAGGGCGTCTTCACGGGGCGTGTCGGTGATCGGCTTGTGATGCTGCCATTTCCAGTGCGCGACTGGTTCGGCGAGCGCCAGCCGCTGCGAAACGAGCGCGACGAGGTTGGTCAGGGCAGTGTCGTCACCGTCGGCGTGGACGGATGCGATCGGCAGGGCGAAGAGCAGCGCAGCAGCGCAACGCGCGCTCGCGCGGGTCAGCAATGTCATCGAGTGGAAGAAAGACGCCGGCAATAAAAGCCGAAGCATAGCCGGTAATGGGGCGTTTGCGTCTAATGGCGCTGAGGTCGAACCGACATGGCCGCAGCAACGCACGCCCGCGATCGAGCGCTAACCGCTACGGCGCAAGTTGCGCGCAGCATGATACGCGCGTCCCCGAACTCCGCGTGTCGATATGCACACGAACGTCTGCAGCGCGCGTGACCCCGCGAACGCGTACGTGCGCTTCCCCGTCACTTCTGTTCGTGTGCCTTGCGTTGCTCGTCAAGAAATGCCCGCACGTGAGCAGGCAATTCGTCGCCGAGAAACTCAACGGCCACCGGTTCCGGATCCGGGCTGAAGACTTGGTCCGGGGTCGGAATCCTTGGCGGTTTGGCGTCCATGATGTTTCTCCTATGTAAGCCGATTATCCGGCTCGGCACTTCTATTGCGCTAGTCCCGCTTACGGTAACAATGCTTTTCTCGCATGCATGTTGCTTTCTTCGCACAGCGATACAAATGATTAACGGCGCGGGAATATAATTGTTGAGATGTCCTTCGCACTGTCGCATGCTGCTTGAATCGCGCACGTTCCACGTGTGTCCCACATCTCCCGCGCAGTGGCTGCTGCAGTCGCACAACGCCTCAATCGGTCTTCCCCCGGCTCTGAGCACCGCGTTCGCCTGGGCGTCGTGCCGCGTTCGTGTTGTGCGACGCCGCAACCGTGGGCCGTTCCCTCCGGCTCAGCGTGCAGCCACCATTCAACTACAACGGTCGATTATGCTTAGCCGTTGACGTCGAAACGTTAATAAGAATTAAAACTATGTAAGCGGCCGTTTCTATCCGATTTGGGCGATTAATACTTTGTTGCGCGTCATTTCGCCTCGATTTAATGACCGAACGTGCGTAAATAGCCGCGCATTCGGGCGCGGCGTATTGATGCACTCCGATAATTCGTTACGTTTGGGCCTCCGGCGGTGCCGGCACGCGCTGCACCTGAGCGTGGTTCGCGGGCGTCGCGCGCACGTCCACCTGGCCGTGAATGCGTGACTGGTGGCCGTCCGCGAACATGTAGTAGGGAAACGGGTGGGCGGGCTCGGAGGCCGCGTCGAGACGCGCGACCAGTTCGGGGTCGAGCGTGAAGTCGAGCGCGCCAAGCGACTCTTCGAGTTGCGCGGCCTTGGTCGCGCCCACGATGATGCTTGCCACGCCGCGCTTCTGATACAGCCAGTTCAACGCTACCTGGGCCATGGGCCGGTTGGCCTCGTGCGCGACCCGCTCGAGCTCGGCGACGATCGCGAAATTGTGCGCCGAGAGCTTGTCGAAGCCGGGCGGCGGCTTTGCGCCCACCGTCTGCAAGCGGCCCGCACCGCTCACGCCTTCGCTTGCCTGCGACGGCCGATATTTCCCTGACAGCACGCCCATGCCGAGCGGACTCCACGGCACGAGCCCCATGCCGAGTTGCGTCGCGAGATCGGCGAATTCGTGTTCCGCGTTGCGTTCGATCAGGGAGTATTCGAGCTGCATGGCCGCTACCGGTTCGAAGCCGCGCCAGTCGGCCAGCGTCTGCGCGCGGCCCGCGTACCAGGCGGGCACGTCGGAGAGGCCCACGTAGCGGATCTTGCCCGCACGCACCGCGTCGTCCATGGCGCGCATCACCTCCTCGACGGGCGTCATGCGGTCCCACGTGTGCAGGTAATAGAGATCGATGTAGTCGGTCCCGAGGCGCTTGAGCGAGCCGTCGAGCGCACGCAGCAGATTCTTGCGATGGTTGCCGCCGGCGTTCGGATTGCCCGCTTGCGCGTTGTAGGAATACTTGGTGGCGATGACGAGCCGCTCGCGCAGACCGCGCGCGGCCGCGAAGCGCCCCACCCAGGTTTCGCTCGTGCCTTCTGTATAGAGATCTGCGGTGTCGATGAAATTGCCGCCTGCGTCGACATAGAGGTCGAAGAGTCGCTGGGCAGCGGCTTCGTCGGCGCCCCAGCCCCATTCAGTGCCGAACGTCATGGTGCCGAGGGCGATGGGGCTGACGCGCAGGCCCGAGCGGCCGAGCAGGGTATAGGTATCGAGTTTCATGGCGGTTTCCTCCAAGAGTGAGTGGCGAACGCGAGCTCATCTTGCGCTTTTCCTTTTTGTGGAAAAATCGGGTTCACCTGAAAGCACTGTGAAGCGAGGCTTCACAATGGAGGCAACATGGGCCCGGTTTCCACTCAGGCGTTCGCGCCGCCCGCCACCTCGGGTCTGGCAGGGCGCCTGCCCGCACTGCTTGCGGTGGCGGCTGTCGCCCGCCATGGCAGCTTCACGCGTGCGGCGTCCGCCGCGGGCTTCTCGACTTCGGCGCTATCGCAAACCGTACGTGCGCTCGAAGCGCAACTCGGCGTGAGGCTTTTCAATCGCACGACGCGTCGGGTCGCGCTGACCGAGGCGGGTGCGCAGTTTCTCGCGCGCGTCCAGCCCGCGCTCTCACAGATCGAGGCGGCGTTCGATGCGCTCGACGCCTCGCGCGACGCCCCGGCCGGCACGCTACGCATCAACCTGCCGCGCGTGGCGAGCGAGTTGCTCGTCATGCCGCACCTTGCGGAATTCATGTCGCGCTATCCGCAGATCAAGCTCGAACTCGCGCTTGACGACGGTTTCGCCGATCTGGTTGGTGACGGCTTCGATGCCGGCATCCGCCTGGGCGAATCGGTTGCGCCTGGCATGGTGGCGGTGCCGATCGGCGGGCCGATTCGTATCGTCGTGGTGGGCTCGCCGGAATACTTCGAGCGCCGCGCGCGGCCTGTCACCCCCGATGACCTGGCTGCGCATGATTGCCTGCACTATCGCTTCGCGACGGGCGGCGTCTACCGCTGGGAGTTCGCGCAGCCGGAGGATGCTGGGCGCGTGTTCGATGTGGTCACCGAGGGCCGCTTCGTGACGAACGATCTGCGCACGATGGTGCGCGCCGCGGAGCAGGGCGTGGGTCTGCTGCACGTCATCGAAGATTACGTGCGGGCCCCCCTGGACGAAGGCCGGCTCGTGCCGGTGCTCGAGCCGTGGGGTGCATCGTTTCCGGGTTTCTATTTGTACACGGCCGGGCGCGCGCAGTTGCCGCCAAAGCTGCGTGTATTCATCGACTTTCTGCGCGAGAAGCGTGAGGGTGCCTAAGCTCGCATGGCACGAGCTGGGGCGATGGGATGAGGTGAGCGCAGAGGTGTGCCGCAGCGCACGGAGTGCCGTGCGCCGACGCCACAAAGCAAAAAGCCCAGTCCGAAGACTGGGCTTTTTGCTTGAATCCTGGTGCCGGAAAGAGGAATCGAACCCCCGACCTTCGCATTACGAATGCGCAAAAGACTGCATTTACGGGGATGGACTGAAGTTGATCAAATTCGTTAACTGGCTGACTTATAAGAAGTTATTGGAAAATAACAACGTGCATGCGTTGATCGGGATTGACCATTTGCCATAGAATCTGCCTACACAGCGCCTACACGGCGGCAGATGCGAAGGTGAGCGGACATGGCGAAGGGCAGCAAAAAGGCAAACTTCACGGCGCAGCGGGTGGCCGCGTTCCCGTGCGAACCCGGCAGGCAGCAGTCGATCTACTGGGACGCGGAGACGCCCGGTTTGGGCGTGCGCGTGACGGTCGGATCGCGGACGTACATCTACGAAAGCCGCCTGCATGGGCGCACGCTACGTATCTCGATCGGCGCCGCTCATGCCTGGCCGCTGAAGAAGGCGCGCACCGAGGCCGCCCGCCTGCGCGTGCTGGTGGACGCGGGCACCGACCCGCGCGAGCAGGAAGCCGAGCACCGCGCTGCCGCGGAGGCCAAGCGCCAGGCGGCCCGGCGCGACGAGGTGACGGTGCGCGAAGCGTGGGCCGTCTATCTGGAACATCTGCGCACGGCAATTTCCCCGAAGACCAAGAAACCGCGCAGCGCGCGCTATCTGGCCGACCATGAGGCGCTGGCAGCGCCGGGCGGCCAGCCGCGCAAGCGCGGCAGGCAGGACGCGAAAACGGTCGCCGGCCCGCTCGCGTCACTACTGGATCTACGGCTGGCGGATCTGACTGCGCCGCGCGTGGCGGCCTGGCTCGAAGTGGAAACGGCGCAGCGGCCGACGAACGCGGCGCACGCGTACCGGCTGCTGAAAGCGTTCATTCGCTGGACCGCCGATCATGACGATTACGCAGGCATCGTGGGCGCGGACGCCTGGCAGTCGCACAAGGTCACGGGCCTGGTGCCGCAGAGCAAGGCGAAGGCGGGCGGGTCGCTGCAACGCGAGCAGCTGCGAGCATGGTTCAAGGCCGTCAAGGCGCTGGACAACCCCGTGGCAAGTGCCTATCTCCAGGCGACGCTGATCTGCGGCGCCCGCCGCGAGGAAATGGCCGCACTTCGCTGGGACGATGTGGATTTTCGCTGGGGCGGCCTGCATTTGCGCGACAAGGTGGAGACCCTGACCGGGCGTGATGTTCCGTTGCCGCCGTATCTCGCCAGCGTGCTGGCTGCACTGCCGCGTCGCAACGAATGGGTGTTCTCGTCGCCAACGGCGGAGGACGGGAAGATTGCCGAGCCGCGCTTTTCGCATAACCGCGCGCTGGCGGCGGCAGGCCTGCCGCATCTGACTATCCACGATCTGCGCCGGAGCTTCGGCACGTTGAGCGAGTGGGTGGAATGCCCCGTTGGAATCGTTGCGCAGATCCAGGGGCACGCGGCATCGGCGCTGGCCGAAAAACACTACCGCCGCCGCCCGCTGGACCTGCTGCGCGTCTGGCACACGAAGATTGAAGCGTGGATGCTGGAACAGGCCGGGATCGACTTCAAGCCGGAGGATGCGAAACAGGGCCTGCGCGCCCTGAAATAATGGGCAGCGACGCGTCCAGTTTGCGCTAGGCGCGCCGCTTGACCACCTAACCCGTCTTGCGGGAGACGAGTCTCATGGCTGCAGCCGATGATACCGCGCCGCCGTCGCGCGAAGAGATCGAGCGTTTCGAGCGGACGCGCCCGGCGCAATGGGATCGCTACTCGTGCGATCGGCCCGAACCTCTGTGGCTGCTGCTGGCGCTATCCCTCGATTGCGATCCGCACTGGTTGCAGGACGTCGAGCGCAATCCGCGCTGGCGTAACCATTACTGGGACCTGCTGGAGGCAAAGGAGCGGCGCCGACAGGTCCTCACGGAATTTGCGATTCTGCGCAATCCGGAGTTCAGGGCGCTGGAGCGGCGTCGCGTGTTGTACCAATCGGACGATCACTCACCATATATCCGCGAACTCGACAGGCGCTTTCCGGTTCCGAAGCGGATGACGGACGCGGCGGCACGCGCCGTACTGGTCCGCGCCGACGTGAAGCCGGAAACGCTGCACGTATCTGTTCCGCCTAACCACGACGCGCCTGTGCGGCCGGACCACGGCACGCCTGTGCCGCTGAAAGAGAAGCGAACATCTTGGCTTGATGTGGAGATTGAGGAAGCGCGGAAGCGCGCCGCTGTCCCCGACGACCCCCACAGCGTGTATGCCGAGTTGATGAAGCTGGCCGAAGAGGGCTACCGCACGCTGATTGGCGTCTCGGACGACGGAGACGGCATCAAGTACCAAACGCAAACTGCTGTTCGGTTTTTCACGCTCAAGAATCTGGCCGACCGGATGCGGCGCGCGAGAGCGCGCGAACGCTCGTGAGTGCGCGCGAACGCTCGTGAGTGCGCGCGAACGCTCGCGAGGCCGAGCGCATCTGGAAACCGTATCCCAACCGGTCTACCGTGGTTGTCAACCTGAATCGACAAAAAGGGGTTGCCGCCATGGTGAGTTTGAGTTTTCACGAGGCACGTGCTGCCATCGCTGCCGACTTGGCCGCCCGTGGCATCGAGCGGGGCCTGACGACTAGCGAGGCCGCGGTTGCACTTGGCCTGCAGCCGCAGACGCTTCGCAAATGGGCGTCGCAAGAAAGTGGCCCCATCCGCCCCGTTCGGGTGGGCAGGCGCCTTGCGTGGAGCGCGGCGGACGTGCGCGCGTTGCTGGCGGGAGGCACGAAATGAACGGCGACGTTCTCGTCCCTTCGCGCGCGATGCACAAGGGCGCGAGGAGGGCACCGTGAGCGGTCGGCTGATGAAATGGGCTATGGCCCTGCATCGGGACGAATTGCCCGTCCCCACAGCCCGCGCAGTCCTGATCGCTCTCGCGTGGAAGTGCGAGGGGGCACCAATCTTTGCGAGCGTCACGTATCTCGTCGACCATACGTCGCTTGATGCTCGCACTGTGCGCTCTGCACTTGCATGGCTGGAAACGCGCAAGTTCATTCGCGCGACCGGAACGCTGCATCGCAATATGAGGTATTTCGAAGTTGGACCTCTGACAGATTCGTCGGGGGTTTGTGATTCAGGATCACTAACAGAAATGCCAGAGGTCAGGCGTGTGCAATCCCTAGCAGAAGCGTCAGGGGTTGATAAGGCCAATCACTCACCGTCTTGCACGCAACCCCTGACATCCTTGCGAGCAACCCCCGACATTAACGTTCCCCGAAAAACATTGAGAAAGATTGAAAAAGGGGACGCGCCGGTGGTCATTCAGGACGAGAGCGAGCATGCCGTACCACGGGGGCGACCAAAGGAGCATGGCAGTGCCGCGTCGCGCGCGGCGGTTGCACAGTCACTGAAAATATTGCGTAGCCGCAAGGTGATCCGTTGAATGCGGCGCTCGATTCGCTGCGCTGCGCAGCCCACGACTGCCCAGGGTTCGCGAGCGTCAAGGCTGGCGGCGTGTGGATTTGCCCGCAACACGCTGCCGCGAGCGCCCATCAGTGGGCGGCAGTATCGCGGTGGTGTCGCGAGCATGTGTGGTGGCTCCGCCTCGTTCAAAGAGTGCAGGCAATGCCGCCGCACGAGTGGACGGTGGAAAGCGGGCGCTGGCAGTCCGTCGCTGCATACTGCGAGCGCCACGGCAGGTCCGATCTTGCGCCTGCGTTGCAGACGGGCGAAGCACTGCCACATCCACTTGACGAACGCGATAGCGTGCCGGTGTGGGTGAACCGCGCGCTGCGGCTGTTTTTCGAGGACTGCATGAGCTTCGCGAAAGCGTCAGACGGTACCGTGGCATCCAATAACTCGACGGCGGTCAGCTCCGCCAGCGAAGCGGTTGCGGAGGGTATGCGGGAAAGCTGAGTGGGACATAGGATCGTGGCAGCGAGTGCAAAATCGTGGAGTTGGACCGACATGACTGACTGGTGCCACACGGTGCTGCACAGCGTCGCTGCAGGTGGTGAAGCGGTATTCCAGTGCAGCGGTGTTGTTTGACGGGGCTTGACCAGAGGTGTTCATGGTGAAACTGGACGAACAGGCTAAACGGTACCTCGTGCGCTGTGCGGCCCAGTTTATGTCCCCGAGCGAAGCGGTACAGGCCGTCAAGGAAGAATTGGGAATCGAAATCTCGCGGCAACTTGCCGAGGCGTATAACCCCGGTCGGCGCATGGGCGTCAATCTTTCGGCACAACTGCGCGAACTGTTCGAGACGGCACGTCGCGAATATCTGGACGACGTTGAAAGTATCCCGATCGCCAATGAATCATGGCGGCTCCGTGAATTGCAGCGACTGTTCGATGCGGCTGTAAAACGCGAAGACGTCCAGGTGGCGCTTAGTATTTTGAAGTGTGCGTCGCTGGAGGCTGCAGACGCACGTCAGGCGAAGGAGGCACGGAAGTGGGAAAGAATGTTCGGGTGAAGCGAGCAGCGTTTGCACCGACCGATGAGCAGCGGAACAAAGTGAGATGGCTCGTGATCTGCGGCACGTTACCCGAGCAGTGTCGCCAATTCGTGACCGATCCACGCACTGGTCGCGCGATTTCGCTGACGGTGTTTCGACGCGTGTTTGCGCACGAACTGGCCACTGCGCTTCGCGACGCCAACGCGGCGGTTGCGGCAAATCTCGTACGTGTGTCGCATATGCGCGCATTGATGCGTCGGACAGCGAAGGGGGCGCGATGATGCCCACACCATGCACTAGTACTAATGTGCCTCGCACGAGCGGGGATAGGACCTTCTGGCTTCTGCCAGGAATCGCCTCCCGCACTCTGTCGGCGAACGTCCGTTGATGATCGTCGAGCCACCACTGGCTTCCTGTTTTTGATCACCGTGGCATTCCTCTTACTAAAATAACTGCCGAGGCCTCTACTTTGCAGTACATTGGCAGTACACCGCCTTGGGAGCTGCCGCGTGACACGCCTGAAGAATGAAACACTGTCGATCCGTACTTCTTGTGAAATCAAGGACTTGTTGCGGAAGGCGGCTGAACGGGAGCGGCGTTCGGTCGCGTCGATGATCGAGACCTTGATACTGGAATACGCGCAAGCCCACGGGATCAAGCAGGCCACACCGTCCTCTGCGGGCAAAGCGGGGAAGGCGTGAACAAGAAGACGCTATCCGAACGGGACATTTGCACCAAATTCATTACCCCGGCATTGGAAAATGCCGGCTGGGACATCGCCACCCAGGTGCGCGAGGAGTTTGCTCTGACCAAGGGGCGGATCATCGTGCGGGGAAAATTGCACACCCGTGGCCAGAACAAGCGCGCCGACTACGTGCTGTTCCACAAGCCCAATCTGCCCATCGCAGTGATTGAGGCCAAAGACAACAACCACAGCGTTGGTGCGGGCATGCAGCAGGCTTTGGGCTATGCTGATCTGTTGCAGGTGCCGTTCGTGTTCAGCAGCAACGGCGATGGCTTTCTGTTCCACAACCGCATCGCCAATGACGGGGTGCTCGAACGAGAAGTCTCCCTTGATGAGTTCCCCAGTTCCGAGACCTTGTGGCAGTGGTGGTCTGAACACCAGGGCCTGAGCGCTGGGCAGAGTGAAATCGTCAGCCAGGACTATTTCAGCGACGGCAGCAACAAGACGCCGCGCTATTACCAGTTGCTGGCGATCAACAAGACCATCGAGGCCATCGCCAAGGGGCAGGATCGCATCCTGCTGGTGATGGCCACCGGTACTGGCAAGACCTACACCGCTTTCCAGATCATCTGGCGGTTGTGGAAGTCGCGGGCTAAGAAACGCATCCTGTTCCTGGCCGACCGCAACATCCTGGTCGATCAGACCATGACCAACGATTTCAAGCCGTTCGGCTCGGCGATGACCAAGATTGCCAAGCGCCAAGCCAACAAGTCCTACGAGATTTATCTCTCGCTGTACCAGGCCGTGTCCGGCAACGAGGAAGAGAAGAACATCTATAAGCAGTTCAGCCCGGACTTCTTCGACCTGATCGTGATCGACGAATGCCATCGCGGCAGCGCGTCGGAAGATTCCGCCTGGCGCGACATCCTCGAATACTTCTCCAGCGCCACGCAGATTGGCATGACTGCCACGCCGAAGGAAACCAAGGACGTTTCCAACATCGACTACTTCGGCCTGCCGATTTACACCTATTCGTTGCGCGAAGGCATTGACGATGGCTTCCTCGCGCCCTACAAGGTGGTGCGCGTCGACATCGACAAGGACCTGGAGGGTTGGCGTCCACCCAAGGGTATGCTGGACAAATACGGCTACGAGATTGAAGACCGAATCTACAACCAGCGCGACTTCGACCGCAACCTGATTCTCGAACAACGCACCAAGTTGGTGGCGAAGAAGGTCAGCGATTACCTGAAAGCCAGCAACCGTTTCGACAAGACGATTGTCTTCTGCGAGAACATCGACCACGCCGAGCGCATGCGTCAGGCGTTGGTCAACGAGAACGCCGATCTGGTGGCCGAGAATGACAAATACATCGTTCGCATCACAGGCGACAGTGACGAAGGCAAGGCCGAGCTGGACAATTTCATCTTCCCGGAAAGCCGCTATCCGGTCATCGCCACCACTTCTAAGCTGATGACCACCGGGGTAGATGCGCAGACCTGCAAGCTGATCGTGCTCGACCAGCGCATCCGGTCGATGACCGAGTTCAAGCAGATCATCGGCCGAGGCACCCGCATCAACGAGGACTACGACAAGTATTGGTTCACCATCCTCGACTTCAAGCGTGCCACCGAGTTGTTCGCCGATCCGGCATTTGATGGCGACCCGGTGCAGATCTACCAGCCCGGTGGCGATGATCCCATTGTGCCGCCGGACGTCGATCCGGGCGTGCTGGCGCCAACCACGACAGCCGACGGTGGCATGGACGCGCCGTATCCGACCGATACGCAATGGCCCCATTTCGGTACACACGACCTGCCGGACGAGGACAAGTACACGGGTACGCGCCGTTACGTGGTCGCCAATGTCGAAGTGAAAGTCAGTGCCGAGCGAGTGCAGTATTTTGATCCCGACGGCAAGCTCATCACCGAATCGCTGAAGGACTACACGCGCAAGGCACTGGCGAAAGATTACAATTCGCTCGGCGACTTTCTCAAGCGCTGGAACGGCGCGAAGAAGAAGCAGGCGGTAATCGACGAACTAGCCGCGCAAGGCGTGTTCTTCGAGGCGCTAGCCGAGGAGGTCAGCCAGCAATCCGGCAAGAGTTTTGATCCCTTCGACCTGCTCTGCCATGTGGCTTGGGGGCAGCCGCCGCTGACCCGGCGCGAACGGGCCGAGCAGGTGAAAAAACGCAGCTACTTCAGCAAGTACGGTGAGCAAGCGCAGCGCGTGCTCGCCGCGCTGCTCGACAAATACGCCGACGAAGGCGTCGGTCCCATTGAGGAAACCCGCATCCTCACCATCGCGCCCTTCGACAAGATGGGTACGCCGGTGGAGCTGGTGCGCGCCTTCGGCGGCAAGCAGGCCTTCGAGCAGGCCGTCGAAGAACTCGAACAGGCGCTTTACAGCGCGTAATCGCAACAATCGGAATTCATTGAATGTCGCTTTCCTCTCTCATCAAATCCATCCAGGACATCATGCGCAAGGATGTCGGCGTGGATGGTGATGCCCAGCGTATCAGCCAGATGTGCTGGCTGCTTTTCCTGAAAATCTTGGACGACCGCGAACAGGAATGGGAACTCACTCTGCCCAATTACAAGTCGCCGCTGCAAAGCCGCTTCCGCTGGAGCAAGTGGGCGAAAGACCCGGAAGGCATTACCGGCGAAGAACTGATTGATTTTGTCAACAACGAGTTGTTCCCGGCACTCAAGGCGCTGGCCACTCGTGCTGGTGTGTCCGCACACGGGCGCGTGGTGGGTTCGGTGTTCGAGGATGCCTACAACTATATGAAGTCAGGCACGTTGCTGCGTCAGGTCATCAACACGATCGAAGAGGACGTGGATTTCAACGCCTCCGGCGACCGCCACCTGTTCAACGACATCTACGAGAAAATCCTCGCAGACCTGCAATCGGCGGGCAATGCCGGCGAGTATTACACGCCGCGTGCCGTAACCCAATTCATGGTGGATATCCTCGATCCGCAGCTCGGCGAATCCATTCTTGACCCGGCCTGTGGAACCGGTGGCTTCCTTACCTGCACCATCGAGCGTTTGCAGCAACAGGTGAAAACTCCTGCCGACAAGCAAACCTTGCAGGACAGCATCCACGGCGTGGAAAAAAAGCCGTTGCCCCACATGCTGGCAATGACCAACATGATGTTGCACGGCATCGACGTGCCCAGCAACATCCGTCACGACAATACCTTGGCGCGCCCGTTCAAAGACTACACGCCGAAGGAGCGAGTGGACGTCATCATCACCAATCCGCCGTTTGGTGGTGTGGAAGAAGATGGCATCGAGAAGAACTTCCTTGCGAAGCACCAGACCCGTGAAACCGCAGATTTGTTCATGGCACTGATCAAGCACTTGCTGAAGCACACTGGGCGCGCGGCGGTGGTGCTACCCGATGGGTTCCTGTTCGGCGAAGGCGTAAAAACAACGCTCAAGCGTGAGCTTCTGGAAGATTTCGACCTGCACACCATCGTACGCCTGCCCAAGGGCGTGTTCGCGCCGTACACCAGCATTGCCACCAATATCCTGTTCTTCGACAAGGGCGGCCCGACCAAGGACGTGTGGTTCTTCGAGCACCCGTACCCGCCGGGCTACAAGAGCTATTCGCGCAGCAAGCCGCTGACCATTGGCGAATTCGATCTGGAAAAGCGGTGGTGGGGTGACAAGGAGCGCAAGGGCCGCAAGCAGACCGAGCACGCGTGGAAGGTGAGCGCGAAAGATATCGCCGCGCGCAACTACAACCTCGACTGCAAGAACCCGCATCAAGTGGCGGTGGAACATGGCGACCCAGACGAGCTGCTCGCCGAGTACCAGTCGCTTACCAAACAGTTGCAGCTGGCGCAGGCCACGCTGAAAGCCGAATTGCTTGCCGCGCTTGCGTATGGAGAAAGCGCATGAGCGACGAGAGACAGCCGATGGGGATCGCGATGAGTGAGCTGTCGGCGTTGAACCTGGAAGCGCATTTTGACGCGGCCTTTTCCGCCCCCAGCGGCACGGCGCGCCTGCGCGAGATGATTTTGACGCTGGCGATGCAGGGCAAGCTGGTTGCGCAGGATGCCTCTGATGAACCGGCGTCTGTGCTGCTGGAGAAGATCACCGCAGAGAAGACGGCGCTGGTGAAGGCGGGGAAGATTCGCGCGCCCAAGCCGTTGCCGCCGATTGCGGATTCGGAGAAGCCTCACGCGCTGCCGAGTGGGTGGGAGTGGGCGCGGTTGGCGGACTTCGCAGATTACAACGGCAGGGACAACATTGAGCCGAGCAAGATCGCAAAGAGCACGTGGCTGCTTGATCTCGAAGATATTGAGAAAGGTACTTCTCGTATTTTGTACCGGGCCAAATACGCAGAGCGCGAGTCGAAATCCACGAAATCCATGTTCAAGGCGGGTGACGTACTGTACGGAAAGTTGCGTCCGTACTTGGACAAGGTTGTCGTAGCAGACGGGGACGGCGTTTGCACAACCGAGATCGTGCCGGTTGTTCCGAGCAAGGCTATTGCGCCTGAATATCTACGTTGGCTGCTGAAGCGTCCGGGTTTTCTGGCGCATGTGAACAGCTTGATGTATGGCGTGAAAATGCCCCGCCTGGGAACAGATGATGCAATCAACAGCGTGCATCCGTTGCCGCCGCTGGCCGAGCAGAAGCGCATTGTCGCCAAACTCGATCAGATGATGGCGCAGTGCGATGAACTGGAAAAAATCCGCGCTCGGCAGCAAGAAAAGCGCTGCGCCACCCAGGCTGCCGCCCTGCGCCAGTGGCTATCCGCCGATGACGCGCAGGTGCGAGCCCGCGCCCAGCGCTTCATTGCCGGGCATTTCGAGGAACTGCACGTTAGCCGCGAATCGGTTGCCGAACTGCGCAAGGCCATCCTGCAACTGGCGGTGATGGGGCGTTTGGTTGCGCAGAATGCTTCTGATGAACCGGCGTCAGTATTGCTGGGGATGATTGCCGCAGAGAAGGCGGCGCTGGTGAAGGCGGGGAAGATTCGCGCGCCCAAGCCGTTGCCGCCGATAGCAGAGTCCGAAAAGCCGTATGCGCTACCGAGCGGGTGGGAGTGGGTGCGGCTGCAGGATCTGCTCGCAATAGTTACCGACGGCGACCATCAGCCGCCGCCCAAAGCGATCAAAGGCATTCCGTTTCTCGTGATTGGGAACTTGAATACCGGCGCGGTGGTTTTGGATGGGTGCAGATTCGTCCCAGACAGTTACTACGAGGCATTGGATTGGGCGCGCAAGCCAACGAGCGGCGATGTGCTTTACACCGTGACAGGTTCCTTCGGAATTACGATTCCAATTGTCACCAGCGAAAAGTTCTGTGTTCAGCGCCATGTGGCGATTTTCAAAACCACATCAAGCACGCCAACTTCGTATCTAATACATTTCCTGCGCTCGGCAGAAGCACTGACGTATGCCGAGGAAATCGCAACCGGCATAGCGCAAAAAACCGTTCCACTGACCGGTTTGAGAGACATGCCAATTGCGCTGCCGCCGTTGGCCGAGCAAACGCGCATCGTCGCGAAGCTCAAGGATCTGATGGCGCTGTGTGACGCGCTGGAAAGCCGAATTGATGCAGCCGAGAGAAAGCAGAGCCAGCTGCTAGAAGCGGTGGCAGCGGCGGCGTGACGGTGGCATAGATCCGTCGCAGAAAAATGCACGGATGGTTTTGCGTACGCTGTCGTGGTGGAGGGTTATGAGCGCTGGGCAGGTTCGTCAGGGCTTGCCGCCACAGCAGTTCTCGGTCCCGCAGGCCAACAGGCCGTTCAACGTTGTGGCGTTCGCGCAGTAGACGACAAAACGCCCTTCTTGGTGACGCGGGGCGCGTGCGCCAGTACCGTCAGATGGAAGGAAAGCGACGCCGGCGCGACGCCTCACAGCGAGGCGATTTGGCCTGCAGCCGTAGTTCAATCGACTGCTACGCCAAGGGTCCACCTTGAATTCTCGACGGCGCACGCCGGTTTGCTGGGCGAACGTGATCGGAGGTCTTGTGTGCTCATCCGGCTATTTAGGGTTGGGAAGTGTCCGGGGCGCCCAGGAATCTGCGAAGAAGCGAAAAAACTCCGTGCACGTTTTCGGGCATGCGGGGCCGATCGCCGACTGTCAGTCGGCGCGGCACGCCGCGTATTGATGCGAAATGCCTACATGGTGCCTACACGAACCCAGAAAGCAAAAAGCCCGGTCGGTTAGGACTGGGCTAAGTGCTTGAATCTTTTGGTGCCGGAAAGAGGAATCGAACCCCCGACCTTCGCATTACGAATGCGCTGCTCTACCGTCTGAGCTATTCCGGCGTGCATCAGAGAAGAAAGATTATAGGAAGTTGCCGCAAACTATGCAAGCTTTTCCTCCATCTTTTTTCATTTTTTCGCGTCGAGGTGGTAGCGCGTGACGCGCTCGACCTCGTTCTTCGAGCCGAGGAAAACGGCGACGCGCTCGTGCAGGCTCTTCGGCTGGATGTCGAGAATGCGCTCTTCGCCGTTGGTCGCCATGCCGCCCGCCTGTTCGACGATGAACGACATCGGGTTCGCTTCGTACATCAGGCGCAGCTTGCCCGGCTTCGACGGGTCGCGCTTGTCGGCCGGGTACATGAAGATGCCGCCGCGGTTCAGAATGCGGTGCACGTCCGCGACCATCGAGGCGATCCAGCGCATGTTGAAGTTCTCGCCACGCGCGCCGTCCTTGCCGGCGTTCAGCTCGCCGATGTACTGCTGCACCGGCTCATACCAGTGGCGTGCGTTCGACGCATTGATCGCGTATTCGCGCGTGTCTTCCGGAATGCGCATGTTGCTTTGCGTGAGCACCCACGAGCCCAGTTCGCGATCGAGCGTGAAGCAGTTCACGCCGTGGCCGGTCGTGAGCACGAGCACCGTTTGCGGGCCGTACACGGCGTAGCCTGCCGCGACCTGCTTCGTGCCGGGCTGCAGGAACGATTCCTCGGTTGCCTGCTGGCCGTCCGGGCAGCGCAGCACCGAGAAGATCGTGCCGATCGACACGTTCACGTCGATGTTCGAAGAGCCGTCGAGCGGATCGAACACGAGCAGGTATTCGCCCTTCGGATAGTTGGCCGGGATCGGGAAGAACGTTTCCATTTCCTCCGAGGCCATCGCGGCGAGGTTGCCGCCCCACTCGTTGGCGTCGAGCAGGATTTCGTTCGAGAGGATGTCGAGGTTCTTCTGCACTTCGCCCTGGACGTTCTCGCTGCCGGCCGTGCCGAGCGCGTCACCGAGCGCGCCCTTGCTGACGTTGAAGCTGATCGCCTTGCACGCGCGCGCGACGACTTCAATCAGAAGACGCAGGTCGGCAGGCAGGTTGCGGTGCTGGCGCTGCTGCTCGATCAGGTACTTGGTGAGGGTGGTGCGACGTTGCAAAGCCATTGCAGTACTCCGGATACGCTTGGGAATAGCGCAATTCTACCCGCTCGACTGTGACCGCCCGCCGCACAGCCGCGCAAAATAAAGCGCCGGGGCGCGGCCGGGCTTGCTGGAGCGGCTTTTCACGCGGTGATGGGTCGCTTCGCGCCGCCAAAAATAATCGTGAAAAAAATGCGCAAAAAAACCGGCGCGAAGGCCGGTTCGTGGATCGCCGCGCGGCGCTGCTCAGGCGCCGCGCGCTGTGCGCCGATTCGTGCCGTTTCGTCTGATCAAGCCAGCGCTTTTTCGACGATCTCGCGTACGTCGCGCGATTTGGCTTCAGCCGCGACGCGCTCCAGCGCCGTGCGCATCGCGTCACGCAGCGCGGGCGTGAAGCGGCGCCACAGTTCGAGATTGCGGGCGAGGCGCGCCGCGACCTGCGGATTGAGGGCATCGAGCGCGATCACCTGGTCGGCCCAGAATGCGTAACCCGATCCATCGGCGGCGTGGAACTGCGCGGGGTTCGCGGCGCAGAAGCTGAAGATCAGCGAGCGTGCGCGGTTCGGGTTCTTGATGTTGAACGCCGGGTGGGCCATGAGCGCGCGCACCGTCTCGATGGTCGGGTGTTGTGCCGTGCCCCGCTGCGTGGCTTGCAGCGCGAACCACTTGTCGATCACGAGCGGCTCCTTCTCGAAGCGCACGTAGAAGTCTTCGAGCGCGCGGCGCGCGACGTCGCCTCCCGTGGCCGCCTGCGCGTTCAGCAGCGCGGACAGCGCCGCAGAACGGTCGGTCATGTTGTTCGCCGCGTCGTATTGCACCGTGGCGAGTCGCACCGCCTGTGCGGAGGCGTCGAGTTCCGAGAGATACGAGAGCGCGAGGTTCTTCAACCCGCGGTGTCCAGCGGCCTCGGGCGTCGGCTCGTACGCGCCCGGCGTGACATTGCGCTCATAGGCCGCGAGCCATTCGCCTTGCAGCGCCGTTGCCAGTTGCTTGCGCACGAACTGGCGCGCGGCATGCACGGCGGCCGGATCGGATTCGGCCATCTGCTCGGCGAGATACGTTTCCGAAGGCAGCATGAGCGCGAGCTCGCGGAACGACGGCGAGAGCGATTCGTCGGTCAGCACGCGGCGGAATGCATCGACGAGCGCGTCGTTGATTTCGAGCGGGTGGCCCACGGCGGCGCGCCCGGCAAGCGCAAGCAGTTCGCGCGTGGCGAGGCGTTGGCCCGCTTCCCAGCGGTTGAACGCATCGCTGTCGTGCGCGAGCAGGAACGCGAGTTCGTCGTTGCCGTAGTCGTAGTCGACGATGACAGGTGCCGAGAAGTTGCGCAGCAGCGAGGGCAGGGGCTTGGCCATCACATCGGCGAACGTGAAGGTCTGCTGCGTGTCGGTCAGCTCCAGCACGCGCGTCGTGCCGTGCGCGGCGGCTTCGCCTTCGAGGCGCAGCGGCAGGTCCGCGCCGTCCGGGCCGATCAGGCCGATCGCAAACGGAATGTGCAGCGGACCCTTTTGCGTTTCGCGCGCGGCGGGCGAGCCGTTGGCGTAGCCCTGGGTGAGCGTCACGCTGTAGCAGCGCGTGCCTTCGTCATAGCTCGTGCTCACGCTCACGCGCGGCGTGCCCGCCTGGCAGTACCAGCGTTCGAACTGCGCGAGGTCGCGGCCATTCGCGTCGGCCATGGCGTGGCGGAAGTCGTCGCAGGTCACGGCCTGGCCGTCGTGGCGCTGGAAGTACAGGTCCATGCCTTTACGGAAGCCGTCGCGTCCGAGCAGCGTTTGATACATCCGCACGACTTCCGCGCCTTTTTCGTAGACGGTCATCGTGTAGAAGTTGTTGATCTCGACGTAGCTCTCGGGGCGCACCGGATGCGCCATCGGGCCTGCGTCTTCGGCGAACTGCATCTGGCGCAGCACGCGCACGTCTTCGATGCGTTTGGTCGCGCGCGCCGCTTCGTTCTCGTCGCCGCCCGACATCGCCGCCGAGAACTCCTGGTCGCGGAACACCGTGAGGCCTTCCTTCAGGCTCAGCTGGAACCAGTCGCGGCAGGTCACGCGGTTGCCGGTCCAGTTGTGGAAGTACTCGTGACCGACCACGGCCTCGATGTTGGCGAAGTCGACATCGGTGGCCGTTTCCGGATTCGCGAGCACGTACTTCGTATTGAAGATGTTGAGCCCCTTATTCTCCATCGCGCCCATGTTGAAGTCGCTCACGGCGACGATCATGAAGCGGTCCAGATCGAGTTCGAGGCCAAAGCGCTGCTCGTCCCAGTGGATCGAGTGGATGAGCGAGGCCATGGCGTGGCGCGTCTTGTCGAGATCGTGCGGCTCGACCCAGACCTGCAGCAGCTTTTCCTTGCCCGAACCGCTCTGGATGCGCTCCTCCAGCGCCACGAGCTTGCCCGCGACGAGCGCGAACAGGTAGCTCGGCTTGCGGAACGGGTCTTCCCATTTCGCATAGTGACGGCCATCGGCCAACTCGCCTTCGGCGATCAGATTGCCGTTCGAGAGCAGCACCGGGTAGGCGATCTTGTCTGCGCGCAGCGTGACCGTGAAGGTCGCCATCACGTCGGGTCGGTCGAGGAACCAGGTGATGCGGCGGAAACCTTCGGCCTCGCACTGCGTGAAGAAGTTGCCGCTCGACACGTACAGGCCCGAGAGCGTGGTGTTGGCGGCGGGCGCGCACGCGCCGGTGAGCGTGAGCTCGAAGGCCTCTGGCACGTTCTCGATCGTGAGCCCGTGTTCGTGCGCGCGCACATACGCGTAAGGCTTGCCGTCGATCGCCGCGCCGATGAATTCGAGCTGCTCGCCCATGAGTTCGAGATGCGCGCTGGGTTGCGCGTCGGGATTGCGACGCACGCGCAAGGTGCTTCTGACGATCGTGCGCTCGGGCACGAGGTCGAATTCGAGGTCGACGGTATCGATCAGAAACGCGGGCGGCGCGTAGTCTTCGCGGCGGATCACGGTGGGCGTGGCGGTATCGGACATGGTCTGGATGGGGGCGTGTCGGATCGGTGTGGATCGCTCGGTGTGGATCGAATGGGCCGGCCGCGGCGGCGGGTGCGCCCGACGGGCGCTGCCTGCCGTCGCGGGAGCGCGGCGGATCGCCCCATTGTACAAAGGCTCGGGCCGCTTTGTCCGTCGGGGCCCGGCCTCCGAACTTTCGCGCTGCGCCACGAGTGAGTATGATCAGGCCCTGCCGCGCGGCTGGCTGAGCGCAAAACAAGACACGACCGGCGTGGAATCCACACGTAACGGACACGGAATAAGCGCGGCGCAAAGATCGTATCGGAGAGAGCGGCCCCCACGACTGCACTTTTCCAACTGAAGCAACACTGCTACGAGAAGACCATGATGCACGACAGATGGACCCGCCGCGCCCTCCTGATGCTGGCGGCGCTCGCCCTCACGCTCTCCGGCTGCACGACTTACGTGACGAGCCAGGTGACCGCCTTCTCCGCATGGGACGGCGGCAGCGACGCCACGCGCACCTTTGCGTTCAAACGCAGCCCCGAGCAAAGCCAGAGCATCGAGCAGAGCACCTACGAGCAGTTCGTGGCCAACGGGCTCGCCATGCATGCGTTCCGCCTCGTGGCCGAGCCGCAGGCGCGCTATCTGGTGGGTCTCGCCTACGGCAGCCGCACCGACACGGTGACGGTCGCGCAGCCCGTGTTCTACAACCCCTGGCCGGGCCCGTACTGGGGACCGTGGAACCCGTGGGGCGCGTGGGGACCGTATCAGCCCGCCTACGTGAACCAGAGCTATCCGGTGTATTCGCATGCGCTCGGCATCCGCATCACGGAAAAGGCGAGCGGCAAGGAGGTCTATAACGTGCAGGCGCGCACCTCGGGCGACGATCCCTCGCTCGTGCGCGTGATGCCCTTTCTCGTGCAGAGCGCGCTGGGGAATTTCCCGCTGGCCAACGGCACGGTCACGGAAGTCAAGATCCCGGTCGGCAAGAACGGCGGCGCGCCGAATGAAGCACCTGCGGCCCCGGCGGGCGCGGGGCAGGGCGGTGCGGCCGCGACGGGCAGCGCGCCGGCGGAATAGGCAAGCATCGTCGTGCCCGCCCACCTGGCGACGCGCCGGCCTTGTGTCCGGCGCGTTTTTTTACGCCATTTGCCGCAGCACGTCAGAACCCCACGCCCAGAATCGCGAGCACGCCGAGTACGACGAACAGCACCGCCGCAACGGCATGCACGAGTTTCGTCGGCAACTTGTGGGCGAAACGGTCGCCGAGCAGGATCGCGGGCACGTTGGCGATCATCATGCCGAGCGTCGTGCCAGCCACGACGCCGAAGAAGTCGTGAAAGCGCGCGGCAAGCGCCACGGTCGCGATTTGCGTTTTGTCGCCCATTTCCGCGAGAAAGAAGGTCACCACCGTGGCGCCGAACACGCCGAGCTGCGAGCGATTCACATTCGCCTCGCCTTCTTCGAGCTTGTCCGGTACGAGGATCCAGAGCCCCATGGCGACGAACGAGGCGGCGAGCGCCCAGCGCATGACGCCCGGCGTGACGAGCGCGCCGAGCCACGTGCCGAGCGCGCCCGCGCCCGAGTGATTGACGAGCGTGGCGACGAGCACGCCGAAGATGATCGGCAGCGGTCTGCGGTAGCGCGCCGCGAGCACGAGCGAGAGCAACTGCGTCTTGTCGCCGATTTCGGCGAGCGCGACCGCGCCGGTCGAGACCAGAAAGGCTTGGTTCACGTTGCGATGAGGCGGTACGACTCCCCACGGAGGCGCATAGTATGGCGCTTTTTCCCGCAACCCGCGCGGGGCGGGGCTTTCAGCGGCGCGCGCCGTCGCGGCTGTGCACGCGTTTGCCTGCCGCGTAGGTCTCGAACACAGCACGGTCGTCGCCGAGCAGGGCGAGCGCGAACAGCAATTCCTCCAGCGATTCGGCGCGCGCCGTGCGCCGCGCGAGCAGCGGCGTGGCCTGCGCATCGAACACGACGAAGTCGGCTTCGCTGCCGGGCGCGAGCGTACCGATCTTGTCGGCGAGATCGAGCGCCTGCGCCGCGCCCGCTGTGGCGAGCCAGAACATGCGCGTCGCCGTGAGGTGGTGGCCGCCCATGCGCGCGACCTTGTGCGCCTCGTTCATGGTTTGCAGCATGGAGAACGAGGTGCCCCCGCCCACGTCGGTGGCGAGCGTCACGGGCATCGACGATTCGCCCGCCTTGTCGAAGTCGAACAAGCCACTGCCGAGGAACAGGTTCGAGGTCGGGCAGTGTGCGGCGACGGCGCCCGTATGCGCCATGCGGCGGCGGTCTTCGTCGTCGAGCCAGATGCAGTGGCCGTACACCGCCCGCTTGCGCAGGAGTCCGTAGTGATCGTACACGTCGAGGTAACTGCGATGGCCAGGGAACAGTTCCTTGACCCACTTCACCTCGTCCAGGTTCTCGGCCACGTGGCTCTGGATGAAGATGTCGCCATGCGCCTTCGCGAGCGCGCCGCACGCTTCGAGCTGCGCCTCGGTCGAAGTGGGCGCGAAGCGCGGTGTGAGCGCGTACATCTGGCGCCCGCGGTTGTGCCAGCGCCCGATCAGCTCGGCGCTGTCGTCGTAGCCCGTTTGCGGCGTGTCGCGCAGAAACTCGGGGCAGTGGCGGTCCATCAGCACCTTGCCCGCGACCATGCGCAGGTTCTTCCCTTCGCTCGCGGTAAAGAGCGCGTCGGCGGACTGTTTGTGCACGGTGCAGTACACGAGCGCCGTGGTCGTGCCGCAGGCGAGCAGCTCGTCGACGAAAAAGCGCGCCGTGTCCTGAGCCACCGCCTCGTTTTCGAAGCCGCGCTCGGTCGGGAAGGTGTACGTGTTCAGCCACGGCAGCAGACCCGGCGCGGGCGAGGCGATCATGTCCGTCTGCGGATAGTGGATGTGCGTGTCGATGAAGCCTGGCACGATCAGCTTGTCGCGCAGATTGTGGACCGTCGCGCTTTCATTGACGCGCGACTTGAGCGCGGACCACGCGCCCGAGGCGACCACGTGGCCGTCTTCGACGATCACGACGCCGTCTTCGTCAAAGACAGCGGCGGCGGACGATTGCGCAGGGTCGCCGGTGAACGTCAACAGTTTTGCGCGGTAAGCCGATTGAGTCATGGGAACTTCGTCTCCGATAAATTCAGGTATTCGTCCAATGCATGCCCCGCATGACGCATGCCGCTCCCGAAAACGCAGCATGTGTCGACCAGAGTTGGCGCTTCAGCGCTTACTCTGGTCCCATGCCCGACGGGCAAACAGGGCCCACGGTCCGGCGCTCGCGCGCTGGACCGGATTCGTGTGACAGCCCGGGCGGGGCTTGCCGTGCGGACGAGTCCGCGTTTTAGTTTGCGCCTGAGTCCACGCTTTAAGCCGTGGCGCGACTCCAGTTCGCGTCGAGCTTCGCGATCAGCGCGGCACGCTCTTCGGGCGTCACGAACGAAGCCTCAAAGCCGTTGCGCAGGATCGTGTACACCTCGTCGTCGTCGAGCTTGAGCGCTTCGATGATGGCGCGGTAGTTCTCGTTGACGTAGCCGCCGAAGTAGGCGGGATCGTCGGAATTGACGGTTACGGCGACGCCCTTGTCGAGCAGGGCCTTGAGCGTGTGCTGCGTCATGTCGTCGAACACGCACAGCTTGGTGTTCGAGAGCGGGCACACCGTGAGCGCCACGCGCGTGTCGGCCAGACGCGTCACGAGCGCCGCGTCTTCGATGCTGCGCACGCCGTGATCGACGCGGTCGACCTTGAGCAGGTCGAGCGCTTCGTAGACGTAGGAGGGCGGGCCTTCCTCGCCCGCGTGCGCGACGAGCTTCAGCCCCATCGCCCGCGCTTGCTCGAACACGCGCTCGAATTTCGATGGCGGATGGCCGCGCTCGGACGAGTCGAGGCCCACGCCGATCAGGCGTGCATAGCGCTCGAACAGCGGGCGCGCGGCTTCAAAGGTGGCGAGCGCATCGGCTTCGCTCAGGTGGCGCAGGAAGCACAGGATCAGCTTGCTCGTGAGGCCCCGTTTTTCGGCGTCGGCGAGCGCACGGTCGATGCCCGCGACCACCGTTTCGATCGGCACGCCGCGTTCGGTGTGCGTTTGCGGATCGAAGAAAATTTCGGTGTGCACGACGTTGTCGGCGAGCGCGCGCTCGCAGTACGCCATCGTCATGTCGTAGAAGTCCTGCTCCGAGAGCAGCACGCTCGCGCCCGCGTAATAGATGTCGAGGAACGACTGCAGGTCGGTGAACGCGTAGGCGGCGCGCAGCGCGTCGATCGAGTCGTAGGCGAGCTTCACGTTGTTGCGCTGCGCGAGCGCGAAGATCAGCTCGGGTTCGAGCGAGCCTTCGATATGGATGTGCAGCTCGGCCTTCGGCGCATTGGCGGCCTTGTCGACGAGCGCCTTTGCGTTGGCGGCGGTGTTGGCGGTGGTCGTGATCGTCATGTTCGGTTCGATTCGCTTATGGGTTCTTCAGTGTTTGACATCACGCGGAATGGGGGGCATGCGCCGCGCTCGCCAGCTTCGCCGCTTCGATCGCCTGCAGCAGTTGCGCGGCGGCCGAGACGGCGATGACTTCGGGCGACTTGTCGACGATACCGTCCACGCCGAGCGGGCAGTTCATGCGCGCGATTTGCAGGGGATCGATGCCGCGCGCGGCGAGCCGGTGCTCGAACTGCTTGCGCTTCGTGTGCGAGCCGATCATGCCGAAGAACACGAAGTCGCCGCGGCGCAGGATGCGCTCGGCGAGATCGAGGTCGCGCGAATGATCGTGCGTCATCACGATGAAGCTCGTGCCGGGCGGGGCCGTGTCGACGGCCTCGTCGGGCGCGTCGTTGGCGTCGATCGCGACGTTGGGCGCGTTCAGCAGTGCGAACGCCTCGGGCGTCGGAAACGCCGCGTCGCGCTCGTCGACCCACAGCACGCGGCAGGGCAGCGTGCCGAGCACGCGCACGAGCGCCGCGCCCACGTGGCCCGCGCCGAACAGCACGACGGGAAAATCGTTCGGCGCGATGGTTTCGGTGAGAAGCAGCGCGCCGCCCGTTTCCCAAAGCAGGCAGTCGGGCGCTTCCACGCCCGGTTCCGGCTCGGAAAGCATGGCCGGATCGGCTACGGTGCCTTCGCCCTCGGGGCTCCCGTTCCGCGAGGAGCGAAATGATACGCTACGCACGGTCGACGCGCCTGCCGCGAGGCGGCGCGCGAGCGTGGCGAGCCAGCCGAGGTCGGCCACGTCGAGGCGCTCGAACGCGAGCACCACGGCGCCGCCGCAGCACTGGCCGAGGCTCGGCCCGAGCGCGAGGCGCTCGAGGCGCCGCGCGTGCGGCGTGCGCATGCCGTCGCGCAGCACCTGGCGCGCGATTTCGATGGCCTTCCATTCGAGGTGGCCGCCGCCGATGGTGTGGCGGGCCGCTTCGCGCGTGACGATCATCTTCGTGCCGGCCTCGCGCGGCGCCGATCCCTCGACGCGCGCAACGGTGACCAGCACGGCGGCGTCGCCGTGCGCGAGCAGGTGCTGCAGATCGGAAAGCCAGGCTTGCATCTGGCGCTTCTCCCTACGGGGCGGCACGGTGTTGCCTGTGCCGCCGGTTAATCTTCGTGGCCTCGCGCGGGCTGCGCTTCGCGGTTGGAGTGTGCGAGGCGCTGGCCGGTTCGCGCGGTCAGTTCATTTTGCGGCTGTTTGCCTGCAGCGCGTCCAGCGCATCGAGAATCGCTTCAGGCGTCGCGGGCGCGCGCAGCGGCGCGGCCTCGCGCGCCTCGGGCACCGCCGCGCCCACGGCGTCGCGAATCGCGAGAAATACCGAGAACGGCAACAGCAGGGGCGGTTCGCCCACGGCCTTCGAGCGGAACACGGTCGCCTCGACGTTGTCGTTGCCGCCGCTGCGATAGAGCTTCACGTTGAATGCCTCTGGCGTGTCGCTCACCGCCGGAATCTTGTAGGTGGACGGCGCATGCGTCATGAGCCGCCCGTCACGGTTCCACCAAAGCTCCTCGGTGGTGAGCCAGCCCATGCCCTGGATGAAGCCGCCTTCCACCTGGCCCAGATCGATGGCCGGATTGATCGACTGGCCCGCGTCGTGCAGCACGTCGGCGCGCACGAGTTTCCATTCGCCCGTGAGCGTGTCGACGACCACTTCGGACACCGCCGCGCCATAGGCGAAGTAGTAGAACGGATGGCCGGTGAGCGTGCGCGCGTCCCAATGCACTTTGGGCGTGGCGTAGAAGCCATCGGACCACAGTTGCACACGCTTCATGTACGCGAGTTCGACGAATTCGCCAAAGGCAATCGCCTTGCCGTTCGCTCGCACCAGGCTATCGTCGAACGCAACGTCTTCGGCCGCGCCGCCGTATTGTGCAGCCGCGAACGCCGCGAGGCGCGCGCGGATCGTGAGCGCTGCATCCTCGGCGGCCTTGCCGTTGAGGTCGCTGCCCGTGGAGGCCGCCGTGGCCGAAGTATTGGCGACCTTCGAGGTATCGGCAGCGCTCACGCGCACACGTGCAAGCGGCAATCCGAGCGTGCCCGCCACGACCTGCGCAACCTTGGTGTTGAGCCCCTGGCCCATTTCGGTGCCGCCGTGGTTCACGAGCACCGAGCCATCGCGGTACACATGCACGAGCGCTCCCGCCTGGTTCAGATGCGGCACGTTGAACGAGATGCCGAACTTGACCGGCGTGAGCGCCAGGCCGCGCTTGAGCACGGGGCTCGTGCGGTTGTACGCGGCGATGGCCGCGCGACGCTCGTGATAGCGGCTCGACGCGAGCAGTTCGTCGGTGAGCGGCGCGAGCACGTTGTCCTCCACGCGCTGGCCGTACGGCGTGATGTCACGCTCGCCCACGCCGTAATAGTTCGCGCGCCGCACATCGAGCGGATCGCGGCCCAGCGCCCTGGCGATTTCATCGAGCATCACCTCCATCACGAGCGCGCCTTGTGGGCCGCCGAAGCCGCGAAACGCGGTGTTCGACTGCGTGTTCGTCTTGCAGCAGAGCGCCACGATTTCGACATCCGAAAGAAAGTAGGCGTTGTCGAAGTGACATACCGCGCGCGTGGCGACCGCGCCCGAAAGATCGGCGGAATAGCCCGCGCGCAGCGCGATCTCCACGCGCGCGCCGAGAAGCCGTCCTTCGTCGTCGTAGCCCGCTTCGTAGGTGTAGAGCGCATCGTGGCGCTTGCCGGTGATCATGAAGTCGTCGTCGCGATCCGCACGCAGTTTCACGGGCCGCTGCAGCTTGTGCGCCGCGAGCGCGGCGACGCACGCGAACAGCGCCGACTGCGATTCCTTGCCGCCAAAGCCGCCACCCATGCGCCGGCATTCGCAGGCGACGCGATGTGCGGGCCAGCCGAGCAGATGCGCGACGACCTGCTGCATTTCGCTCGGGTGCTGCGTCGAGCTGTAGACGAGCATGCCGGTCTGCTCTTGCGGGAGCGCGTAGGCCACCTGGCCTTCGAGATAGAACTGTTCCTGGCCGCCCACGGCAAACGTGCCTGCGAGGCGATGCGGCGCAGCGGCGAGCGCAGCATCCGGCGCGCCGCGCACGAGACGCAGCGGCGGCAGTACGTAGTGCTGGCGCGTGCGCGCCTCTTCGATGCTGAGAACGGGCTCGAGCGGCTCATAGCGAACGACGTCGTCGCTCGCGGCGAGCGCCGCGGCGCGGCGTGCGAGTTCGTAGCTCGTGGCGATCACCGCGAACACGGGCTGTCCGAGATATTGCACGACGTCGCTCGCGAGCACCGGATCGTCGTGCACGACCGGGCCGCAGTCGTTCTCGCCGGGGATATCGGCGGCGGTCAACACCGCAAGCACGCCCGGCGACGAGCGCACGCGTTCGAGATCCAGCGCGACGATGCGCGCGTGCGCATGGCGCGCCAGGCCGAGCGCCGCGTGCACGGTGCCGTGCAGTTCGGGGATATCGTCGGTGTAGCGCGCCTCGCCGCTCACGTGCGCATCGGCGGATTCGTGCGGCAGCGGCGCGCCGAGCGCGCGCTCGTGGGCGTGCTCATCGCCTGGCTGTGGGCGCATGACGAGCGCTTCGGCTTGATCGTTCATGACGTGACTCCGGCGGCTGCATTGTCCCGGCCATCGTCGTCGCCTTCGGCGAAAGCGAACGCGTTGACGTCGCACGGCGCGAGCGGGGCGTCGTCGCGCGTTTCGAGCCAGCAGCGCCACAGCAGATTGCGCGCGACCTTCAGGCGATAGGCGCCGCTCGCGCGCATGTCCGTGAGCGGCTGATAGTCGGTGGCGAGCGCATCCATCGCGCGCTGCGCGCTGGCTTCGTCCCAGCGTGCACCGGTGAGCGCGGCTTCGGCAAGCGCGGCGCGCTGCGGGATCGCGGCCATGCCGCCGTAGGCGATACGCGCGTTCGCGAGGGTGCCGTCCTCACGAACGTCGAGCGCAAACGCAGCGCACACCGCCGAGATATCCTGGTCGTAGCGCTTGGAGACCTTGTAGGTGCGAAAGCGCAATGTCGGCGCGGGGCGGGGCACGCGGACCGCTTCGACGAATTCGCCCGCTTCGAGCGCGTTCTTCTGGTAGCCCGTGTAGAAGGCTGCAAGCGGCAGCGTGCGCACGCGCGCCGCACGACGCAGCACGAGCGTGGCGTCGAGCGCGAGCAGCGCGGGCATCGAGTCGCCGATGGGCGAGCCGTTCGCGACGTTGCCGCCAAGCGTTCCTGCATTGCGAATAGGGAGCGAGGCGAAGCGCGCCCACAGTTCCGCGAGTTCGGGGTAATCGATGGCGAGCGCGGCGTAGGCATCTTCGAGCGGGACGGCCGCGCCGATCGTGAGCGTCTGGGCGTCGCGCGCAACGCTCGCCAGTTCCGCGACGTTGCCGGTGTAGATGAGGTCGCCAAGATCGCGGAACTGTTTCGTGACCCACAGGCCGATATCGGTGCTGCCCGCGAGCACGCGCGCGTCAGGATGCGCGGCACGCAGCGCCGCGAAGGCGGCGAGCGTGCGCGGCGCGTAGAACGTGCTTTCGCCGTGCGCGGCGCCTCGCACATCGGGGCCGCGATATTCGAAGGTGCCGGTGCGCTGCAGCGCGCGCAGTTGCGCCTCGACGCGAGCGCGATCGAGCGCCACGCGCGCATGGCAGGTCTCGTCGAACATGCGCAGCGACGCTTCGATGATGGGCCGGTAGCCGGTGCAGCGGCACAGGTTGCCCGAGAGCGCCTCGTTGATTTCCTCGCGGCTCGGCAGACCCGCACCGGCAGGCTGGTTCTCGTAAAGCGCCCACAAGGACATGACGAAGCCCGGCGTGCAGAAGCCGCATTGCGAGCCATGGCAATCGACCATCGCCTGCTGGACCGGGTGCAGTGCGCTATCCGGCTGGCGCAGGTCTTCGACGGTGTAGAGCGCCCGGCCGTCGAGGGTCGGCAGGAACTGGATGCAGGCGTTGACAGCCTTGAGCGCGAGATGGCCTTCGCTGTCGAGTTCGCCCACGACGACCGTGCACGCGCCGCAGTCGCCCTCCGCGCAGCCTTCCTTGGTGCCGCAGGCGTGCAGATCCTCGCGCAGGTGCTGGAGCACCGTGCGTGTGGGAGGCAGGTCGCGCACTTCGTGCACGGCGCCTCGGTGGAGGAAGCGGATGGTTTGCGTTGTCATGGTGAACCCGGGGACATTGCGGATCAGGCGCGCGTTACGAGAGGGGCGCGCCAGCACCGGCCTCGCGCACGTAGATCGCCATCCAGTTCCGAAGATAGCACCGCTTGCCGCAGGAAAGTATTTCCCCCGCAAGATGGGGGTTATGTGAGTTGGGTCATGACGACGTCACAGCGCGCGCGGCGTTGCAAAGCCATTGCGTGCGGTGATCGCGCCCGCAAGGAGGGGATGGTGCGGAAGTCGTGCGCGATTCGATGCTGCCGTGCGAGGCTGGCGCTCGAATCGCGCTGGCGTGCGCGCTGCCCGATGGCTGGGCGGCGGAAGCGATAGAAGAGCCGGTGGAGCTTGAAAAGGCGCGCCGCGCCCTTTCCCCGGTCAGCGGCGGATGCCGGGCCACGACACCTGGCGGCGCCGGTTACGCCACAGGCTCAGGATCACGACCAGGAACGCGATGACGAAGGCGAGCAGCGACCACACCGGCATGGTCAGGCCAAGCGTCGGCGGATAGGTGGTTTCGCAAAGGCCTTGCACCTTGAACACGCCGGGCAGCCAGTGCGCGAAAGGCAGGCCATCGACGATGGGCTGCAGCGTGTCGAAACCGCAGCTGTAGTTGGGGAACGCCTGCACCCAGACGAGCTTCGCGGACGCAATCGCGCCGCCTGCCGCCGAAAGCACCACGAGCGCTTCGAGCACGCGCACGCCGCGCCAGCTCGTCATGCGCGCGCCGAGAAAGGCGAAGACCGCGATCAGAATCAGGAAATAGCGCCCCAGGATACACAGCGGGCACGGGTCCTGATGCTCGACATACTGGAAGTACAGGGCGCCGCCCAGGAGCGCGAGGCAGATCAGGCCAAGGAGGACCAGCAGGCCGCGCTCGCGGCGCAACAGCGCGTTATCGTCGTTCATGAGGCTCATTCGTTCGGGTTATCTGGCGCAGCGCACAGGTGGCTGCGACGGCGTGACGGGATTCTAGCGCGAAGGTTGCGCGCGGCGCGGACGTGTCCTTGCCCGCACGCAGCAGGGGCTCGAGCGATTCCCGCTCAAATCAGCGCAGCGGCGCGAGCACGGCCTCGACGCCGCGTCCAATGGCGAGCAGCGCGTCATCGTTGTCAGGCGCGGCGGCGAGCATCAGTCCGACCGGCGCTGCGCCGTAGTGGTGGCACGGCAGCGAGAGCGCGCAGGCATCGAGGAAGTTGAACGCGCTCGGGTTACGCAGCACGAGCGCGTTGGTGCGCGCGAAGACATCGTCGTCGGCGACAAGCGGGGCGGCGGGCGGCGGCGCGATGGGGACGGTCGGCGCGATCACGGCGTCGAAGCGCGACCAGAGCGTGGCCTGGGCCTCAGCCATGACCGCTGCGCGCGCGGCGATCAGGTCCAGATAGTCGGCGGCCGTAGCGTGCTCGCCCTTCAGGATGCGCACCAGCACGCGCGGGTCGTACTGGTCCCGATGCTTCGCAATCAGCTCGCGATGCCACGCATACGCTTCCATCGGCGAGAAGCCGATACGGTTGATTCCGGCGAGGCGCTCGAAGGCGGCAAAGCGGACTTCGCTCACGATCGCGCCGGCCGCATCCAGATGCTTGAGCGCCGTATCGATCGTCTCCGCGACTTCGGCGTCCACGTCGTCGGTCACGTAGTTGGTGAGCACGCCGAGGCGCACGCCTTCGAGGTGGCGCGCGGCCGGCACGTGCGGCGCGAGTCCGGCGAGCACGCGGTCCGTGAGCGCGCAGCACGCCACCGTGTTGCCGATCGGGCCAAACGAGTCGAGCGTGGGGGAGAGCGGCACGCCGCCCGTTTTCGGAATGCGCCCGGCGGTGGGCTTGAAGCCCGTAAGGCCACAGAACGCGGCGGGAATGCGGATCGAGCCGCCGGTATCGGTGCCGAGCGCGACGGCGGCCATGCCGTCCGCGACCGAGGCCGCCGCGCCCGAGGACGAGCCGCCCGCCACGCGCGCGTCGCCTGCCACGCCGCGGCGCCAGGGCGAGAGCGGTGTGCCGTAGTGCGGATTCAGGCCGAGCCCCGAGAACGCGAATTCGCTCATGTTGGTGCGGCCGACCAGCACCGCGCCCGCATGGCGCAGCCGCGCGACGGCGGTGGCGTCCTCTTTGGCGGGCGCCGCATTCGCGAGCGCCGTGGAGCCCGCGCGCGTGACTTCGCCTGCTACGTCGAACAGATCCTTTACCGAGACGGGGATGCCCGCGAGCGGCGAAAGCACCGTGCCGGACGCGCGCAGGCGGTCGTGTGCGTCGGCGGCGGCGCGCACGCGCTCGGCATCGACATGCGTGAAGACGGTCGCGCCCTGGCCGGCCGGGTCGGCGATGCGCTCGAGCGCGGCTTCGGCGAGCGCGCGGCTCGTCGTGCGGCCCGCGGCGAGGTCGGCCGCGAGCCGGGCGAGGGGAGGGAACGGGGTAAAAGCGGGCGTGAAAGCGGTGGTCATGGCGGCGGAAGACTCGGTCAATGCGCGGCGGCGCGCTGCGCGAAGGTCAGCGGAGCAGGCGGGCGGCCCGCCGGCGAAGGGCGCCGAGGGCGGGCCGCGCCTGCAAGGGTCGCATCATTGTAGGTCGGCTTTTTTCCTTGCGTGCGATTTGGCTCACGCCGCGCATCGGGTAATATGCGCAGAATCGATAGCTATTTGTAAGGAAAGACCTTCATGCACCACGGAATCGGCTTCATTCAGGATCTGGCAGTCGTGATGGCGCTGGCAGGCGTCGTCACCGTGCTGTTTCATCGCCTGAAGCAGCCGGTCGTGCTCGGCTATATCGCGGCGGGCGTGATCATCGGGCCGTACACGCCGCCGTTCCAGCTCATTCACGACGAGCAGACCATCCAGACGCTCGGCGAGCTCGGCGTGGTATTCCTGATGTTCTCGCTCGGCCTCGAATTCAGCCTGCGCAAGCTCTTCCAGGTGGGCGCGACCGCCATCGTCGCGGCGCTCTCGGAAATCGTGCTGATGCTGTGGCTCGGCTACGAGATCGGCCGCGCGTTCGGCTGGGCCACGATGGATGCGCTGTTCCTCGGCGCGATTCTCGCCATCTCTTCGACCACGATCATCGTCAAGGCGCTCTCCGATCTCGGCGTGAAGCGCGAGCCGTTCGCGCAGCTCGTGTTCGGCATCCTGATCGTCGAGGACATTCTCGGCATTGCGATGCTCGTGCTGCTCGGCGGCATCGCGCAGACGGGCGAGCTCTCGCCGGGCATCGCGCTCATCACGCTCGGCAAGCTGCTGCTCTTCATGCTGGTCTCGCTGCTCGCGGGCATCCTGATCGTGCCGCGCGTGCTCGGCTATATCGCGCGCGTGGGCAACGACGAAATGCTGCTCGTCTCGGTGCTGGGCTTTTGCTTCGGCTTTTGCCTGCTGGTCGTGAAGCTCGATTATTCGATTGCGCTCGGTGCGTTCCTGATCGGCGCGGTCATGGCCGAGTCGCGCCATCTGCATCGCATCGAGCATCTCGTCGCGCCGCTGCGCGACGCGTTCTCCGCCATCTTCTTCGTGACGATCGGGCTCATGCTCAACCCGCTCGTGCTGGTCGATTACGCCTGGCCGATCGCCGTGATCTCGCTTGCCGTGGTGCTCGGCAAGCTCGTGTCGTGCGGCCTCGGCACCTTTCTCGCGGGCCACGACGGACGCACCGCCATGCGCGTGGGTATGACCGTCTCGCAGATCGGCGAGTTCTCGTTCATCATCGCCTCGCTCGGTCTCACGCTGAAGGTGACGAGCGGATTTCTCTATCCGATCGCCGTGACCGTTTCGGCCATCACGACGCTCACCACGCCTTACCTGATCCGCATCGCCGATCCGCTCTCGCAGCGCCTCGCGCGCGCCATGCCGCCTGCCGTCTCGAACGTGTTCGGCATGTACAGCCAGTGGCTGCGCTGCCTCGTGCCGCGCTCGGACGGGCCCACGATCTTTTCGCTCACGAAGCGCATCGTCGTGCAGATTGCCGTGAATCTCGCGCTCGTTTCGGCGATCTTCATCGGCGTTTCGTATGGCGCGCGCTACGCGTCGCCGTTGCTTGCGCACTGGATCGGTGACGAGCGCATTCAGCGTGTCGTGCTGTGGAGCGCGGCGCTCGTGCTCGCGATGCCGTTTCTCGTGGCGGTGTGGCGCAAGACGCAGTCGCTCGCGCTGTTGCTCGCCGAAGTGAGCGTGCAGCCGGAGAAGGCCGGGCGCTTTACGCGCGCGATCCGGCATGTGATTGCGGAACTGGTGCCCGTGGTCTCGATGTTCGGCGTGTTCCTGCTCGTGGCGGCGCTCTCGGGCACGATCCTGCCGCCCACGGGCTTTCTCGTCGGCGTGCTGGTGTGCGCGGCGGCGCTCACCATGCTGTTGTGGCGCTGGTGCGTGAAGATCCACGCGTCGATGCAGATTGCGTTGCGCGAAACCTTCGACGAGCGGCCGGATGCCTGACCAGGCGAGTTCGAGGTGCCGCTGGTGCGACGGGATGTGAGCAATTGTGTGCGGGGGTGGCGGCGGCGTGCCGTGCGACGGATAATCAAAGCCTGTTCATTCGTTCGCGCGCCGCGCGCCTGACCCCACGTCATGAGCGATAACAAATCAGACCACCCCGAGGTCCCTGACGGCGCAAGCCGTCCTGCCGATGCCGGTCCTGCCGGCGCCCCCGCGCCCTCGTCCTCGTCCTCTCCTCCTGCTGGTTCTCCCTCTGCATCGCCTTCCGCTTCGCCCTCCGGGGAAGCCGCGCAACGCGCTTCGACCGATGCGCCCGAAAGCGCTTCGACCGTCACGCCCGGCGCTGAAGGGGCGGCAGCGGCTTCCGCGCCTGGCGAGTTGCCGAAGCAGGCGCCGGCGGGCACGACGCCGAGTATTCCGATCAGCGAAACCGCCGAGGCCGGCAAGTCCGCGCCCGCGCCGGCCCCGCATACCGAACCGGCGAGCACTGGCGAGGCGGCAGCCTCTGCTGCGCCGCAACGTCCTGGTGCTGCGCCGGCCGGCTTCGGCCAGGCGCCCGACTTCACTGCACATCACCCGCCGCCGCCCGGCGCCATTCCGCCGGAACCGCCGCGTTATCTGCGCGCGAGCGATTCGGCCTGGGCGGTGTTCGGCCGCATCGTCGTGGCGCGGGCGCGGCAAATGTTCGACCGCGCCGGTCAGCGCATCACGCAGCGCACGTTGCGCATCGGCGTCTCGGCGCGGATCTTCCACCCGGAGCCGGGCGCACTAGGGCTGCGCGGCAAGACGCTGCAATACCTGGAGGAATCGATCGCACACTGGGTGATGTCTCGAGACGTCATCGTGTTCATGATCCCGACGGTCGGGCATCAAGGGATGCTGCACCCGAGCAATATCCGCTTGCGCGATTACGCGAAGCATCTCGACGGCCTGCTGCTCCAGGGAGGCGCCGACGTCTCGCCGCAGACGTATGCGGAAGTCTCGCCGCGCCCCGAATGGCCGGGCGACCGCGTGCGCGACATGTACGAACTCGAACTGCTGCATGAGTTCGTCGAATCGGGCAAGCCGGTGCTGGGCGTGTGCCGCGGCTGCCAACTCATCAACGTGGCGTTTGGCGGCACGCTTTTTCAGGACATCGCGACCGAAGTGCCGACGGCCGGCGTGCACGTGAGCGAGCATTACGACCAGCATCGCCACGCGGTCACGTTCCCGGCGGGCTCGACGTTCGCGACCATGTTCCCTGGGCGGCGCGAGGCGATCGTCAACTCGATTCACCATCAGGCGGTGAAGAGCCTCGGACGCGACCTGACTGTCGAGGCCGTTTCGGCGGGCGACGGGCTCATCGAGGCGGTGCGTTACCGGCGTTCGCCATTCGTCGTGGGCGTGCAGTGGCACCCCGAGTTCCATCGTGCGGGCGGCCCCGAACTGCTCGACTGCACGCCGCTGCTCGACACCTTCTTGCGATCTGCGCGCGAAACCCGCTTCTGATTGCAAACCACGGGCGATCACTGCGAATCGCAGCCACCCCCTCCTGGCCGCGTGACGTACTACGTCGTGCTGTTTCAGGACAAGCACTTCTGGCGCGTGATCCGTTCGCAGGACGAAGCACGTTCCGAGGCGATCTACGCAGACTTCGCGCGGCAAACCGAGCAGCTTTCGCAGTTAGAGATACGCCGGACGGAGCTGGAGGCGCAAAAGACCTTCATCGAACGCATCGGGAATGGCTTAAAAGCCTCGGTTGTTTGCGCTGAGTCTGGCGGACTTCACTGGCCGCCGAGCCGGTACACGTAACGCAGTGCGGTGATGTCGATGCCGCCCATGCGGTCGGGCTCCGAGCCCGAATAGGTCCAGCCCTGGCGCTCGTAGAACGCAATCGCTGGCGTGTTGCCGTCGAGCACGTAGAGATAGAGCTGCGTCTCGCCCTGGGCGCGCGCCCAGTCCTGCGCCGCGCGCATGAGCCGCTTGCCGACGCCGGTGCCCTGGTGCGCCGGCAGCGCATGAAGATTGTCGAGCAGGACGCCCCAGGGAGAGCCGGGCTGGCGTTCGACGCACACGAAGCCCACGGCCGCACCCGATGCAAGCTCGGCGATCAGGACGAGCCGCCGTTCGCTGCCTGGCGCTTCCATGCGCGCGCGCCAGTAAGCCGCGCGCTCGGCGTCGACTTCGCGTTCGAGAAACGCAGCGGGCAGCAGTGCGCGATACGTCGCCTGCCAGCTTGCGGCATGCATGGCGGCGAGCAAGGGAGCATCGGCGACGGTGGCCGGGCGCAGCGTGAGGGCTGGGATGTCGGTCATGCGGATGGCGGACGTGTGGGCGTCTGAATCAGGGCGCGCGTCGGGGGCCGCGCGCCAAGCCCTGCTGCAAGACATTTTGCCCCATTCGAGGACGCTCGCGGCGGGGTCGCCCGCAATGAAAGAATAATGAATTTATGTCGTAATAAATATGGAAGAATTGGGCTCTGTTGATGCTTTTTGCTAGCCTCTTTTAAGGAAATGCCCGAATATCTGAGTCCCGGCGCGTATCGCACAATAAAATGCCCGCGCGCGCGCGCGACCCTCGTTTTACCGCGAGTGATTGTTTTTCACTGTCCCGCGAGCCGCTCAGGCTTCCCGGACAGTCTCTTCAGAGAGTGTCATGTCTACCGCGTCCCACGCATCCCCTGGCGAATCAAAATTCCGGACCGTTTTCCGCGTCGTCAGCGGCAACTTCCTGGAAATGTACGATTTCATGGTCTACGGCTACTACGCTTCGGCGATCGCCCGGACCTACTTCCCGAGTGACAATGCGTTCGCTTCGCTGATGCTCACGCTGTCCGTGTTCGGCGCGGGCTTCCTCGTGCGTCCGCTCGGCGCCATCATCCTCGGCGCGTACATCGACCATCACGGCCGCCGCAAGGGCCTCATGCTTACGCTCGGCCTGATGGCGTTCGGCACGCTCGCGGTCGCCGTCGTGCCGGGCTACGCGACCATCGGCATACTCGCGCCGGCGCTCGTGCTGCTGGGGCGGCTGCTGCAGGGTTTCTCGGCGGGCGTGGAACTGGGCGGCGTCTCGGTCTATCTCTCCGAAATCGCGACCAAGGGCAACAAAGGCTTCTACGTCTCGTGGCAGTCGGGCAGCCAGCAGGTCGCCGTGGTGTTTGCCGCGCTGCTGGGCGTGCTGCTGCATCGCCTGCTGCCCGTCGAGCAGATGACGAATTGGGGCTGGCGCGTGCCGTTCCTCATCGGCTGCCTGATCGTGCCGTTCCTCTTCATCATTCGCCGCTCGCTCCAGGAAACGGAGGAGTTCGCGAAGAAGAAGCATCGTCCGTCGATGGGCGAAATCATGGCGTCGATGGTGCAGAACTGGGGCGTCGTGATCGCCGGTATGGGCATGGTCATCATGACCACCGTGTCCTTCTACCTCATCACCGCCTACACGCCGACCTTCGGCAAGGAAGTGCTCAGGTTGAACGAGATCGACACGCTGATCGTGACGGTCTGCATCGGCTTGTCGAACCTCTTCTGGCTGCCGGTTTCCGGCGCGGTTTCGGACCGTGTGGGCCGCCGCCCGATGCTGATCACCTTCACCGTGCTCACGATCCTCACCGCCTATCCCACGGTGCAGTGGCTCGTGGCGGAGCCGTCGTTCGGCCGCCTGCTCACGGTCGAGTTGTGGCTGTCGTTCCTCTACGCCTGCTACAACGGCGCGATGGTCGTGGCGCTCACCGAAGTCATGCCCGCCGATGTGCGCACGGCCGGCTTCTCGCTTGCCTACAGTCTCGCGACGACGATCGGCGGTTTCACGCCGGCGATCTCGACCTACCTCATCCACGTGAGCGGCAACAAGGCGGCGCCGGGGGCTTGGATGGGCGTCGCCGGCGTGTGCGGCCTCATCGCGACGCTCGTGCTCTATCGCACGCCGGAAGCGCGCAATCAGTACAAGGCTGCCTGATCGGCGGATTGACCGATTGAGCCGGCACTCTCGCGGCGAAAGCAATAAAAGGACGGGGCGCTCAGGCGCTCCGTTTTTCATTGTGCCGCTTACGCGTCGCGCAACTCGCTCGCGACCGTTTCCACGACTTCCGCCCATGCATGTGGGCGTGGCTGACGGACGAGCCGCGCGTGCGGGTACCACGGGCTTTCGTCGGTGCCCGCAAACCAGCGCCAGTCCGCGGCGAACGGCAGCATGACCCAGAGTTTCGCGCCCAGCGCGCCCGCGAGGTGGGCGATCGAGGTATCAATCGACACGACGCCGTCCAGACGTTCGATCACGGCCGCGGTATCCGCGAAATCCTGCAGCTTGCCGCCGAGCCGGTGGATCGAGCGTGCCCGTGGATGCGCGTCGAGCGCCGCGTGTTCCGCGGCGCTGAGTTCGGGTTGCAGGACGATCCAGTCGATACCATCGAGCGCGAAGAGCGGTTCGAGCGCGGCGAGCGCAATCGCGCGATTCTCGTGCTTCTGGATGCGTCCGGACCACGCAAGGCCGATCTTGCGCCGCGCCTGGCCGCCCAGCGAGCCGCGCCACTTGCGCCCGTAGGCCGCGCTGGTGTTGAGGTAGGGCGTGCGCGCGGACAGTGTGTCGATGCTCGTGCCGAGCGCGAGCGGCAGCGAGAGGAGCGGGCAGTGCAGGTCGGCGGCGGGCCGGGGCGTGCCCTGCTCGACGAGCGTGACGCGCCAGGCTTCAGCTGCGGGCGCGATGAGCGGCACGAGTGCGCGCTGCACTTCGAGCACGACGCGTGCTCCGGTTTTCTGTGCCGTTGCGACGACTTGCGGCACGAAGCGCACGAATTGAAGTGTGTCGCCGAAACCCTGTTCGGCCTCGATCAGCAGCGTGCGTCCGTTCAGGGGCTCGCCGTGCCAGCGTGGCAGCGTGCTTTGCGTCGTGCGCGGCGCAATCGGCGCAATCGGTGCAATCGGTGCGTTCACCTGCGGGGGCAGAATGTAGCCTGCGCCGCGCGGTGCGTTGGCGTGTGCCTCGTCGCGTGCGGCCGGATCGAGCCGCCATTCGTACTCGGGCAGTCCACGCCGGAAGTCGCCGAGCGTGAGCCACGTGAGCGCGCGATTCAAATGCGCGGCGGCCAGATCGGGCCGCACGCGCAGCGCTTCGTCGAAGGCGCGCAGCGCGGCCGCATGCCGGCCGAGCGCGTGATGCGCCACGCCGAGCGCGAGCCAGGCGAGGGCAAATTTCGGATCGAAGCCGATCGCACGCTCGTAGGGCCCGATGGCTGCGTCGTGGCGGCCGAGCGCGACAAGCGCATTGCCGAGCCCGAACAGGGCCGGCGGGAAATGCGGCTGCAGCGAAAGCGCCGTTTCGAAGGCAGCCACGGCTTCGCCGTGATGGCCGGTCGCGTCGAGCGTATTCGCAAGATTGAAATGCGCGGCGACGAAGCGCGGCTGCACGCGCAGCGCCTTCTGGAATTGTTCGACCGCGCTCGCGCTGTCGCCAAGCGCGTTGAGCGACATGCCGAGGTTGTTGTGCGCCCCGGCGTGGCCCGGGCGGATCTTGAGCGCGCGGCGAAACGAGTCGGCGGCTTCGGCATGGCGGCCGAGCGCGTGCAGCGCATTGCCGAGGTTGTTGTGCGACGAGGCGTCGCCGGGCTGCAGGCGCACGGCCTGGCCGAACGCGTACATCGCGTCCTCGTGACGGCCGATCACCGCATAGGCGTTGCCGAGGTTGTAATGCGCGAGGGCAAACGCAGGCGCGAGTGTGAGCGCGTTGCGAAAGCGCTCGATTGCGCCTTCCAGTTCGCCGAGCGCCTTGAGTGCGTTGCCGAGGTTCAGCTGGAGCGCGGCGTCGTCAGGGCGCAAAGCGACCGCGCGACGCACGAGGTCCGCGGCTTCGGCGTGCTGGCCTCGCTGATGCCGTAGCACGCCGAGCAGATGCAGCGCATCGACGTGCACGGGATCGGCGGCGAGCGTCGCGCGGTAGTCGCGCTCGGCGTCGTCCAGCCGGCCGTCGCGATGTGCGGCGTACGCGCGGACAAAAAGCTGTTCCATAACTGAAGAAGCAAAACGTTCGGGACACAAAGGCGGCATTTTCCCACACTCGCGGACCCGTTCCCGAAGTTGGCCGAATGTTGATCGAAAGTTGACTGGCATCCGTTGCTGAACTAACATTTGAACACCTGTTCATATGTATTGTGTGTATTCATGACCCCAGTTTCCGATGACGAGCGCGTCGTTCCGCTCGCCGACCTCTTCCGTCTGCTCGGCGACGCCACGCGCCTGCGTATCGTGCTCGCCTGTGTTCAGGACCGGATCGCCGTGGGGGCGATTGCCGACACGCTCGGTTTGTCGCCGTCGCTGGTGAGTCACCATCTACGGCTTTTGCGCGCCGCGCGCGTCGTGCGCGCCGAACGCGAGGGCAAGCAGGTGTTCTACGCGGCTGCGGACGCGCATATCAGCGCGATGATCGCCGGCATGCTGGAACACGTGGCCGAGCCCTCGGCGCAATGGCAGGAGGGCGCATGAGCGCAGCGGATCACGAACACGCACAAGACGCCGCAGGCGCCAGGAAGCACGAGGGCGATCACGATCACGCCCACGGCCATGCCCACGACGCCCACGCGCCGCACGGGCATGGTCACGCGCACGGCCACCATCACCATCATCACGCGCCGGTCGCGGGGCACGGCCGCGCGTTCGCCATCGCCGTCGCGCTGAACGTCTTCATCGTCGTCGTGCAGACGGTGTATGGCGTGCTCGCGCATTCCACCGCGCTGCTCGCCGACGCCGGCCACAATCTCTCCGACGTGCTCGGCCTGCTGCTCGCCTGGGGCGCCGCGTGGCTCGCAACGCGCCGTCCGTCGGCGCGCTTCACGTTCGGGTTCGGCAACTCGTCGATTCTCGCCTCGCTCGCCAACGCCGCGCTGCTCCTGCTCGCGTGCGGCGCGATCCTCGCGCAAGCGCTTGGCCGCCTGTTTTATCCGGCGCCGGTCGCGGGCTTCGACGTGTTCGTCGTGGCGACCATCGGTATGGTGGTCAACGGTTTTTCGGCGTGGCTTTTCATGCGCGGGCAAAAGGACGACCTGAACATTCGCGGCGCCTTCCTGCACATGGCCGCCGACGCCGGCGTTTCCGCCGCCGTGGCCGTGAGCGGTCTGCTGATTCTTGCGACCGGCTGGAGCTGGATCGATCCGCTCATGTCGATCGCGGTCGTGCTCGTGATCGTGTACGGCACCTGGGGGCTGTTGCGCGAGTCGGTGCGGCTTGCCCTTGCGGCCGTGCCCGAGAACGTCGACATCGTGCGCGTGCGCGGCTTCCTCGCGCAGCAGGAGGGCGTAGTCGATGTGCATGACCTTCACGTCTGGGCGCTTTCGACCACGGGCTGCGCGCTGAGCGCGCACCTCGTGATGCCGGCGGGGCACCCCGGCGACGCCGCGCTCGATCATATGGTCGAATCGCTCCAGGTCCGTTTCGGCATGCGGCACGTGACGTTGCAGGTGGATCTCGGCACGAGCGAGCATCGCTGCGCGCTGGAGATGCCGGACGGCGCGCACAGGCACACGCAAGCGCACGGGCATCCGCACGCGCACTGAAGCGCGGCCATTCGCGCAGCACCTTCTCGCGCCATTCAGAGCGCATTTGATGCGCTGCCGCGCGACCGGTCCCGGCGCGGGCGATACACTACGTAGCGTGTCGAGCGCATGGAGGTCTGCATGGCCGTGGCTTCTTCTCTCGCGCCCGTGCTCATCGTGGGCGCGGGCCCCACCGGGCTTGCCGCCGCGATGAGTCTTGCGCGTGCGCATATCCCCGTGCGGCTGATCGATCGCGCGCCGCAGCCCGGACGCCACTCGCGGGCGATCGGCATTCAGGCGCGCACGCTCGAACTGTTCGAGCAGCATCGGATCGTCGAGCCGTTTCTCGAACTCGGCCACCGCGCGCATATTGCGAACCTCTATTCGAACGGCCAGCGCCGCGCGCGGCTCGACTTCGATCCGCTCTTCACGCGCTATCCCTATCTGCTCTTCATTGAACAGACGGTTACCGAACGCATCCTCGGCGGGCATCTCGCGACGCTCGGCGTGGAGATCGAGCGCGGCTGCGAACTGCTGGAGTACACCCAGGGCTCGGCCGGCGCGAGCGCGGAAGTGCGCCGCCCCGACGGGCGCGTCGAGTCGCTGCGCTGCGCTTACGTGATCGCCGCCGACGGCGCGCATAGCACCGTGCGCCATCGCCTCGACATGAAGTTTGACGGCGAGACGATGACGCAATCGTTCCTGCTCGCCGACCTGAGCGCGAGCACGCCCTGGTCCGACGACGAGTTCCACATCTTCGCCTCGGGCGACGGTCTCGCCGCACTCTTTCCGTTCGGCCACGGCCGTTACCGCCTGATCGCCGATCACAAGGCCATGCTGCCCGCCGCGCCCGAAGGCACGATCCCCGTGCCCACGCTGGAGGAATGCCGCGACATCATCCTGCAGCGCGTGCACCATCCGGTGTCCGTCTCGGACATGAGCTGGGCGTCGTACTTCAGCGTGAACAGCCGCATGGTGCGGCAGCTGCGCGTCGAGCGCACCTTCTTTGCCGGCGACGCCGCGCACGTGCACAGCCCCGCGGGCGCGCAGGGCTTGAACACGGGCATTCAGGAAGCCTTCAATCTGGGCTGGAAGCTCGCCCGCGTGCACGCGCGCGGCGCGCCCGAGCGCCTGCTCGACACCTATCACGCGGAGCGTTATCCGATCGAGCGGCTCGTGCTGCAGCAGACGAGCTTCATGACGCAACTGGTGGAAGCCGATCACGGCCCGCTCAAGCTGCTGCGCGAGCGCGTGATGCCGGCGCTCGTCGCGCTCGGGCCGCTGCGCGACGCAGCGCGCCAGGCGGTGAGCGAGCTGTCGATCCAGTATCGCCGCAGCCCGCTCACGCTCGAGCGCGTGCTGGACGGCGGCCCCCGCGCGGGCGAGCGCGCCCCGGACGCCTTCGTGCGCGTGGTGGACGGTCCGCTAGGCAAGGCGCCAGGCAAGGGGCGCATCTTCGATCTGCACGACCCGGCGTGTTTTTCGCTGTTCCTGCTGGTGGAGGGTGACGCCGACGCTGCAGCGGTGAAAAACGGCGCGGAAGTGAGCGCCGCGCTCAAGCGATTTGCCGAAGCCGTCGAGCGGCTGTTTCCGCAGGCGCTGCGGATCTGGTGGATCGCCGACCTCGCCAACGGCGAGACGCCGCTGGCGGGCGAGGGCGCGGCCTCGCTAAGCGAATCGTACGGGCGCACGCGGCCCGCGTATTATCTGGTGCGGCCCGACGGCTATATCGGCGCGCGGGGGCGTCCCGCGTCGGACCTCAATGCGCTGCTGCGCCACTGCGAGACGTGGTACGCAGCTGCGGGCTTTGGACAGCCGCCGCCGGTCTGAACCGCGCGGCGCCGTGCGCCTCATGTGATGGGCCGGCTGGCCCGGCTCAAGCCGCCGCGGGCACCAGCGCCTCGCGATACTTCGTGAGCGAGGCGCGCACGATCTCCGTGAAGCCCGCCTGCTCGCCTTCGCCATCGAGCGCCGCGAGCAGTGTGCGGCGCATGCGCGGCTCCCAGAACTTGCGGATGTGCTCCGCGATGCCCGTGAGCGCTTCCTCGCGATCGGGCAGCGAGTCGAAGAACATGCCTATCTGGTTCGCCATTTCGATCAAGTGATCAGCTTTCATCGCCTTATTTCCCTGAGGTGGCAAGCGGTTCGCGCTGGCTCAGCAGCTCGAGCTGGGTCGTATTGAAGCGAGAGTATTCGCGCTGCCACTCCGAGGGCTGCTGCACGTGGCTGACCTGCACGGCCGTCACCTTGTACTCGGGGCAGTTCGTGGCCCAGTCCGAGGCATCCGTGGTGATGACGTTCGCGCCCGACTCGGGGAAGTGGAACGTCGTATAGACCACGCCCGGCTGCATGCGCGTGCTGACTTTCGCGCGCAGCACCGTATGGCCCGCGCGCGATTCGATGCCCACCCAGTCGCCGTCGCGGATGCCGCGGTCTTCGGCGTCCACCGGATGGATATCGAGGCGGTCCTCCTCGTGCCAGCGCGAGTTCTCGGTGCGGCGGGTCTGCGCGCCCACGTTGTACTGCGAAAGGATACGGCCCGTCGTGAGCAGGAGCGGGAAGCGGCGCGTGACCTTCTCCGGCGAGGCGATGAACTTCGTGATGACGAACTTGCCCTTGCCGCGCACGAATTCGTCGATGTGCATGATCGGGGTGCCTTCGGGCGCTTCTTCGTTGCACGGCCACTGGATGCTGCCCATCTCGTCGATCTTCTTGTACGAGACGCCGTGGAACGTGGGCGTGAGGCGCGCGATCTCGTCCATGATCTGCGACGGATGCGTGTAGTCCATCTCGTAGCCGAGCGCACGCGAGAGCAGGATCGTCACTTCCCAGTCCGAGTAGCCGGCGATCGGCGGCATGACCTTGCGCACGCGCGAGATGCGGCGCTCGGCGTTGGTGAACGTGCCGTCCTTTTCGAGGAACGACGAGCCCGGCAGCAGCACGTGCGCGTACTTCGCCGTTTCGTTCAGGAAGATGTCCTGCACGACGATGCACTCCATCGACGAAAGCGCCGCCGCCACGTGCTGCGTGTTCGGGTCGGACTGAACGATGTCCTCGCCCTGGCAGTAGAGGCCCATGAAGGTGCCGTCGAGTGCCGCTTCGAACATGTTCGGAATGCGCAGGCCCGGCTCGCTTTGCAGCGCGACGTTCCAGGCCGCCTCGAACTCGCCGCGCACGATCGAATCGCCCACGTGGCGATAGCCCGGCAGCTCGTGCGGGAACGAACCCATGTCGCACGAGCCCTGCACGTTGTTCTGGCCGCGCAGCGGATTCACGCCCACGCCTTCGCGGCCGATGTTGCCCGTGGCCATCGCGAGGTTGGCGATGGCCATCACCATCGTCGAGCCTTGCGCGTGTTCCGTGACGCCGAGGCCGTAGTAGATCGCCGAATTGCCTTGCTGCGCGTAGAGGCGCGCGGCGGCGCGCACCTGCTCGGCGGGCACGCCGGTCACTTCGGCCATCGTTTCGGGCGAGTTTTCCGGCAGCGAGACGAAATCGCGCCATTGCTCGAACGCGCGCGTTTCGCAGCGCTCGGCCACGAACGCTTCATTCACGAGCCCTTCGGTGACGATCACGTGCGCGATCGAGTTGATCATCGCGACGTTGGTGCCCGGGCGCAGCTGCAGGTGATGCTCGGCCTTCACGTGCGCGGTGTCGACGATGTCGATGCGGCGCGGATCGACGACGATCAGCTTCGCGCCCTGACGCACGCGGCGCTTCAGACGCGAGCCGAAGACGGGGTGGCCGTCGGTGGGGTTCGCGCCGACCACCATGATCACGTCCGAGTGATCGACGGAAGCGAAGGTCTGCGTGCCCGCCGATTCGCCGAGCGTCGTCTTGAGACCGTAGCCGGTGGGCGAGTGGCACACGCGTGCGCAGGTATCGACGTTGTTGTTGCCGAACGCGGCGCGCACGAGCTTCTGCACGAGGTAGGTTTCCTCGTTCGTGCAGCGCGATGACGTGATGCCGCCGATCGAATCGCGTCCGTGCTTCGCCTGAATGCGGCGGAACTCGCTCGCGGCGTAGTTGATCGCTTCGTCCCAGCTCACTTCGCGCCACGGATCGGTGATCTTCGCGCGGATCATCGGCTTCTTGATGCGGTCCTTGTGCGTCGCGTAGCCCCACGCGAAGCGGCCCTTCACGCAGGCATGGCCTTCGTTCGCCTGGCCGTTCTTGTGCGGCACCATGCGCACGACTTCGTTGCCCTTCATCTCGGCCTTGAACGAGCAGCCCACGCCGCAATAGGCGCAGGTCGTCACGACCGAGTGCTCGGCCTGGCCCAGCATCACGACGGTCTTTTCCTGCAGCGTGGCGGTCGGGCACGCGGCCACGCAAGCGCCGCACGACACGCATTCCGACTCCATGAACGATTCGTTCGCACCCGCAGCCACGCGCGATTCGAAACCGCGACCGGCGATGGTCAGCGCGAACGTGCCTTGCGTTTCTTCACACGCGCGCACGCAACGATTGCAGACGATGCACTTCGACGGGTCGTACGTGAAATACGGATTCGATTCGTCCTTTTTGTCCTTGAGGTGATTCGCGCCGTCAAAGCCGTAGCGCACTTCCCGCAGGCCCGTCACACCGGCCATGTCCTGCAGCTCGCAGTCGCCATTGGCGGGGCAGGTGAGGCAGTCGAGCGGGTGATCGGAGATGTACAGCTCCATCACGTTGCGGCGCAGCTTCTGCAATTGATTGCTTTGCGTGCGCACCTTCATGCCCGCTTCGACGGGCGTCGTGCACGAAGCGGGATAGCCGCGGCGGCCTTCGATTTCCACGAGACACAGACGGCACGAACCGAACGGTTCGAGCGAGTCGGTGGCGCAGAGTTTGGGCACGTTGATGCCGGCCTCGATGGAGGCGCGCATCACCGAAGTACCGGCCGGCACCGTCACGGACTGGCCGTCGATTTCGAGCGTGACGTCCACGTCGGCGTGGACCAGCGGCGTGCCGAAATCGGTTTCGTCGAAGGGCGAGCGTTGCTTCTTTGCCTGGGACTTGCAGGCGCAATTGCCGGAACCGCAACCACCGGCTTGGGACATGAGCGTGTCGGACATGGTGGTTCCTCGTTCAGGCGGCCGCCGGTTGTTGGCCTGCGTGTTGGGCGACGGGTTCGAGACCGAAATCTTCCGGGAAATGGTTGAGTGCGGAGATCACGGGGTAGGGCGTCATGCCGCCCATCGCGCACAGCGAGCCGGACACCATCGTGTCGCACAGGTCGCGCAGCAGCGTGACCTGCTTTTCGGACGTGTCGCCCTTGCGGATCTTCGCGATCACCTCGACGCCGCGCGTCGAGCCGATGCGGCATGGCGTGCACTTGCCGCACGATTCGAGCGTGCAGAACTCCATGGCGTACTGGGCGAGTTCGGCGAGATTCGACGTGTCGTCGTGCACGACGAGGCCGCCGTGACCCACGACCGCGCCAACCGCCGCATACGCTTCGTAGTCCATGGGAATGTCCCACTGGCTTTCCGGCAAATAGGTGCCGAGCGGGCCGCCCACCTGCACGGCGCGAGCCGGACGGCCGCTCGCGGTCCCGCCGCCGTAGTCGACCATCAGTTCGCGCAACGTCACGCCGAACGCAAGCTCCACGAGCCCGCCGCGCGCGATATTGCCCGCGAGCTGGAACGGCAGCGTGCCGCGCGAGCGGCCCATGCCGAAGTCCTTGTAGAACGCCGCGCCCTTGGCAAAGATGATGGGCACCGTGGCGAGCGTGATGACGTTGTTGATGACCGTGGGCTTGCCGTAGAGACCGGCGAGCGCCGGCAGCGGCGGCTTGGCGCGCACGATGCCGCGCTTGCCTTCGAGCGATTCGAGCAGCGCCGTTTCCTCGCCGCACACGTAAGCGCCCGCGCCCTTGGCCACGAACAGCTCGAAGCGCTTGTCGCTGCCGAGCACGTCGTCGCCGAGCCAGCCCGCCGCGCGCGCGCGCTGGATGGCTTCCTCGAGCGCCGCGATCGAATGCGGATACTCGCTGCGCACGTAGATATGGCCAACGGTCGCGCCCACCGCGATGCCCGCGATCGTCATGCCCTCGATCAGCACGTACGGATCGCTTTCCATGACGAGGCGGTCGGAGAACGTGCCCGAGTCGCCTTCGTCGGCATTGCAGACGATGTACTTCTGGTCGGCTTGCGCATTCGCGACCGTGCGCCACTTGATGCCGGCCGGGAACGCCGCGCCGCCGCGGCCACGCAGGCCCGACTCGACCAGTGCTTCGCAGATATCGGCGCCCGTCATCTTCAGCGCATTGCGCAATCCTTCGAGGCCGCCGTGGGCGGCGTAGTCGTCGGTGGAAAGCGGGTCGGTAATGCCGATGCGTGCGAACGTGAGGCGCTGCTGCTTGCTCAGATACGGAATCTGCTCGACGAGGCCGACGCTGCGTGCGTGCTGGCCGCCTTGCAAGAAGCCGGCGTCGAAGAGTGCGCCCACTTCATCGGGTTCGACGTTCGCATAGCCGACACGGCCATCGGGCGTTTGAACTTCGACGAGCGGTTCAAGATAGAGCAGGCCGCGCGAGCCGTTGCGCACGATCTCGATGCTCGCGCCGCGCGCGGCGGCTTCGCGTTCGATGGCCTCGGCGATGGCATCCGCGCCGAGCGCGAGGGCCGAGGAGTCACGGGGAACGTAGATGCATGTCATGCGGCCTCCTCGGTGCGGACGGTCGCGAGCGCGGCAGCGTAGAGCTTGTCGAACTTCTGCGGGGTCACTTTTGCGTGCAACGTGCCGTTAATCATCATGGCGGGCGAGAGCGCACATTGGCCGAGGCAATAGACGGACTCCAGCGCGACTGGACCTTCATGCGCGTGCGCGTGTTCGGCGTCGTGGCCGTGCTGTCCGAACCGGCAGCCGGTATGGGCCTCGACGTGCTGCGCGAGCGCCTCGCTGCCCATGCTGCGGCAGGCCTCGGCGCGGCACAGCTGGACCGTGACCGGCGCGGGCGGGGCAGTGCGGAAATGGTGATAGTAGGTGATCACGCCGTGGACCTCGGCGCGCGAAAGATTCAGCGCCTTCGAGAGCGGCACGACTGTGGCTGGCGGCACGAAACCGACTTCGTCCTGGATCGCATGCAGGATCGCAAGCAGCGTGCGGCCTGGCTGCGCGTGACGCAGGACGAGATCGCCCGGCGCGCTAACAGTTGTCTCTTCCATCATGGGGCATCTCCTGGGCATATATGCACTTGTTATTCATAAACTGTGCATCTATGCTGCGGTTGTCTTGTTGTCTGACCGAACAATAGGCCCGTGGAAAGGCGGACGCAATAGGAAGGAATATTTCATAATGATCAAGGTCGAGTGCCATTCGCAGCTAGTCGTGCGCGACGCGGAAGGCCGCGAGGCAAGCCTGACGGACGTTGTGCCGTTGCTTGCGCTCGTCGCCGAGGAAGGAAGCATTGCGCAGGCCGCGCAGCGTAAGGGTTTGTCCTATCGCCATGCGTGGGGGGTTTTGCGCGAAGTGGAGGAGCGCCTGGGGGGCGCGCTGATCGCGAAAGCGCGTGGCCGCGGGTCGGTGCTCTCCGAATTGGGCGAGGCGGTTCTGCGCTCGCAGCGTCTATGCGGGGAGCGGCTGCAGGGCAACCTCGAGGCGCTGGCCAGTGAAGTGGCGAGCGACCTGAACCGCTGGCTCGCGCCCGATGCGCAGGATCTGCGCATCCATGCTTCGCACGGCTACGCGGTGGCGGCGCTCGTGACGGCGCTCGTCGCCGACCAGGTGCCCGTGGAGATCAAGTACCGCGACAGCGTGGACGCGATCACGGCGCTCGCGCGCGGTGAATGCGATCTGGCAGGCTTTCACCTGCCGCGTGGCGATTTTCGGGCCGCCTGTGCCAACGCCTACCGCAGCTGGCTCGATCCACAGCGGCACGTGCTCATCCATCTCACGCAGCGCAAGCAGGGACTCTTTGTCGGTCGCGGCAACCCGAAGCAGGTCACAGGTCTCGCCGACCTCGCGCGCGGCGATATCCGCTTCGTGAACCGGCAGCCGGGCTCGGGCACGCGCCTGCTGATCGATCTGCTGCTCACACGCATTGGCGTCGATCCCGAGCGCGTGAACGGTTACGCGTCGTCGGAGCTCACGCATTCGGCGATCGCCGCATTCGTGGCGAGCGGAATGGCCGACGTGGGCTTCGGCGTGGAGCCGGCCGCGCACCATTTCGGGCTCGACTTTATCGAAATCGCGGATGAAGACTACTATTTCGCGTGTGATCGCGGCCATCTCTCGCACGAACCGCTGGCGACCGTGCTGGGTTTGCTGCGCGGCGCCGGGTTCCGTGCGTCCGTTGCGCAACTGGAGGGATACGATCCGGCGGCGTGCGGCGACGTGGTGGAACTCGAAGCCGCATGGGGCGGCCCGCGGGCGTTGTAATAGAAGGCAACGTATTCGCCGGGCTACGCTGCAGACTCAGGCGCTTTTTGTGATACTTTCAGTTCGTATTCGCTCTCACGTTTCAGATGCGCGCTCGTCGCGCCGATCGACCATGAAATTTGTTCTCAAAGTTGGTGCAGCCGCCGCAACGGCGGCAGCGTTATTTGCTACGTTCAACATTGCCTTTGCGCAGAACTCCCCGGGCGTCCCTGGCGGCATTCTGAGCGATCAGTTCAAGTTCAACGAGCATCCGCAAATGCAGTTCGCCGCGTCGGCGCCGTCGGCGAAGTATCAGCATGGCAAGCCGACTGCCGCACGCAAGCGTGGCGATCTGGGTGATCAGAACGGCTGTAATCTGCAGTGCCCGCAGGACAATTGATGATCTAGAGGCGCGCGAAAGTTGCGCCGCCGGTGGCATGAAAAAAACTCGCGAGGCCCGAATGGGCTGTCGCGAGTTTTTTTGTGTGCGCTTTGGCGGCGCGGCCGGCGTCAGGACTGTGGCAAGTAAAAAGCCCCGACAGCCTTGCGGCGCCGGGGCTCGAGTCCGCTCGTCGTGGACGACCGGAAATATCTGGTGGAGCCGGCATCAACCGGCGATGCCGTGGCGCGATATTCCGGCCTTCGCGAAGGCGCCGTTGCGTGATATCGAGCCTGGCGATAGCACGCGGTCGGCGCTGCTGTTCCTGATTTTCACTGCGTTACGTAGCGGCGAAGTGCGCGGCGCGACCTAGGACGAGTTCGACCTCGACGCCGGAATCTGGACGATCCCCAGCGAGCGGATGAAAGCGGGGGAACCGCATCGCGTCCCGCTGGCGGTGCCGGTCGGTGCGATGCTTAACAGGTTGCTGAAATACCTTCCGGGAGGGCTTCACAAAAAATTCCCGACCTCATAGGAAGTCCTGCGTGCCGCTCGCGCGACTCCGGTAAGGGGTAGGTCACCCCCTGAAAACTGCTTCTAAGCACCCTGCAAAACGGTATTTCAGCAACCTGTTAAGACGCTGAAATAACTTGAGTGTCACAAGACGCTGGTGTTTCCATCGGTGCGCGGCAAGGTGCTGTCCGGTATGACCTTGACGGCGCTACTGCGCCGCGTGAAAGCGAAAAGTCATACGCCGGGGCGCGTGGCGACTGCGCACGGATTTAGAAGCTCGTTCAGGGATTGCGCCAGCGAAAGCGGCTACGCACGCGACCTGGCCGAGCGGGCGCTCGTGCATACGGTCTCGAACAAGGTTGAGGCGGCCTACCACCGCACCGACCTTTTGGAACATCGCTGCCCGATGATGGAAGCATGGGCGGGGCATGTTCTTTCGTCCTGATGTAATTCGCAGGTGCGTCATAGCGCGCCGGGCCTCATACGCAAGGTTCGCGATACGGCGTCCCATAACGCAACGGCTTCGCCAGTGGTGAGCGACCTCTTCTCGAGCTTTACAAGCTTCCCTTGAATTTCGATCTGCCCGCCAGTGGTCAGGTCTAGCGACAGATACGGCGTGGAAGGTCCACTTGTGGTCTCGTTGACGAAGAGCGAGAACAGGTTGCCGCGCCCGCCTCCGTCCATCCGACCTTCAGCCAGCCATTCCTCGGCCCTCATGCCAGTGAGCGCGACCGGTCCCTTGCGAACCAGATGACCGTCTGCCGCTTTTAGTTCCGCGTGCATTTCAGCGCCGTCGGCTCGTTGCAGCAGGGTCGTGCTATCACAAATATCTGGCGTGGTAGACATGTCGAAACTCACGTCTTGCATGTTGTCCCAGCCGAACTGCGCGTGCACGTCTTCATTGCTCCCTGCAGGCGATCGCAGAAATCCGCCAGCAAAGCAGACGCCCGGCTCCGTTGGAACTTCGTCCGGTGCGCGGCCTCGCAGTTTGTCCATCAGGCTGAACACCACGGCTGTTTTCTCGGGTACCTCATTCTTCACACCGAACTGCTTGACGATGGGATCATTGGTCCGGTCCGGGCGGGTGTAGTCGTAGGTTTTGACCTTAAGCAGGAAGCGATAACCGCGATCCCACTTGTAGCCCTCGATATATCGTCTGTTCGGAGCTTCGTAGATGGTGCCGCGATGGACAAAGTAGTAGGTGTTATCTCCCCGTGCCTTACCAGCGGCATACAGGAACGGATACGCATCGCGGCTCGTCGTGGATTTCAATGCCTCCTCGCGTTGCGCGACCTCCTGCCGCCAGGCGTCTTCCGTCATCGCCTTCGCCTCGATGCTGACGCCCTGTATCTTCGCGCGGCCCCATTCCCAGGGGTCGCCCGGCATATCAACCAGGTAGCGGCCAACGCACCGCGTTTTCATATCCGCCGTCAATTCAGTCACGATTTGCTTTTCCTGTTGGCTCAACGGTGCCGGCTTGTGATCGCATGCGGCAACGGTAAATATCAGGCAGGCAGCAGCGAGCATTGCGCGCGTTGTCCTCATGCCTTGTAGTCCAGTGCCGTACCTCTGACGCTCTGCGCGATGCGGGTAATGGCGTGAAGCGTGAAGCGTCGGGTCGCATCCAGTTTGAAGCCTCCCTCGTGGTCGATACCCGCAAAGGCGACACAGGCACGCACCTTGTGGCCGGGCGCGCGTCCCGAGCGTACAGGCACCGTCCCGTCGCCATGCTCGTCCGCGTCCCGAAGGACAAACGTGGAATATGTGGATTTCCCGCCGAGCGTCGTCTTGACCGTCTGCCCGCCGGATGAGAGGTCATCACTGCCACGCGCTCGCAGCAGGTCGGTAATTGGAGGCGTGCCACCGCGCAGCAGCGGTGGGGTTTGCTGCGTCCACGTGACATTGCCGTATGCCCTGTGCTTGTCATCGTCGCCGTAAAAGGCATAGGTGTTGCCGTGATACTTGCCGCTGATGTCCTCGTGGAATGGCTGGACATCGCCTAGTACAAGGTCCGCAAAGGTTTTCCAATCCTGATCGACGGTTTTCTTGGCGGGATCGAGTGGATCGAGCAGCAGTTCATCGCACAGCCCCCACCAGGTGCCGCGTACCGTATAGATCTGGCTGTATGGATCGATGTTGCCGTCCTTGTCCGGTTGCGGCAAGGCAACGAACCGGTCACCGTCCCGAATCTGCAACCAGCCCATGCCGTAGTCCCGGCTCGGCAGTAGTTGCAGCGGGCCGGGCGCACTGCCGACTACCGCAGTCATGGCCGCAGAGGTTGGGCCCAGTGCCAGCCCTGCCATGCCTCGGTGCCCGCCTTCATCCGCTTATACGTGGCCGCTGCGCCCGTGGCGGGCATCACGCCATGCACGATCCCGAGCACCTTGTCCTGCGTCCCCATGACTTCCGAGTAATAGCGGGCTACCAGTCCCCCCATCGAATGGGTGACGAGAATCACCTTGTCGCATCGCCAGCCGCATTTCTCTCGATACCAGGCTGTGATTTCATCGATTCGCGTTTTCAGCCGCTCTGCCGATACGGCGTTCGATTGCAGCCAGTTGTAGCCAACCGCATGCACCGGAAACTGATATTTGTACGAGAGCGCCACCTCATCGCGCTCCAGCTTTTCCAAGCCAGGCGTGACGATATGGCAAAGGCTTTCGCGCAAGCCGTTGCGCCCGAAATCCGTTGCGGCATGGGCATCATTTAGCGCGTTTTCAAGCCATATGAGCCACTCACCGTAGCTCACGTACGCGACTTCGCCCCAGCCTCGACGGCGCAGTTCATCGTCGGTCTGCGCCGTACCGGGGGCGATCTTGCCGCGACCGTGGACCTGGGTTCCGTCCGGATCCAGAATGCGCTTACGCAGGTCTGGACCTTTCGTCATCCAAGGCTTGACGGTAGACAGGCTGTCGAGCAGCCAGACAGGCTTCGGTTGCATCCCGTTGGTTTCCAGATTGGTGCCCATGACACCCGGCACAAAGACCACTGGAATGACCCGATTCGGTACCATGTAGCAGACTGCCGTGCTGTCGTCAGGCGCGGACATGACCGACGAATAGTGAACCGATCCGTCGTCGGCGATCTTCGGCTGGATAATGCGTTCTTGTGTAGCCAATGCAGATTTCTCCCATTTGCGAGCGGCGCACCCAGGCGGGTTTTCCCAGCATGCGCAGCCTGACGCATCAGGACTGCATAGGTTGGGAGGCCGCGATGCGGGGCGATATTTCATCCCGCCTGGGACTTCTAGCGCACGGACGGCATGGACTCAATCAGACGAAGTTCGAAAGTGCGGCACCTGTTGATGGAGCTCAATGCTGGCGGCCCGATTCAACTTTCGGTGAAATCCGGCTGCGGCTCGGCAAGCTCCTGGAGCTGGCGGGACACGTACTCACTGAGCAGCATCGCCACCGCGTCTACCTCTACGCCCAGTTCGGCGGCAATGAACGGTGCGACCTTCGATGGCCACGCGAGCCATGTATCGCGCGCAGCACGGAACACGTCAAACACCACGGCCTCGGCCTGCGCAAGTTCGATCAGGCTGCCTTCGCTTTGCTCGTATTCGAGCTTGCGCAACATCGCCGCATAGTGCTCTTTCAGGCGTAGCGCTTCCGTCAGCGGCAACATGCTAGGCACCGGGTCGATAGCGCTTCCTGCCGGGTTCTCTGCGGTCGCGTTGCCGTGTCCGCTCGCCCCGTCCGTACGAGCCGCCAGCGCCCTTTCGCGAGCGTTCGCCGATTCGCCTTGCGCCACGCCGCCCCGGTCATCGCCGCGTCAATCAGGCCATCCGCGCCGCGCTCAAGCGTCCCGCGTGCGAGCGCACGGCGAACCTGTTTCACATCGCAATCTGCGCGACGTGCGAATTCCGATGCGCTGATTCGTTCGCTCATGCTGTTGTCCCTAGACAAGTTTTGCACCGCGTAGCTGGTGCGACATCCCGCCTCTGCGCAACCCGCATTGCAATCCGGCCTGGAAGGACCCGCGCACAGGGCGGGGGTGTGCCGTCTTTTTCTGGCCGGAAGATTCAGGCCGCCAGGGTAATAAAGGGCGCGCCTGACCTGAACAAAACTGAACATTCTGCGGACCCGCGCGCTGCTGCGTTACCCCGTCGCTATCGCTCCAACCGGTTTTTGCACGCACGCAGCAGCGCGTTCAGTTTGCGCAGATCGACCCGCCAGCGCGCGCTCGTCGTGCCGTGCGTGATCGCGTTGCTGGCGGATACCGCATTACCGGCTTCGGTGCGCGGCCCCGTCGAGCTTTCCCACCGCCGCCAGCGCCGTATTGCTTTGGCCTGTTTCGCCCGCTGTTCTGGCGTCCAGCGTCGTCCCATGATCGTGCGTTAATAGTTCGTTCGAAGGGTTTTTCAGAATGGGGCTACCCTGGCACCCGCCAAAACCGTCTAAACCTACCAGCGCGTACCAAGGGTGTCCCAAAGTGACTTTTTCTGACCACGACATAAAAAAGAGTCGCCTAGCCCCCGCCACATGATGGGCTGCATGATCGGCCAGAAAAGCAAAAACCCCGTAAGTCTTGATCTTACGGGGTTTTATCGTCAAATTCTGGTGGAGCCGGCGGGAATCGAACCCGCGTCCAGAAGCAGTCCATAAGCAGTTCTACATGCGTAGTTCTGTCATTTGATTTAACCGCAGCGACGCGGACGAACACGCTGCGCTACGGCGATTCACTAAATTTTCGACCTTGGCGTCGTGACGCCACCAAGGCTTAACTGACGTAAATGACCTCTGGCGGTATTGCTACCGGTCTTGCGACGCTAGCCCGTCAGTGAGCCAGGCAGAGGACGGCGGCCGTTAGGCTGCCAGTGCGAACGTATCGTCGTTTGCAGTTACGTTTTTCCCATTGATTAACGAGGTGACGGGTCCTCGGCATGCCCTGATTACTTCATAACCCCTGTCGAAACCAGGTCGGCCCCAGAGGAAGGAACAATTATCCCATATTTCGCCATATGAGGCGAACCGCGCCCGGTTCAAGGGCGCGCGCGGCTGTTCGCGATCAAAAGCCGCTTTTACATCGCCTCAGACGGCTTGCCGATGTGCTGAAGCAGGGTGAACAGCGTCGCCGTGGTGTCGGCGACATATTGCGCGTTCCAGTGCGAGGGCGGTACGTCATTGCCACAGTAGCCGTATGCGGCGGCAATCGTCGCCATGCCCGCCGCGGCGCCGGCCTGCACGTCGCGCAGATCGTCGCCAACGTAGACCACGCGCTGCGGCGCAATGCCGAGCGCCTCGGCCGCGTGCAGCAATGGCGCCGGATGCGGCTTGGAGTAAGGCGTCGTGTCGCCGCTGACCACGCAGTTCGCGCGCGTGTCCAGGTGCATCAGTTTCACGAGCGGCTCGGTGAGACGGGCGACCTTGTTGGTCACGATGCCCCAGCGCACGCCGCGGGCGTCGAGGTCGTCGAGCACTGCGTCGATGCCCGCGAAGAGCGCCGTCTCGATGCGCAGATTCGCGGCGTAGTTGGCGAGAAACTCCTCACGCATGGCGGCGAATTCGCGATCGTCGGGGCCAATCCCGAACGCGCCGCCAATCAGGCCGCGCGCGCCCGCCGAAGCGAGCGGACGCAGCTTCTCGAGCGACGCGGGCGCGAGGCCGCGCGCGTGGCGCATCTGATTGACGGCGGCGGCGAGGTCGGGGGCCGTGTCGGCGAGCGTGCCGTCGAAGTCGAACAGCACGGCGTCACAGGCGGCAAGCGCTGCGGCGCTGTCCGCGGCAGATTGGGCGTTCGTGGGTGAGTTCATGTCTGGAAGCGATGGCGCGGCGCGCCGATGTGCAGGAAATGCCGCCGGAACAGGGTGATCCAGCGGCGCCGCTCGCGCAAACGCCGTCAGGCGCCGCGCCGGCAAGCGATCATGTAATTGACGCTGGAATCGTTCGAAAGCGCGAAGCGCCGCGTGAGCGGGTTATACGTGATGCCCTTGATCTCGGCGACGTGCATGCCGGCGTCGCGTACGAACGCTGCAAGCTCCGAGGGGCGGATGAAGCGCGCGTAGTCATGCGTGCCCTTGGGCAGCATCTGCGCGATGTATTCCGCGCCGATCACGGCGAGAAGATACGACTTCACGTTGCGATTGAGCGTCGAAAAGAACACCCAGCCGCCTGGCTTCACGAGCGTTGCGCAGGCCTTCACGACTTCGGCGGGCTGCGGCACGTGTTCGAGCATTTCCATGCAGGTCACGACGTCGAACGACGCCGGTTCGCGCTCGGCGATCGCTTCGGCCGCGATCAGCTCGTAGTCCACCGTCACGCCGCTCTCGAGGCTATGCAGGTCGGCCACGCCGAGCGCCTCGCGCGACAGGTCGATGCCTTTCACGGTTGCGCCAAGCCCCGCCATCGATTCGGAGAGAATGCCGCCGCCGCAGCCGATGTCGAGCACACGCTTGGACGGCAGATGCGCATGGCTGTCTATCCAGCTCAGGCGAATGGGGTTGAGTTCGTGCAGCGGCTTGAATTCGGCGTTCGGGTCCCACCAGCGATGAGCGAGATCGCTGAATTTCTGCAGCTCGTGGGGATCGGCGTTCGTCATGTCGTGGCAGCCTGAAGCGCGGTGCGGGTCGGAAAGAATAGACCCCGAGTATATAGGCGGGTGCACAGAGCAGCAAAATGCTGCGCCGTGCCGTCAAGCTTTCCAGAACGATGAAGCCGCGCGGAGACAGGCGAAATGAAAGAAGGATAAAGCGCGGGATAAAAAAAGCCCCGCCAAAGCGGGGCTTTTGAGACTTGCGGTCGAGAGCTCGCGATTACTGCTTTTGCGTGCCGACGACTTCGACTTCCACGCGACGGTCCGGTGCGAGGCAGGCGATGAGAGCCTTGCGGTTCTTCTGGTTGCAGCCCGTCGTAACCGGGTTGCGCTTGCCCTTGCCTTCCGTGTAGATACGCTCTGCCGGAACGCCCTTGCTGACCAGGTACGACTTGACGGCTTGCGCACGGCGCAGCGACAGACGGTCGTTGTAGGCAGCCGAGCCGATACGGTCGGTGTAGCCCGTCGCGACGACGACTTCGAGGTTCAGAGCCTGGATCTTGCTTGCCAGGTCGTCCAGCTTTTCCTTGCCAGCCGGCTTCAGGATGGCCTTGTCGAAGTCGAACAGGGCATCAGCCTGGTACGTGATCTTCTGGCTGGTGATGGCCGGCGGCGGCGGAGCGACCGGCGGCTGCGGTGCCTGGGCGACCAGGGCGCCATCGCACTTGGCGTTGGCGGTGGCCGGCGTCCAGAATGCATCGCGCCAGCAAAGCTCGTTCGTGCCGTTCATCCACACGTATTCGCCGGTACCATTCACCCAGTTGTCATTGACGGCTTGTCGCGACGCCGGCACCGATTGTGCCTGAGCGGATGCAGCCACAACTGCGGTAGCTGCAATGAACGCGAGCTTTGAAAGTTTATTCATATTTCTCCTCTCGAATTTGAGATTACCGCAGGTTTACTGCGAGCCATATGACGAAGACAAGTCATACATTGCTCGAAGTATAACATTGGCAAGTTGTGGGGAACGCTTTGCGTTGTGTAGACTTCGAGCAGTGTCTAACTTTGTGCGTTGGCATTTTGCCATATCGTTCCCCTCCGACGATAAAAAAAATCCGTCCCTTTCACTGCGGCTAGTCGAACGTGGTACGCCCGCAACAAAAAAGTTCCCTTAATTTAACCTGGTATTGCGCCTGGGTAGCGGGAGTGTCACACATTGTCATCCAAATCGGTGGCGATGCATTTGATTCCGGTTCGCACTGCGGCGTTTGCGCCACGCTCAAGGCGCTTTTGAGCGCTTCGACTTCACTCCTCTAATAGGTATACGCAGGCGGCGGGCGAGGGTGTCGTGCATGGTAGAATCGCGTGATGCGCTGCGTCCGCGGCGTCCATGCGACAGCTGGGCGTCCCGCGGTGACTGCGGCGACCTCCGCTCTTCCAATTGGGGCGAGGCGTTAGCACACCGCGTGCCCAAATAAGACATCGATAATGGATCAATTCGCCAAAGAGACTCTGCCAATCTCCCTCGAGGAGGAAATGCGCCGCTCGTATCTCGATTACGCGATGAGCGTGATCGTCGGGCGAGCACTTCCGGATGTTCGTGACGGCCTGAAACCTGTCCACCGGCGCGTGCTCTACGCAATGCACGAGCTGAATAACGACTGGAACCGCGCTTACAAGAAGTCGGCGCGTATCGTCGGCGACGTCATCGGTAAGTACCACCCCCACGGCGACACGGCTGTCTACGACACGATCGTGCGGATGGCGCAGAACTTCTCCCTGCGCTACATGCTGGTCGACGGCCAGGGTAACTTCGGCTCCATCGACGGCGACAACGCCGCCGCCATGCGATACACCGAAATCCGCATGGCGAAGATCGGCCACGAACTGCTGGCCGACATCGACAAGGAAACGGTCGACTTCGGGCCGAACTACGATGGCAGCGAGAGCGAGCCGCAGATCCTGCCCGCGCGCATTCCCAACCTGCTCATCAACGGTTCGTCGGGTATCGCGGTCGGCATGGCCACGAACATTCCGCCGCACAATCTCAACGAAGTGGTCGACGCTTGCCAGCATCTGCTGAAGAGCCCGCAGGCGACGATCGACGAACTGATCGAGATCATTCCCGCGCCCGATTTCCCGACCGCCGGCATTATTTATGGCGTCGCCGGCGTGCGCGACGGCTATCGCACCGGCCGCGGCCGCGTCGTGATGCGCGCGGCCACGCACTTCGAGGAAATCGATCGCGGTCAGCGCATGGCGATCATCGTCGACGAGCTGCCGTATCAGGTGAACAAGCGTTCGTTGCTCGAACGCATTGCCGAGCTCGTCAACGAGAAGAAGCTCGAAGGCATCTCCGATATTCGCGACGAATCCGACAAGAGCGGCATGCGTGTCGTGATCGAGCTCAAGCGTGGCGAAGTGCCCGAGGTCATCCTCAACAATCTGTACAAGGCAACGCAACTGCAGGACACGTTCGGCATGAACATGGTCGCGCTGGTGGACAACCAGCCGAAGCTGCTGAACCTGAAGGAAATGCTCGAGCATTTCCTCTCGCATCGCCGCGAAGTGCTCACGCGTCGCACGGTGTACGAACTGCGTAAGGCGCGCGAACGCGGCCACGTGCTCGAAGGTCTCGCCGTTGCGCTCGCGAACATCGACGATTTCATCGGGCTCATCAAGGCCGCGCCCACGCCGCCCATCGCGAAGCAGGAGTTGATGAACCGCTCGTGGGATTCGTCGCTCGTGCGCGAGATGCTTGCGCGCGCAGAGCAGGACAATGCGGCGGCGGGCGGGCGCGAAGCCTACCGTCCGGAAGGGCTGAACCCGCAATATGGTATGCAGTCCGACGGCCTTTACCGTCTGTCCGACACGCAGGCGCAGGAAATCCTGCAAATGCGCCTCCAGCGCCTGACCGGCCTGGAGCAGGACAAGATCATCGGCGAGTACCGCGAAGTGATGGCGCAGATCGCCGACCTGCTCGACATCCTTGCGCGCCCCGAGCGCGTAACAACGATGATCTCCGACGAACTCACCTCGATCAAGAGCGAATTCGGCGACGCCCGCCGCTCGAAGATCGAGATGAACGCCACGGAGCTGAACACCGAAGACCTGATCACGCCGCAGGACATGGTCGTGACCATGTCGCATGCCGGTTACGTGAAATCGCAGCCGTTGTCGGAATATCGCGCCCAGAAGCGCGGAGGTCGCGGCAAGCAGGCGACTTCGATGAAGGACGACGACTGGATCGATACGCTCTTCATCGCCAACACGCACGATCACATCCTGTGCTTCTCGAATCGCGGCCGCGTGTACTGGGTGAAGGTCTATGAAGTGCCGCAGGGTTCGCGCAACTCGCGCGGCCGTCCGATTGTCAACATGTTCCCGCTGCAGGACGGCGAGAAGATCACCGTCGTGCTGCCGATCAAGGAATTCTCGGCCGACAAGTTTGTTTTCATGGCCACGGCGCTGGGCACGGTGAAGAAGACGCCGCTCGAAGCCTTTAGCCGCCCGCTGCGCAAGGGTATTATTGCGGTCGGTCTCGACGACGGCGACTACCTGATCGGCGCTGCGATCACCGACGGCGAACACGACGTGATGCTGTTCTCCGACTCCGGCAAGGCGGTGCGCTTCGACGAGAACGACGTGCGCCCGATGGGCCGCGAAGCGCGCGGCGTGCGCGGCATGCAGCTCGATGACAATCAGCAGGTCATCGCGTTGCTCGTGGCGGGCGACGAGCAGCAGTCGGTGCTCACGGCGACCGAAAACGGCTATGGCAAGCGCACCCCGATCACGGAGTACACGCGCCACGGCCGCGGCACGAAGGGCATGATCGCAATCCAGACTTCGGAGCGCAACGGCAAGGTGGTTGCGGCCACACTCGTCGACTCCGAAGCGCAGATCATGTTGATCACCACCACGGGCGTTTTGATTCGCACCCGCGTGTCGGAAATTCGCGAAATGGGCCGTGCAACGCAAGGTGTTACACTCATCAGCCTTGACGAAGGTACGAAGCTCTCCGGGCTGCAGCAGGTCGCCGAAGCGGACGCAGAAGTGGACGCCGAAGGTGAGGGCGAACCGGGCGAAGTCGAAGAATGATGCGTCATCCGGGCCCGTAGAAGCGTGTTCAATCGATGCGCTTACGCGGGCTTTAAGGTGGGTTTCAGCGAACCTTGTTAGTGTCAGCGAAATGAATGGTTTGCCGGGCGAACCGGTGAGCGGGCGCATAACGCGACGCGGCGCCCCGCAGTCCGCACGGCAGCGCAAATCGATTAATTTCTCAAAGGGAGTAATGATGCAAAAACGATTCAAGCAGGTGATGTTGCTGGCCGCTCTCGTGCCGACGTTTGCCATGGCGCAGGCGCTCCAGAACCAGGCGCCCGCCCAGGCACCGGCAGCGGCTGCAGCACCCGTCGATCCGGCCAAGCAAGCCGCGATCAAGGACCTGCTCGACGCGATCGACGCACAGAAGCTCGTCGGCGCAATCGGCAACAGCGCCCAGATGCAAGCCAAGCAGCTCGTCCCGGCCATCCTGTCGGACGCGCTCTCGGAAAACAAGACGATGACGGACAAGCAGAAGCAAGCTGCCGTTCCGTCGCTGCAAAAGAATGCCGTGCCGAAGCTGGTTGACTCGGCAGGCCAGGTCTTCGCGACCGACTCGTTCAAGACGGACGCCATGCAAGCTCAGTACGACGCGTATGCCAAGTACTACAGCACGCAGGAAATCAAGGACCTGACCACGTTCTACCGCAGCCCGACCGGCCGCAAGTTCATTCAGGTGCAAGACCAGGTTGGCCGCGACGTCGTGAACAGCCTGATGCAGAAGTACATGCCGCAGTCGATCAAGGCAACGCGCGACCAGGCCGACAAGGAAGTCGCTTCGGTCAAGGTCGGCAAGTAACTCCGGCGTCAGCCCTCGGCACCGCAACCATGATGTACCCTGGTGGGGCGGGATCGGCCGCATAGACCGGGAGCCCACCGCCGCGCCGTGCGTGGCGGGTTCCCGGCGACAATGCGATAATGGTCGTTTGCGCGATAAGCGCAAGCGGCCATTTTCTTTTTCTGGCGTGTTTCCGGCGGTTTTTGCCACAGCGCCTGCCTCGGGGATCCTTTTTACGATGCGCGTCTACAACTTCTCGGCCGGACCGGCAGCATTGCCAGAAGAGGTCCTGCGTCAGGCCGCTGACGAAATGCTCGACTGGCACGGCAGCGGCATGGGCGTGATGGAAATGAGCCATCGCGGCCCGGAGTTCATGCAGATCCACGCCGAGGCGCTGCTCGATCTGCGCGAACTGATGCAGGTGCCCGCCAGTCACCAGATTCTGTTTCTGCAGGGCGGCGGCATCGGCGAAAACGCGATCGTACCGCTGAACCTGTTTGGCTCGAAGCCGCGCGCCGACTTTGTCGTCACCGGCTCGTGGTCGCAGAAGTCGCAAAAGGAAGCGCTCAAGTACGGCGCAGCGCATATCGCCGCTACGGGCCGAACCGAGGCCGGCTTCACGCATTCGCCGCCGAAGAGCGAGTGGCAGCTCTCCGACGACCCCGCTTATGTGCACCTGTGCACGAACGAGACGATCGACGGCGTCGAGACCTTCGAGATTCCCGACCTCGGCGACATTCCGCTCGTGGCCGACGCCTCGTCGCACATCCTGTCGCGCCCGATGGACATCGCCAAGTACGGCGTGCTCTACGGCGGCGCGCAGAAGAACATCGGCATGGCGGGCGTGACAGTGGTGATCGTGCGCGAGGACCTGCTCGACCGCTCGATGCCGATCTGTCCATCGGCGTTCGAATGGAAGACTGTGGCCGCGAACAACTCGATGTTCAACACGCCGCCCACCTACGCGATCTATATCGCCGGGCTCGTGTTCAAGTGGTTGAAGCGCCAGGGCGGTCTCGAAGTCATCGAGACGCGCAATGTGGAAAAAGCGCAGCTGCTCTACGACACGATCGACGCGAGCAGCTTCTATATCAACAAGGTGGAGCGCCGCGCGCGCTCGCGGATGAACGTGCCGTTCTTCCTCGCCGACGAAACACGTAACGCAGATTTCCTCGCCGGCGCCAAAGAGCGCGGGCTGTTGCAGCTGAAGGGCCACAAGTCCGTCGGCGGCATGCGGGCATCGATTTACAACGCGGTGCCGCTCGACGCAGTGAAGGCGCTGGTCGAGTACATGAAGGAATTCGAGGCGAAGCACGCGTAAGCGCTCCTCGCTCACCTGGCGAAGCGGCGCCGCGCGCATCCTTTCAGATTGCCGGTTTCACGCATGGACGACGAACTCAACTCCCAACTCAAGCCGCTGCGCGAACGCATCGATGCGATCGACGCGCAGCTCATCGCGCTCCTGAACCAGCGCGCCTCGGTCGCGCTCGAAGTAGGCGAGGTCAAGAAGCATTTCAACGCGCCGGTGTTTCGCCCGGAGCGCGAGCTTCAGGTGATAGAGCGCCTGCAGAACATGAGCGACGGCCCGCTCGGCAACGATCACATCAGCGCGATCTGGCGCGAGATCATGGCCGCGAGCCGCTCGCTCGAAAAGACGATTTCGGCTGCGTTCCTCGGCCCGGTCGGCACCTATAGCGAACAGGCGATGTACCAGTACTTCGGTCAGTCGATCGAAGGCCTGCCGTGCCCGTCGATCGACGAGGTGTTCCGATCGGTCGAGGCGGGCGCCGCCGAGTTCGGCGTCGTGCCGGTCGAGAACTCGACCGAGGGCGCCGTTTCTCGCACCCTCGACCTGTTCCTCGAAACGCAGCTCGTGATTGGCGGCGAAATCGCGTTGCCGATTCAGCACAATCTGATGACGCAAAGCGGCAACCTGAGTGGCGTGAAGCGCGTATGCGCCCATCCGCAGGCGCTTGCACAGTGCCAGCACTGGTTGACGGCGAACGCGCCGCAGCTCGAGCGTCTGCCCGTGTCGAGCAATGCGGAGGCCGCTCGTCTTGCCGCCGCCGACCCGACGGTCGCTGCGATTGCGGGCGATCGCGCCGCTACGCACTACGGGCTCCTGATCGCGAACGCGCTGATCCAGGACGACCCGCACAACCGCACGCGCTTCGTCATGATCGGCAAGCAGCCGGCGGGCGCGACGGGTCGCGACCAGACCTCGATGATCGTGTCGGTGAAGAACGAGCCGGGCGCGGTATACAAGCTGCTCGAGCCGCTCGCGCGCCACAGCGTGTCGATGACGCGTTTCGAGTCACGGCCGGCGCGCGTTGGCAGCACGTGGGAGTACTACTTCTACATCGACTTCGAAGGTCACCGCGACGAACCCGCCGTGGCCGCCGCGCTCGACGAACTCAGCAAGAAAGCCGCGTATCTGAAGATCCTCGGCTCGTATCCGCGCGCACGCTGACGCGCGGAAGGCGCGGGCGGCCCGCCGCCAACCGCCCGCCGCATGAGGATGCCGGGCGGCGCGCCTTTCCCGATCCGCCCGGTAGAGACCGTTGTACGCCCGGCGCCTTGAGCCCTGGAGAGACGCATGACCACGCAATTCGGCCCCTCGTATGTGCGCGCAATCGCGCCTTACATCGCCGGCAAACCGATTTCCGAAGTCGCCCGCGAGTTCGGGCTCGACGAAGCGCGCATCGTGAAGCTCGCGTCGAATGAGAATCCGCTCGGTATGCCCGAATCGGCGCAACGCGCGATCGTGCAGGCCGCGAGCGAACTGGGCCGCTATCCCGATTCGAACGCGTTCGAGTTGAAGGCCGCGCTGGCCGCGCGCTACGACGTGCCGCCCGAGTGGATCACGCTCGGCAACGGCAGCAACGACATTCTCGAAATGGCCGCGCATGCGTTCGTCGAGCGCGGGCAGTCGATCGTCTATTCGCAGTACTCGTTCGCCGTCTACGCACTCGCGACCCAGGGCCTCGGCGCGCGCCATATCGTGACGCCGGCCGTGCGCTACGGCCACGATCTCGACGCGATGCTGGCGGCGATCGACGAAGACACGCGTCTCGTGTTCGTGGCGAACCCGAACAACCCGACCGGCACGTTCGTCGACGGCGCGCAGCTCGAGGCGTTCATCGCGAAGGTGCCCGCGCATGTCGCGGTCGTGCTCGACGAGGCATACACGGAATACCTCGCGGCCGGGAAGCGCTATGACTCGATCGCGTGGGTGCGCCGCTATCCGAACCTGCTCGTTTCCCGCACGTTCTCGAAGGCCTACGGACTCGCCGGCCTGCGCATTGGCTTTGCGATTGCGCAGCCGGAACTGACCGATCTGCTCAACCGTCTGCGCCAGCCGTTCAACGTCAACACGCTCGCGCAGGCAGCCGCCATCGCCGCGCTCGGCGACGCGCCGTTCCTCGAGCGCAGCGCGGCGCTCAACGCCGAAGGCTATCGCACGCTCACCGCGGCGTTCGAGCGCCTCGGCCTCGAATATGTGCCTTCGGACGGCAATTTCGTGCTGGTGCGCGTGGCGAAGGACGCAGCGGACGACGGCGCCGGCGAGCGCGTCAATCTCGCGCTGCTCAAGCAGGCCGTGATCGTGCGTCCGGTGGGCAACTATGGCCTGCCGCAGTGGCTGCGTGTGACGATCGGCTTGCCCGAGGAGAACGCGGTATTCGTCGCGGCCCTCGAGCGAGCGCTTGGCGCGCCGTGAGCGCGCAACCCTTACTTTATTCGGTGACGTTGTGAGTGCGTTTTCGTTTAACAAACTGGTGATTTTCGGCGTGGGCCTGATCGGCGGGTCGCTGGCGCGCGCGTTGCGCGAGCGCGGTTCGCATGGTGGAAAAGGCGCGCAGGTGATCGGCGTGGGCCGCAGCGCGCAGTCGGTATCGCGCGCGCTCGAACTGGGCGTAATCGACGGCGCCGCGACGCTCGACGACGAAGCGGCGCTCGCCGCCGCGCTGGACGGCGCCGATATCGTGCTGATCGCCGCTCCCGTTGCGCAAACCCAGGCGCTACTCGAGCGCATCGCACCGCACCTGGGGCAAGAAACCATCGTTACCGACGCCGGCAGCACCAAGAGCGACGTGATCGCTGCGGCCCGTGCCGCGCTCGGCGCACGCGTCGCTCAGTTCGTGCCGGGGCATCCCATCGCCGGGCGCGAGTCGAGCGGCGTCGACGCTGCGTTGCCCGATCTCTACGTGGGCCGCAACGTCGTGCTGTGCCCGCTCGCGGAAAACGCGCCGGCATCGGTCGAGCGCATTGCCGCGATGTGGCGCGCCACGGGCGCCGTGATCGGCGAGATGCCGGCCGCGCAGCACGATCGCGTGTTCGCTTCGGTGAGTCATCTGCCGCATGTGTTGTCGTTTGCGCTCGTCGACCAGATTCTCGCGTCGCCCGACGCCCAGCTGAAATTCTCGTTCGCAGCGGGCGGCTTCCGCGACTTCACGCGTATTGCCGCGTCGAGCCCCGAAATGTGGCGCGACGTCTGCCTCGCGAACCGCGCCGCGTTGCTCGCCGAACTCGACGGCTACACTGACGTGCTGGCGAGGCTGCGCGCGGCCATCGACGCCGGCGACGGCGCAGCGCTCGAAACCGTGTTCGCGCGTTCGCGCGCGGCGCGCGAGGCGTGGCAGGAGCGCGGCGGCAAGGGCGCGGCGGCGGCCAACGATATGACACCAGGCAAATAAGCAAGCAGGACTCAGCCCGACGGCGCGAGCGCCGCAACACCAGGCATTCTCAGGACACACTCATGGAACACCTCGATCTCGGACCGTTCACCCGTGCGTCCGGCACGATCCGTCTGCCCGGCTCGAAAAGCATCTCGAACCGCGTGCTGCTGCTCGCGGCGCTGGCCGAGGGCGAAACGACCATCACGAACCTGCTCGACTCCGACGACACGCGCGTGATGCTCGACGCGCTTGAAAAGCTCGGCGTGAAGGTGAAACGCGAGGACGACACCTGCGTCGTGCAGGGCACGCGCGGCGCGTTCCAGGCGGTGCGCGCGGATCTCTTTCTCGGCAACGCAGGCACGGCGGTGCGTCCGCTCACGGCCGCGCTCGCGGTGAACGGCGGCGACTACCGCATTCACGGCGTGCCGCGCATGCACGAGCGGCCTATCGGCGACCTCGTCGACGGCCTGCGCCAGATCGGCGCGAAGATCGACTACGAAGAAAACGAAGGCTATCCGCCGCTGCGCATCCGCCCGGCGCCGATTTCGGTCGAGGCGCCCATCCGCGTGCGCGGCGACGTGTCGAGCCAGTTCCTCACGGCGCTTCTCATGACGCTGCCGCTCGTGCGCGCCAAGGACGGCGTGACGATCGTCGAGGTCGACGGCGAACTGATCTCCAAGCCCTACATCGAAATCACGATCAAGCTGATGGAGCGCTTCGGCGTGACGGTCGAGCGCCACGGCTGGCATCGCTTCGAGGTCCCGGCAGGCGTGCGCTACCAGTCGCCGGGCAAGATCATGGTGGAAGGCGATGCGTCTTCGGCGTCGTACTTCCTCGCCGCCGGCGCGATTGGCGGTGGCCCTCTGCGCGTGGAAGGCGTGGGACGCTCGAGCATCCAGGGCGACGTTGCGTTCGCCGCGGCGCTCATGCGCATGGGCGCGAACGTCACGGTCGCCGACGACTGGATCGAGGTGCGCGGGATCGGCAACGATCACGGCAAGCTCGACCCCATCGACATGGACTTCAACCTGATCCCCGACGCGGCCATGACGATCGCCGTGGCGGCGTTGTTCGCCGATGGCGCCACCACGCTGCGCAACATCGCGAGCTGGCGCGTGAAGGAAACCGACCGCATCGCCGCGATGGCCACGGAGCTGCGCAAGGTGGGCGCGAACGTGGAAGAGGGCCCCGATTACCTGATCGTGCGTCCGCCCGAGAAACTCACGCCGAACGCTGCGATCGACACCTACGACGATCACCGCATGGCGATGTGCTTCTCGCTCGTGAGCCTCGGCGGTGTGCCGGTGCGCATCAACGACCCGAAGTGCGTGGGCAAGACGTTCCCCGATTACTTCGAGCGCTTCCTGGCGCTCGCGCAACCTTGATTCAATGAAGCCGAGTACCTTTGCCGCATGAAATCGACCCGTCCCTTTTATCCGACGCCCGTCATCACGATCGACGGCCCGACTGCTTCCGGCAAGGGCACGGTGGCCGCGCTAGTCGCCGCGCAGCTCGGCTTTCACCTGCTCGACAGTGGCGCGCTGTACCGCCTGGCGGCGCTCGCGAGCATGCGCTACGCGATTGCGGCCGACGACGCCGAGAACCTTGCGAAGCTGATCGACGATCTCCATATCACGTTCCGCGAGGGGCTTGCGCAGCTCGATGGCGTTGACGTTTCGAACGAAATCCGTGCCGAGGAAGTGGGCAACCGCGCCTCGATGATCGCTGCGCATCCGGCCGTGCGCACCGCGCTCGTGGCGCGCCAGCGGGCGTTTCGCAAGCTTCCCGGGCTCGTCGCGGATGGCCGCGACATGGGCACCGTGATCTTCCCGGACGCCGTTCTGAAGGTGTTTTTAACGGCCAGCGTGGAGGCCCGTGCGGCCCGCCGGCATAAGCAATTGATCCAAAAAGGTTTTTCTGCTAATATGGATGACTTGCTTCGGGATTTGCGTGGACGCGACGCGCGCGACAGTAACCGCGCGGCCGCACCGCTCAAGCCTGCAGCAGATGCGCAGCTTCTCGATACTTCGGCGCTCTCCGTCGACCAGGCGGTCGAACAGGTGGTGCAGTGGTATCAGGAGTCTAGCCAACTGCGGCCCGTACGGTAATCCGCGAACGGGGCAAAGCGCAGTAAAGAAAGCAGTAAGCAGTACGAGTAGGTGCCCTGGAAAGCAACAGGGCGTGTGTTAAACCCTTTAACCCCGTATGGCTTTTGCATCTGCGCCGCGAGCATCGTGTTCCGGCCTCAACGCCCGGCAGTCAAGACCGACTGGCGAGGTAGCGAAAACCATGCAAATCCAGATTTTTATGTCCGACCTGCAAACCTCCACCCCGAATACCGAATCTTTCGCGGCTCTGTTCGAAGAGTCGCTGACCCGCCAGGACATGCGCGCCGGCGAAGTGATTTCCGCCGAAGTCGTGCGCGTCGACCACAACTTCGTGGTCGTCAATGCTGGTCTCAAGTCCGAAGCCTATATTCCGCTCGAAGAATTCCTGAACGACGCGGGTGAAGTGGAAGTGCAGGCGGGTGATTTCGTTTCCGTCGCGATCGACGCGCTGGAAAATGGCTACGGCGACACCATCCTGTCGCGCGACAAGGCGAAGCGTCTCGCTTCGTGGCTGTCGCTGGAAAAGGCTCTCGACAACAACGAACTCGTGACCGGCACGATCACGGGCAAGGTCAAGGGCGGCATGACCGTCATGGTCAACGGCATCCGCGCGTTCCTGCCGGGTTCGCTCGTCGACACGCGTCCGGTCAAGGACACGACGCCGTACGAAGGCAAGACCCTCGAATTCCGCGTCATCAAGCTCGACCGCAAGCGTAACAACGTCGTGCTGTCGCGCCGCGCAGTGATCGAAGCCACGCAAGGCGAAGAGCGCGCAAAGCTGCTCGAAACGCTGAAGGAAGGCGCGATCGTCAACGGCGTGGTCAAGAACATCACCGACTACGGCGCGTTCGTGGACCTCGGCGGCATCGACGGCCTGCTGCACATCACCGACATCGCATGGCGTCGCGTGCGTCACCCGAGCGAAGTTCTCTCGGTTGGCCAGGAAGTCACCGCGAAGATCCTCAAGTTCGACCAGGAAAAGAACCGCGTTTCGCTCGGTATCAAGCAACTGGGCGACGATCCGTGGGAAGGCATCTCGCGCCGTTACCCGTCGGGCACGCGCCTGTTCGGCAAGGTCACGAACATCACCGACTACGGCGCGTTCGTCGAAGTCGAATCGGGTATCGAAGGCCTGGTTCACGTGTCGGAAATGGACTGGACCAACAAGAACGTTGCTCCGTCGAAAGTTGTCCAGCTGGGCGACGAAGTCGAAGTCATGGTCCTCGAGATCGACGAAGACCGCCGCCGCATCTCGCTCGGCATGAAGCAGTGCAAGCCGAATCCGTGGGATGACTTCAGCCGCAACTTCAAGAAGGGCGACAAGCTGCAAGGCGCGATCAAGTCGATCACCGACTTCGGCGTCTTCATCGGCCTGCCTGGCGGCATCGACGGTCTGGTTCACCTTTCGGACCTGTCGTGGTCGGAAACCGGCGAAGAAGCTGTTCGCAAGTACAAGAAGGGCGACGAAGTCGAAGCCGTGGTTCTGGGCATCGACGTCGAGAAGGAACGCATTTCGCTCGGCATCAAGCAGCTCGAAGGCGACCCGTTCAGCAACTTCGTTGCGATGAACGACAAGGGTTCGATCGTCGACGGCGTGGTCAAGTCGATTGACGCCAAGGGCGCAGTCGTGACGCTGAACGCCGACGTCGAAGGCTACCTGCGTGCTTCGGAAATCGCACAAGATCGCGTGGAAGATGCTCGCAACGTGCTGAAGGAAGGCGACAAGGTCAACGCGATGATTATCAACATCGATCGCAAGTCGCGTGGCATCAACCTGTCGATCAAGGCGAAGGACTCGGCTGAAACGCAGGAAGCAATGCGCAGCATGTCGTCGGATACGGGTTCGGCTGCCACCGGCACGACCAACCTCGGCGCGCTGCTGAAGGCCAAGCTCGACGGCCAGAACCAGTAAGCCTCAAACGGGGGCAAGCTGAAGTATGACCAAATCTGAATTGGTCGCGCAGCTGGCTACGCGATTTCCGCAACTTGTTCTCAAGGACGCGGATTTCGCGGTCAAGACGATGCTCGATGCGATGTCCGAGGCGCTTGCCAAGGGCCATCGCATCGAAATTCGTGGCTTTGGCAGCTTCGGCCTGAATCGTCGGCCGTCGCGCGTCGGTCGCAATCCCAAGTCGGGTGAAAAGGTGCTGGTGCCTGAGAAGTTCGTGCCGCACTTCAAGCCGGGCAAGGAACTGCGCGAGCGCGTGGACCGTAATTCGGGCGAGCCGCTGAAGGCGGACGAGCCGGACGACGACCTCCTGTAAGCGTTGGATCGTTTTCGATCAGGCGATTGCGGTCGTCGGCGGTCAATGCCAGATGGCCAGAATGCATGGACCGGTAAAGAGCGCTGGGGTGAACCAACCCCGGCGCTTTTTTTCGCCTGCGCCTTTCGACACTGTTTGCGCGGGCGGCCTCGTTTGATCTGGCGCTGCGCTCGCTCATACGTGTCGGCCCGCGAGCCGTTCAATTACAATACGGGACACTTCGGCGCGGCTTGTGCTGCGGCGCAGCATGTCCGCCACGCCGGCGCCTTTCTCAACTGCCAAGAGAATCCTTCAATGAGATTGATCGCCTGGGTGATCCGTGTGCTGGTGTTCGTACTGCTGCTCGTACTCGCGCTCGCCAACACGCAAACCGCGACGCTGAACTTTCTGGCCGGATATTCGTGGCAGGCCCCGCTGATCCTGATCGGCCTCGCATTTTTTGTCGTGGGGCTGCTGGCGGGCCTGCTCTCCGCGCTGCCCGGCGTGTTCCGGCTGCGCATGGAAAACGGCCGTCTCAAACGCGACTTGCGTGTGGCGCGTGAAACGCCCACGCCGAGCGTCGAGCCGCCGCTGCCGCCGCTCATCTGATTTGTATTGCCGTGCCGCGCGCCTGAACGCGTGCGGCTGATTTTCCGCTCATACCATCGCTCGCATGGATCTCGATTTTTGGTGGCTCCTTGTCATTCCCGTGGCTTTCGCGCTCGGCTGGATGGCCTCGCGCTACGACCTGAAGGCACTGCTTTCCGAAAGCGCCAACCTGCCACGCTCGTATTTTCGCGGCCTGAATTTCCTGCTCAACGAGCAGCCGGACAAGGCCATCGACGCGTTCATCGAGGTCGCCAAGCTCGACCCCGAAACCGTCGAACTGCACTTCGCGCTCGGCAATCTGTTTCGCCGCCGCGGCGAAACCGACCGCGCGATCCGCGTGCACCAGAATCTGCTGTCGCGTTCCGACCTGCCCGTGAACGAGCGCGACCACGCGCTGTATGAACTCGGCCAGGATTTTCTGAAGGCCGGCATGCTCGACCGCGCCGAGGAAACCTTCGGCAAGCTCAAGTCGGGCGACTTCGCGCTCGGCGCACAGCGCGCGCTGCTCGCGATCTACGAGATCGAGAAGGACTGGAACCGCTGCATCGACACCGCACGTCATCTCGAAACGATGGGCGCGGCGTCGCTCGACCTCGAGATCGCGCAGTTCCATTGCGAACTCGCGCAGGAAGCGCTCCAGCAGAAGAAGCCCGACGAAGCGCGCCGTCAACTGGCGCTCGCGCTCAAGGCCAACTCGCAGAACGTGCGCGCGACGATCCTCGCGGGCGACGTCGATGCGGCCAGCGACGATTGCGAGACGGCGCTCGGCCACTGGCGCGAAGTCGAGGCGCAAAATCCCGCGTATCTGCCGCTCGTCGCCGAAAAGGTCATGAAGGCCTACGAGACGCTCGGCCGCGCCGAAGAGGGCGCGCAATTGCTCACGACGTGGGTCGACGCGTATCCGTCAAACGATCTGCTCGACGTCGCCTATAAATATGTCGCCGCGCTGCGCGGCCCCGATGCGGCGCATGCGCTCGCGCGTACGCAGATGCAGAAGTCGCCGAACCTCGCCGGTATGGCGCGCCTGCTCGAAGCCCAGCAGGCCACGGCCGAAGAGCCGCGCCGCGGCGAGCTCGAGCTGATGCGCAAGCTGCTCCAGCAGCGCACCAAGAATCTGCCTCGCTACACCTGCCAGAACTGCGGCTTCCGGGCGCGCCTGTTCTACTGGCAGTGTCCGGGCTGCAGCGGCTGGGAAACCTATGCGCCGCGCCGCGTCGAGCCGGTTCCCGCGTCGAGCTGAGCCTTAAGGGCGCGCGCGCCCAGCCGGCACCTGGCCGGCCGCGCCTAGCCGGCCGCGCCCACAGTCATTCCAACATCCGCATCTGTCACCGGAGCGCCTATGAAGATCACCATTGTCGGTACCGGCTACGTCGGCCTCGTCACCGGTGCGTGTCTTGCCGAGATCGGCCACGACGTGTTTTGCCTCGATGTCGATCCGCGCAAGATCGATATCCTGAATGGCGGCGGCGTCCCGATCCACGAGCCGGGCCTGCTCGAACTCATCGCGCGCAACCGCGCGGCCGGGCGCATTACCTTTTCCACCGACATCGCGGCGAGCGTCGAGCACGGCGAAGTGCAGTTCATCGCCGTGGGCACGCCGCCTGACGAAGACGGCTCGGCCGATCTTCAATATGTGCTCGAGGCGGCGCGCAGCATCGGCCGCCACATGAACGGCTTCAAGGTGGTCGTCGACAAGTCGACGGTGCCGGTCGGCACGGCGCAGCGCGTGCACGGCGTGCTGGCCGAGGAGCTGGCGAAACGCGGCCTCGCGCATAGCGTGGATCACCGCTTCTCGGTCGTGTCGAACCCCGAGTTCCTCAAAGAGGGCGCGGCCGTGGACGACTTCATGCGCCCGGACCGCATCATCATCGGCCTCGACGAGGACGAGAACGGCACCGCCGCGCGCGAGAAGATGAAGCGTCTCTACGCGCCGTTCAACCGCAATCACGAACGCACGATCTACATGGACGTGCGCTCCGCCGAATTCACGAAGTACGCGGCCAACGCCATGCTCGCCACGCGCATCTCGTTCATGAACGAAATGGCGAATCTCGCCGACCGCGTGGGCGCCGACATAGAGTCGGTGCGCCGCGGCATCGGCTCCGATCCGCGCATCGGCTATCACTTTCTCTATGCGGGCTGCGGCTATGGCGGCTCATGCTTCCCGAAGGACGTGCAGGCGCTGATCCGCACGGCCGCGGAGTCGGGCCAGAACCTGCGCGTGCTCGAAGCGGTCGAGGAGGTCAATCACGGCCAGAAGGAAGTGCTCGTGAAGAAGATCGCCAGGGTGTGCGGCGATGACCTTACCGGCAAGCACTTTGCCGTGTGGGGCCTCGCGTTCAAGCCGAACACCGACGACATGCGCGAAGCGCCGAGCCGCCGCCTGATCGCCGACCTGCTCTCGCGCGGCGCCACGGTGGCGGCGTGGGACCCGGTCGCGGCCGAGGAGGCGCAGCGCGTGTTCGCGCTCGATCTGGCGCACGCGCCGGAGCAGCACGCGCGCCTGACGTTCGCGTCGAGCCAGGACGACGCGCTCACGGGCGCGGACGCGCTCGTGATCGTCACCGAGTGGACCGCCTTCAAGGCGCCCGATTTCGCGCATTTGAAGAAGGTGCTCAAGGCACCGCGTATCTTTGACGGACGCAACCTCTACGAGCCCGACACCATGGCGGAGCTCGGCATTGACTATCACTCGATTGGGCGGCCTCATGTCAATCTCGCAAACTCCGCAGCCTGAAGCCACGCCTGTCGCCGCGCTTGCCACCGCTATCGCGCCCGAAGTGCGCGTCGTGCCGCGCGAAAAGCTCGCTACCTCGCGCGTGCTGGTGGTGGGCGACGTCATGCTCGACCGCTACTGGTTCGGCGACGTCAACCGCATCTCGCCGGAAGCGCCGGTGCCGGTCGTGCATGTGCAGCGCAAGGAAGACCGCCTGGGCGGTGCCGCGAACGTCGCGCGCAACGCGGCGGCGCTCGGTGCCCATGCGGGCCTCCTGTGCGTGGTGGGCCACGACGAACCCGGCGAGCGCATCGTCGAGCTGCTCGACGAAAGCAACGTGAACGCGTATCTCGAGCGCGATCCCGCATTGCCGACCACCATCAAGCTGCGCGTGCTGTCGCGCCAGCAACAGCTTTTGCGCGTGGACTTCGAAAATACGCCCGCGCACGAGATCCTGCTTGCCAGCCTCGCGCGTTTCGACGCGCTGCTGCCGACGCACGACGTGATTCTGCTCTCCGACTACGCCAAGGGCGGCCTCACGCACGTTACGCAGATGATCGCGAAGGCGCGCGCCGCGGGCAAGGCGGTGCTCGTCGATCCCAAGGGCGACGACTGGGAGCGCTATCGCGGCGCGAGCCTCATCACGCCGAACCGCGCGGAGCTGCGCGAAGTGGTGGGCACGTGGAAGTCCGAGGAGGACCTGCACGCGCGCGTGACGAAGCTGCGCCGCGAACTGCAGTTCGACGCACTGCTGCTCACGCGCTCGGAAGAGGGTATGACGCTCTTTTCCGATGACGGCGCGCTGCACGCGGCGGCCGACGCGCGCGAAGTGTATGATGTCTCGGGCGCCGGCGACACGGTGATCGCGACCGTCGCGGTCATGCTGGGCGCGGGCTTGCCGCTCGTCGAGGGTGTCGCGCTCGCGAATCGCGCGGCCGGCATCGTGGTCGGCAAGCTCGGTACGGCCACCGTCGACTACGACGAACTCTTTCAATAACGTTGCGCACGCGAGCGCGCGGCGCTCGCACCCCGGCCGGAATTTCCGGAGCGTTTTTCCGGCGGGGCATCAACCTCGCGTGAACCTCGTCACCGCAGACCTATCATGACCCTCATCGTCACCGGCGCGGCCGGCTTCATCGGCAGCAACCTCGTCAAGGCGCTGAACGAACGCGGCGAAGACCGCATCATCGCCGTCGACAATCTCACCCGCGCGGACAAGTTCAGGAATCTCGTCGATTGCGAGATCGACGACTACATCGACAAGACCGAGTTCGTGGAGCGCTTCGCGCGCGGCGACTTCGGCGATGTGCGTGCGGTGTTCCACGAAGGCGCCTGTTCGGACACGATGGAAACCGACGGCCGCTACATGATGGACAACAACTTCCGCTATAGCCGCGCCGTGCTCGACGCGTGTCTCGCACAGCGCGTGCAGTTTCTGTATGCGTCGTCGGCGGCGATCTATGGCGGCTCGACGCGCTTCGTCGAAGAGCGCGACGTGGAAGCGCCGCTCAATGTGTACGGCTATTCGAAGTTCCTGTTCGACCAGGTGATCCGCCGCGTGCTGCCCACTGCGCAAAGCCAGATTGCGGGCTTTCGCTACTTCAACGTGTATGGCCCGCGCGAGACGCACAAGGCGCGCATGGCTTCGGTCGCGTTCCACAACTTCAACCAGTTCCGCGCCGAAGGCCGCGTGAAGCTGTTCGGCGAATACAACGGTTATGCGCCGGGCGAGCAGACGCGCGACTTCGTCTCCGTCGAGGACGTGGTGAAGGTCAACCTGTTCTTCTTCGATCATCCGGAGAAGACGGGCATCTTCAATCTGGGCAGCGGTCGCGCCCAGCCGTTCAACGATATCGCCACGACCGTGGTGAACACGCTGCGTGCGATGGATGGCAAGCCCGCGCTCTCGCTCGCGGAGCAGGTCAAGGAAGGGCTGATCGAGTACATCCCGTTCCCCGACGCACTGCGCGGCAAGTATCAGTGCTTCACGCAAGCCGACCAGTCGAAGCTGCGCGCAGCGGGTTACGACGCGCCGTTCCTGACGGTGCAGGAAGGGGTGGATCGTTACGTCCGTTGGCTTTCTGGCCAGGTGTAACGCGAAGCCCTGACTTCATAAACTGGATTCTCCTCGCCGGCGATGGTCGCCGGCGTTTTCAGGGAGATCCAGCATGTTCCGAAAAGTCCTTGCGGCGGCCGCGCTTCTGGCCGTATTCAGCCACGCCTTCGCGGCCGTGGACGTCAACACCGCCAACGAAGACGCGCTTCGCGGCATCAAGGGCGTTGGGCCCGCGCGCGCCAAGGCCATTCTCGACGAGCGCAGCGCGCACGGCCCGTACAAGGATGCCAGTGATCTCGGCAAGCGCGTGAAGGGCATGGGCGGCCATACCGTCGAACGTTTGCAGGCCGAAGGATTGGCGATCGGTCCTGCGCAGCCCCAAGCGGCGCAGGCGAAGGTTGCACAGGCAACGCCCGCGAAGACGGGCGCACCGCAGCCTGCTACGGTGGCGGTCAAGAAGTAGCCGTCCGCTTGCGTTTGCGTTTTACCCCGCGCGTCGCGCTTCACCGTCGCGGGGCGCAGTCTCCTTCAGGTGTCGCTCAGGTGATGTCGACCCGCGACGTTGACCCGCGGCTCGGGCCGCGGGCTTTTTGCCGCGCGTGGAGGTTGGGTCGCCAGACTGCGTCCATACCAGCGTTATGGATCCCCTGCGGTCGCTGCCCGCGTGGTTTAGAATCGACAGATCACGTCATCGCGCCTCACCGCCATTTCCATGCCCTACAAGACTATTGAAGACACGATCGGCAATACACCGCTCGTGCAGCTCGTTCGCCTGCCGGAGGACGAAATCCGCGCCCGCAACAACGTCGTGCTGGCCAAGCTCGAAGGCAACAACCCGGCTGGGTCGGTGAAGGACCGCCCGGCGCTCTCGATGATCCGTAAAGCCGAAGAGCGCGGCCGCATCAAGCCGGGCGACACGCTCATCGAAGCGACGAGCGGCAATACGGGCATCGCGCTCGCCATGACGGCGGCTATCCGCGGCTACAAGATGGTGCTCATCATGCCGGAAGACCTCTCGGTCGAGCGTCGCCAGAGCATGGCAGCTTACGGTGCGGAAATCATGCTCACGCCGGTCAAGGGCGGCATGGAATATGCGCGCGACCTCGCCGAGCAAATGCAGCGCGACGGCAAGGGCATCATCCTCGACCAGTTCGCCAATCCCGACAATCCGCTTGCGCACTACGAGACCACCGGACCGGAAATCTGGCGCGACACCGAAGGGCGCATCACGCACTTCGTTTCGTCGATGGGCACGACCGGCACGATCATGGGCACGTCCCAGTTCCTGAAAGAAAAGAATCAGGCAATCGAGATCGTGGGCGCGCAGCCGGAAGAAGGCTCGCGCATTCCGGGCATTCGCAAGTGGCCCGAAGCGTATATGCCGAAGATTTTCGACCGCAGCCGCGTCGATCGCGTGGAGAACGTGAGCCAGGCCGCCGCTGAGAACATGGCGCGCCGTCTTGCCTCGGTCGAAGGCATTTTCGCGGGTATCTCGTCGGGCGGCGCATGTGAGGTGGCGATGCGTCTTGCACGCCAGCTCGAAAACGCGACGATCGTGTTCATCGTCTGCGATCGTGGCGACCGGTATCTCTCTACGGGTGTGTTTCCCGCCTGATTGAAGTGCGGACGCAAAAAAACGGCCTTCGGTGTTTCCAAAGGCCGTTTTGCTTTGTACCGCTGAAATCAGTCTTGCTGTGCGGGTGGCGTCGTGCCCGTACCATTCGGGGCACTGTTCATCCCGTTGCCGTTGCCATTTCCGTTGCCGCCATTGATGCCGCCGTTGCCGCCATTTCCACCATTTCCGTTCGCCGGGCCCACACCCACGCCCGGCTGCGTCGCCAGCATCTGCGCCTTCACGCGCATGCCCAGCTGATACACCGCGAGCGCGTAGAAGAAGCTGCGGTTATAGCGCGTCAGCACATAAAAGTTCTTGAGCCCGAGCTTGTACTCCGTGCCGCGGCCAGGCGAAGGCAGGTCGATCACCGTGACAGGTGTGCCAGCCTCGGCGGCGATATCCACGTCCGGCTGGTCGAGCACGAGGCCCGAGCGCAGCAACTGGCTCAGCGGCCAGCGCGGTTCGGGCTTGCCGTCGGCGCCGGCCTGGGCGATGCCGAGGCTGCCCGCATCGGTGGCGATATTCCATACCACGGGCCGCCCCGATTCCCAGCCGTTCTGCCGCAGATAGTTCGCCACGCTGCCGATCGCGTCGGCCGTGCTCGCGCGCAGGTCGATGTGATTGTTGCCTTCGTAGTCCACCGCGTACTGCACGATGCTGCTCGGCAGGAACTGCGGAATGCCGATCGCGCCCGTGTACGAGCCGAGCACCGACGACGGATCGATCTGCGCGTCGCGCGTCCACACGAGGTAGTCCTCGAGATTCTTGCGGAACGTCGCCATGCGCTCGGCGCGGTTCGGCGTGTTCGGATAATCGAAGGCGAGCGTGGTGAGCGCATCGAGTGCGCGGAAGTTGCCCATGTAGCGGCCGTAGATCGTCTCCACGCCGATGATGCCCACGATCACCTCGGGCGGCACGCCAAACTCTTCCGACGCGCGCTGCAGCGTGGCCTGGTTCGCGCGCCAGAAGCTCACGCCCGCATTGATGCGCACGGGGTCGAGGAAGCGCGCCTGATACGCGCGCCAGTTCTTCACGCCCGGAACGGGCGAGGGCGTGACAAGCTTCACCGCCGTCGCCGAATAACTCGCGCTCGCGAAAAGCGCATGCAGTGCGGTGGGGTCGAAGTCGTAGCGCGCCACCATGTCGTTGATGAAGCCGTCGACGTCCGGATTGTTCGCGTAGCGCTGCGGGACGATTTCCTCTTCGAACGTCTGGCCCTGCGTCGGCGTTTGCGGCTGCGCCTGCGCAAGCGTGAGCGGCGTCTGTCGCGATTTCGGCGCGGCAGTTTGCGCGCGCGCCGCGCCGGTGCACAACGACGCCGCGACGCAAAGCGCGAGGGCGAGGGTCGTGCGACGTGGGCGGCTGGAGGCGGACAGAGCGGTCTTGAGCGTCATGAGAGCGAGAGGGGGAGAGCGGTCCAGGAAGAACCCGGGCAGTATAACCGAGCGCCTTCTGGGAATTGGGACGCTGCGCGCCGGCGCGGCGCGTGAGCACCAGGTCGCTGTGGTAACGTGGTGTCTGTTCGCGTGCCAGCCGGCGCGCCGCCAGACAATAGACAGAAGGAGACCCGCGGCCGCGCGCGTGCGCGAAGCCCGCGGCGAGTGCGACTCATGACGACCGGTTTCTTCTCTCACCCCGATTTTCTGCTGCACGAGATGGGCGAATGGCATCCTGAATGCCCCGCGCGTCTGCAGGCCATCGAAGACCAGCTGATCGCGAGCCGCATCGACGCGCTGATCGAGCGCGACGAATCGGCGCCGCTCGCGACCGAGGCGGACCTCTTGCGCGTGCATACCCAGGCGCACATCGACTTCATCCGCAACACGGCGCCCAAGGAAGGCTACGCGAGCATCGACCCCGACACGCTGATGAATCCGCACACGTGGCAGGCGGCGCTGCGCGCGGCGGGCGCGGCGATTGCGGCCACCGACGCGGTGCTCGCCGGGCGCTACGAGAACGCGTTCTGCAGCGTGCGCCCGCCCGGCCATCACGCGGAACCCGCGCGCGCGATGGGCTTTTGCTTCTTCAACAACATCGCGATCGCGGCGCGCCATGCACTCGAAGTCCATGGCCTGGAGCGCGTCGCGATCGTCGATTTCGACGTGCACCACGGCAATGGCACTGAGGCGGCGTTCGCGGGCGACTCGCGCGTGCTGATGTGCAGTTTCTTTCAGCATCCGTTCTATCCGTATTCGGGGGCCGAGAATCCGGCGCCGAACATGGTCAATCTGCCGATCGCGGCGCGCACGAAAGGCATGGAAGTGCGTGAGGCCATCGACATCATGTGGCTGCCGCGGCTGCACGAGTTCAAGCCGGAGATGGTGTTCGTCTCGGCGGGCTTCGACGCCCATCGCGAAGACGACCTCGGCAACATGGGCCTCGTGGAAGACGACTTCGCATGGATCACGGAGCAGATTCGCGAGATCGCGGGCCGCTATGCGAATGGGCGCATCGTGAGCAGCCTCGAAGGCGGCTATAACCTCTCGGCGCTTGGCCGCAGCGTGGTGGCGCATCTGCGCGTGCTGGCGGATATCTAGGCGGCCTGCGCGGCCTTGAGCGCGGACCCGCATCGCACACATTCGAACGAAGGAGACGCGCAACGTGAGTGCCATTCCCTCTTCATCACCGTCGCTCGTCGAAGTCACACGCGACGCGTATGGCGTGCCGGGCGTCGTGTGCCTCACGCTGAACCGCCCGCATGCGTTCAACGCGCTTTCCGAAGCGCTCATCGATGCCTTGCAGGGCGAACTCGCCGCGCTGGCGCAATCCGACGCGCGCGTAGTCGTGATCGCAGCGGCGGGGCGCGCGTTCTGTGCCGGCCACGATCTTCGGGAAATGCGCGCGGCGCCGTCGCACGAGTACTACGCGAAGCTGTTCGAGCGCTGCTCGAAGATGATGCTCGCGATTCAAAAGATGCCGCAGCCCGTCATTGCGCGCGTGCAGGGCGTGGCGACGGCGGCGGGCTGCCAGCTCGTCGCGATGTGCGATCTGGCGGTGGCGGCGGACTCGGCGCGCTTTGCGGTATCGGGCATCAATCTCGGGCTCTTTTGCTCGACGCCCGCTGTGCCGCTCTCGCGCAACGTCTCGCGCAAGGCGGCCTTCGAGATGCTGATGACGGGCGAATTCATCGACGCGGAGAAGGCGTTGCGCGAAGGCCTCGTGAACCGCGTGGTACCCGCCGACGAACTCGACGCCGCCGTGACCGCACTGGCCGCGAGCATCTGCGCGAAGCCGCGCGAGGCGGTCGCGGCAGGCAAGGGGCTCTTCTACCGGCAGCTCGAAATGGGCATCGATGCCGCGTATCAACTGGCCGGGCAGACCATGGCCTGCAACATGATGACCGACCCCGCGCTCGACGGCGTGCAGGCGTTCATCGAGAAACGCAGCGCGAAGTGACGCGCGTGGCCGGTCAGACGTGCCGGTCGATCCAGTCGATCAGCGCGCCAATCACGCGCTCCCGATCGAGGTCGTTGAGCGTTTCGTGGTAGCTGCCTTCATAAAGCGTGAGCGTGCGATCGGTCGATCCCACGTTCGCGCCGAATGCGCGGCTGCCTTCGGGCTCGGTGAGCTTGTCCTCGGTGCCATGCCAGATCAGCACGGGTAGCCGCAGTTGCGCGCGTCCCGCCTCGATGCGCTTCATCGCTTCCAGCAATTGCGCTCCCGTGCGGGCGGGAATCGCGCCGTGATGCACGAGCGGATCGGCGCGATTGGCTTCGACGACGTCGCGCACGCGCGCGAGCAGCGCTGCGTCGATCTTCATGGCCGGAAAGGTCGGCCAGATCGCGCTGATCACGCGGCTCGCGGCGATTTTCCACGCGGGCACGTCGCGGCCCGGCGCGAGCGCCGCGCTCGAGAGCAGCAGGCCCGCGAGCGGCACGCGCGATTGCCGCAGGCGCTCGACGGCGTAGAGCGCAGCGATTGCGCCGCCCATGCTGTGTCCCATCAGGAAGAGCGGTATGCCCTGTGCGGCGCATTGCGCGCTCGCGTGGGCGAGGAGCGCCTCGGCGTCGTCGAGATATTCGTCGAAGTGCGCAACCCAGGTGCGGCGGCCGGGGGCATGCCCGTGACCGCGCAGATCGATTGCGTAGACATCGATGCCCGCGCCGTTCAGCCGCGCGGCAAGCGCTGCATAGCGGCCCGCGTGTTCCGCCAGGCCATGAACCAGCGCGATGGCCGCGCGCGGCGGCGCGCTCGCGCGCCAGACGTAGAGCGGCAGTTCGACGCCGTCGCGTGTAGGCAGCGTCGCTTGCCCGACGGGTTCGGCGGCTTGCGCCATGGCGATGTTCTGACTGGTCTCCATCTCGCTCCCTGTTTGGGCGATTCGTGGCAGGTCGTGGCGGTTCGTTTTCGGTATCAGTCTGTCGGCAGCAGTGTAGCGGCCGCGCGGGCGGCCACGCGCTGCCAGAACCCTCTAATGCAATCCAGTTATGAAATTATCGAAATTGATTATTAAAAGGAATTTTGCGTGCCAGGGTAAAATGGCGAGCTAAATCCAGTCCATCAAACGGCGGCTGTCTGCCGGCGCGACGCGTTTTCCGCTACCCGAAAGGGGCGGCCTGCGCGAGCGGCGCGCGGCACACCCGCCGTTTTGCTTTTTTCCATGATCGAAATTCGAAACGTGTCCCAGCGCTTCGCCGGCCCACAAGGCTGGATCGAGGCGCTGCACAACGTCAATCTGACGATTCCGCCGGGCGAAGTGTTCGGCATCATTGGGCGCAGCGGCGCAGGCAAGAGCACGCTCGTGCGCACCCTGAACCTGCTCACGCGGCCCACCGAAGGCGACATCGTCGTCAACGGGCGCACGCTCACGTCGCTCTCGTCGGCCGACCTGCGCGAAGCGCGCCGCGAGATCGGCATGATTTTTCAGCACTTCAACCTGCTGTCGTCGCGCACGGTGTTCGACAACGTCGCGCTGCCGCTCGAACTCGCCGGCGTGAAGCGCGCCGAGATCGAAGCGACGGTGCTGCCGCTGCTCGAACTCGTCGGCCTCACCGCGCAGAAAGACCGCTATCCCTCGCAGATCAGCGGCGGCCAGAAGCAGCGCGTGGGGATTGCGCGCGCGCTCGCGAGCAAGCCGAAGGTGCTGCTTTCGGATGAAGCGACCTCGGCGCTCGACCCTGAAACCACGCGCGCGATTCTCGACCTGCTGCGCAAGATCAATCGCGAACTGAACCTGACCATCGTGATGATCACGCACCAGATGGAAGTGATCAAACAGGTTTGCGACCGCGTGGCCGTGCTCGATGCGGGCCGCGTGGTGGAAAGCGGCCCCGTGATCGACGTGTTCCTGCAGCCGCGCCACGAAGTCACGCGCGCGCTGCTCGGCGACGTGATCGCCCAGGAGTTGCCGCCCGCGCTCAAGGTGCGCGTGGCCGAGCATCTCGCGAAGGGCAGCGGCCACTTGCTGCGCCTCGCGTTCAAGGGCACGGGCGTCGACCAGCCGGTTCTCTCGGAGACGATTCGCCGCTTCGAACTCGATTTCAACATCCTGCACGGCCAGATCGACGAGATCCAGGGCCAGGCGTTCGGCTCGCTCGCGGTGCTCGCGGGCGGCGATCCGGTGAAGGTGGCGCAGGCCATGGCGTGGCTGCGCGAACAAGGTGTCGTGGTGGAGGAGCTGTCCCATGTGGAATGAAATGTTCGACATGTTCGTCCAGTCGTTCTGGGAGACGCTCGTCATGGTCGGCATCTCGGGGCTCGTGGGCGCGGCCTTCGGCCTGCCGCTCGGCGTGCTGCTCTATCTCACCGACCGCAACGGCGTGCTGCAGAACATCGCCGCGAATCGCGTGATGGGCGTGATCGTCAATGCCGTGCGTTCCACGCCGTTCATCATCCTGCTCGTCGCGGTGATTCCGTTCACACGTCTCGTGGTCGGCTCGTCGATCGGCACGGCGGCCGCCATCGTGCCGCTCACCATTGCCGCTGCGCCGTTCATCGCGCGGCTCGTCGAAACGGCGCTGCGCGAAGTCGATCGCGGCCTGATCGAAGCCGCCCAGGCCATGGGTGCGAGCACGAGCCAGATCGTCTTCAAGGTGCTGCTGCCCGAGTCGCTGCCGGGCGTGGTGGCCGGGCTTACCATCACGTTCATCTCGCTCGTCGGCTATTCGGCGATGGCTGGCGCGATCGGCGGCGGCGGTCTGGGCGACCTTGGCATCCGCTACGGCTATCAGCGCTTCGAACCCGAAGTCATGCTGATCGTGGTCGTGATCCTGATCGTGTTCGTGCAACTCGTGCAGTCGTTCGGCGACTGGCTCGTGCGCCGCCTGAGCCATAAATAAGCCTTAAAACAGGCAGTTTTTCGATCAACACCACTACACAAGGCAAAGGTTGGGTATGCAACGTCGTTTCATGATCCGGCTCGTCGCGGCGCTTGGCGCGGCTTCGCTCATCGCACCGCTTGCTGCGCACGCGGACGAAACCATCAAGGTGGGCGTGACGGGCGGCCCGCACGAGCAGGTGATGGAAGTCGTGAAGAGTGTGGCCGCGAAGAACGGCCTGAACATCAAGATCATCGAGTTCTCCGACTACGTGCAGCCGAATGCAGCGCTCGCGGGAGGCGACCTCGACGCCAACAGCTACCAGCACGCGCCGTATCTCGACGCGCAGGTGAAGGATCGCGGCTACAAGCTCATCAAGATCGCGGACACGGTGACGTTCCCGATGGGCATCTACTCGAAGAAGATCAAATCGCTCGCCGAACTGAAGCCTGGCGCCCGCATCGCGGTGCCGAATGATCCGACGAATGGCGGTCGTGCCTTGCTGCTGCTGCAGAGCCAGGGGCTCATCAAGTTGCGCGCCGACGCCGGGTTGAAAGCGACGCCGCTCGACATCGTGGAAAACCCCAGGAAGCTGAAAATCGTCGAGCTCGACGCGGCGCAGATTCCGCGTTCGCTCGACGACGTGGACGCCGCGGCGATCAATACGAACTTCGCCATGCAGGCGGGCCTGAAGCCGAAACAGGACACGATCGCAATCGAAGACCCGAAGGGGCCGTACGTGAATATCCTCGCGATCCGCGAGGCCGACAGCAACAAGCCCTGGGTGGCGAAGCTGGTCGCCGCGTACCACTCGCCGGAAGTGAAGCGGTACATCGAAACGACGTTCGGCGGGGCGGTCATTACCTCCTGGTAGACAGCTCGATGCCGTGAAATTAGAGATATTTTTCGGCGCCCGGGCTTGATGCCCGGGTTTTTTCCACCGTAAAATCGCACGATCGTTCGCTACCGACGACCGGGGTGCGGCAGCGGTGGTTCGTGAAAATTGCTGGTGGCAGATCGGCCCGACAGGGCTATCGCTATAATGTCCGCCAGGTTGACGTATTCGTAACTTCGGAGCATGTGAATGAAAGTCCTTGTGCCAGTCAAACGCGTAGTCGATTACAACGTGAAGGTTCGTGTGAAGTCGGATGGCACGGGCGTCGACATCGCCAACGTGAAGATGTCGATGAACCCGTTCGACGAAATCGCCGTGGAAGAAGCGGTGCGTCTGAGGGAAGCGGGCGTGGCGACGGAAGTCATCGCGGTGTCCGCGGGCGTCACGCAAGCGCAGGAAACGCTGCGCACGGCGCTGGCCATCGGCGCGGATCGCGCGATCCTGATCGAGTCGAACGAAGACCTGCAGCCGCTGGCTGTGGCCAAGCTCCTGAAGGCGCTCGTCGACAAGGAACAGCCGCAACTGGTGATTCTCGGCAAGCAGGCCATCGACGACGATTCGAACCAGACTGGCCAGATGCTCGCCGCGCTGGCGAACCTCCCGCAGGCTACGTTTGCTTCGAAGGTCGTGGTTGCAGACGGCAAGGCTACGGTGTCGCGCGAAGTGGATGGCGGCGCGGAAACGCTGTCGCTCACGCTGCCCGCGGTCGTCACGACGGATCTGCGCCTGAACGAGCCG